>JAMCRS010000244.1:2803-24288 GCA_023380675.1 Chloroflexota bacterium
AATGCGCGTGTTATTGCTGGTCAGAATCACCAGCGGCATGTGTTTGGCCCTGAGCGTACCCAGCTCGGGCACGCTGACCTGGAAATCGCTCAAGACTTCGAGGAGAAAGGCCTCGAATTCAGCGTCCGCTCGGTCGATCTCGTCGATGAGCAGGAGCGACGGCTTGTCGGCGACGATCGCACGGAGGAGCGGACGCGGCAGGAGGAAACGCTTTGAGAAAAACACGTCCTCCTCGGAAGCCAAACGATCCGCCGCCTCCGCCAGCGTCGTCGTGTCGTGAAGCAGGTCGTGGAGCTTGTCCCGGAGGAGCTGCGTGTAGAGCATTTGCTTGGCGTACTCCCACTCGTACAACGCCTTGGTCTCGTCCAACCCCTCGTAGCACTGCATGCGGATCAGGTCGCGCTGCGCTCCGCACGCCCATGCTTTGCCTAGCTCGGTCTTGCCGACGCCCGCCGGTCCTTCGACCAGCACCGGCTTTTCTAGCCGGTCCGCCAGATAAATCACCGTGGCGATTTCGTCGGTCGCGATATATTGCTGCGCTGCCAATGCGCTCTTGACATCCGCGATATCCTTGAACATTTAGGTTCCCTTCCTACCTGCCGATCCCGGCCGACGGCCCGCCGGCGTGTGAATGCTGCCCGCGCCCCGGTTCCAGCTCATTCCGCGAGCGCGAGCTGATCGCGGAACTGGGTGTGGTACAGCCGCGCGTACAGCCCGTTCTGTTCGAGCAGCTGACTGTGCGTACCGCGCTCGACCACGCGGCCCTCTTCGATCACGAGAATGACGTCCGCCGCGAGGATGGTCGAAAGCCGGTGTGCGATGACGACGTTCGTCCGTCCCTTCATCAGAGGTTTGAGAGCGTCCTGGATCAAAGCCTCCGACTCTGAATCCAGGCTCGACGTCGCTTCGTCCAGCACCAAAATGCGCGGGTCCTTTAGAATCACCCGTGCGATGGCCACCCGCTGCTTTTCGCCGCCGCTCAGGCGATAACCGCGCTCGCCGACGATCGTTTCATACTGCTGGGGCAGCTTGGCAATGAAATCGTGAATGTTCGCGGCGCGCGCGGCACGCTCGATCTCCTCTTGCGTTGCAGTCGGTTTGGCATAGAGCAGGTTTGCGCGCACGGTGTCGTGAACGAGATAGGTCTCTTGCGTAACCATTCCGATCTGCCGGCTGAGCGAGTCCAGAGTGACGTCCCGCAAATCGTGTCCGTCGACGAGCACGCGTCCCTCCGTCGGATCGTACAGTCGCGGGATAAGGTACGTGATCGTCGTCTTACCCGCGCCGCTCGGGCCGACGAGTGCGGCTAACTGCCCGGCCTTGATCTCGAAATCGACGGAACGCAGCGCATAGCGCCGCGTCGGAACGAGGCGCGGCGGCTGGACTTTGTGGCCGTTCCCGTCGGGCCGGGCCACGACCGAAGTCGCAGCGGCCGGTCGCTCGCCATCTGAATCAAACACGGCTACGGGCAACGGTCCTTCCCCATCCGAGCCGGGCTCGTCGGCGCGTTCAGACTCCAGATATGAAAACGTCACGTTCTCGAAGTGAACGTCGCCGCGCACCCGTGCGAGTTCGAGCGCCCCGGGGCGATCCTCGAGCTCAACCGGCAAATCGAGCATTGCGAAGACGCGTTCGAAGGACACCATCGACGTCGCAAAATCGACGCGCGCGTTGATCAAGGTCGAGACGGGCGTATACAACTGCGTCAAGTACGCGGCGAACGCGACGATGGTCCCGATCGTGAACGAGCCCTGGACGACCAGATACCCGCCCGCCAACCAAACGATCGCCGTGCCAGCCGTCCCGACCAAGCCAAGGAGCATAAAGAACCAGCGGCCCACCATCGCCTGCCGCACGCCAATATCGCGCACGCGCTCGGCGCGTTCGCCGAAGCGAGCGGTCTCGTCCCGCTGCCGGCCAAAGAGCTTTACCAGCAGCGCCCCACAAATAACGTTCAACGTCTCGTTCATCTGCGCGTTCATCTGCGCGTTGAGGTCCAATTGCTGATTAATGATCTCGCGGAATAATCGCGCCATGCGCGGCATGGGCAGCACGAAAAGGGGAAGAATGACAACGCTCACCAGAGTGAGGCGCCAATCGAGCGAAATCATGATCGCCAGCGTCGCGACCACCTGAAACGCGCTGGTGATGATCGAGACGAGCGTGCTGGTGACCGCGCGTTGTGCGCCCACCACGTCGTTGTTGAGCCACGACATGAGCTCGCCGGTCTTTGTGTTCGTAAAAAAGCGCAGGGACATTCGCTGCATGTGCGCGTAAAGCGCCTTGCGCAGATCGGCGATGATTCCCTCGCCGATGCGGGACGTGAGCCAGCGCTGTCCCACGCCGTTCAGGCCGTCAATCACGGGAATCGCGACCATGCCGAGAACGACGATATTCAGCCGGGCGAGGTCCCGCTGCGGCAGTGCATGGTCTATCAGCTCACGATAAAGGAGGGGAGGCACGAGCCCCATCAACGACGACGCCAGAATGGACACGAGCATCACCATAATTCCGGTGGTGTAGGGACGCGCGTACGCGGCGACGCGCCCGAGCAGATCTCGCGTAACGTGCGGCTGCGCTTGTTCTCGATTGAAACGAATCGAACTCCACCAACCGCCGGCCGGGCCAGCGCCATGTAACATGTTTAGACTACTCCAGTCATCGGCTAGCTCACTTGCGCCGCATCATGCGCCGAATTCATCTGAGACCTAGCGACTGCGTTTTCCACGTTCGCTCAGCGGCGCGCACAATGTGACTTGATCATTCTACCACCACACGCCAAAGTGCGTCAACACGGTCGCAGAGGCTTTCTCACTTTCGAGGCACATTGGCCCCATCCAACGGTTGCGGGACGTGCGGCGCGCATGCACGCATAGCAAAATGCGTCGGCACCCGTGCCGCTCCAATCTGTTCGGTCGCCACGCATTCCGGCTGGCGGCCAAAACGGAAACGCCGGACGGCGTTCTGCCATCCGGCGTTCGAAGGTCTGCATCGATCGAGGAATTCTAATCCGCGGACTGCATGAAGCGATCGTACGCCGTAAGTGCCTTGGCAAGTTCATTCTCGTCAAAATCCGGCCAGAAGGTAGGCGTGCTCAGAAATACTCCGCGCGCTCCTTGCCAGGGAAAGAAGTTGGACAGGCGCTGGTCTCCGCCCGTGCGTATGATCAAATCCATGTCGCCCAGACCGGCAGTGTACAGATAACGCTCCACCAGCTCTTCAGACACCTGGTCCGCCGGGACGTGGTCGGCGAGGATTTGCTGTACCGCTCGCAAGATCTCCATTCGGCCGCCGTAGTTGAATGCCACGTTGAGGATGTAATTTTGGTTATCGCGCGTCGCCTGAACCGCGCGTGTCACCTTTTCCGCAAGGATAGAGGGAACGCCTTCCAACGAGCCGCTGTGAATCAATCGCACACCCTGTGCGCGAAAGTTCTCCGTCTCGCGGTCGATCACTTGAGCCAAGAGCTCAAAGAGACCGTCTACCTCTTCCCGGGGGCGTCCCCAATTCTCCGTCGAAAACACGTATAGCGTCACGATGCGGATTCCGAAACGGGCGCAGGCGTCCAGGGCGCGCCGCACGTTTTCCGTCCCGTGCCGATGCCCCGCCAGACGGGAGAGGCCGCGCAGCCGCGCCCAGCGTCCATTCCCGTCCATCATTATTCCGACGTGTCTAGGAACATGGCGAAACGGAAGAGCCGCTATCGGTTCAGCCGCAATGCTTTGCGACTGCATAACCAGTCCTTTGCTGATCAATTTGCCTCGGAATACTGTGGGATCTGCGCGACGGATACGCTTTCCAGAGTAGGATCTGCGGATAGGTGAATGAAGAACTCGGTGTTACCGTCCGCGCCCTTGATCGGCGAACGGCATACTCCTCGTACGCGCAATCCGGTCTCTTCTGCGCTGCGCGCGATTCGCTCGACCACGGCGCGGTGGACGCCCGGGTCTCGCACGACGCCTCCCTTTCCGACCTGATTGCGGCCGGCTTCGAACTGCGGCTTGACGAGCGCGACGATCTCCCCACACGGCAACAGATAGGTCATGACGACCGGCAGAACCAGCCGCAACGAGATGAACGCGACGTCGACAACCGCGAGGTCAACCTTTTCGGGGAGCCTCTCAAGGTAGCGGATGTTGACGCGGTCCATCACGACCACGCGTGGATCGCTCCTGAGCTTCCACGCCAGCTGGCCGTACCCTACGTCGATCGCGTAAACCCGGGTGGCGCCCGATTGAAGCAGGCAATCGGTGAACCCCCCCGTCGACGCACCGACGTCGACACACGTCATGCCCGTCGGTCTGACCTGAAACGCGGCGAGTGCACCTTCTAGCTTGAGTCCGCCTCTCCCAACGTACTTCAGCGGCGCACTCAACGCGATGTCCGCGTCGTCGGCAATCAGAGCGCCGGCCTTGACCACCCGGTCGCCGTTCACGCGAACGCCGCCGGCAAGGATGAGCGCCTGAGCGCGTTGGCGTGATTCGACCAGCTCGCGCTCGACGAGCATGAGGTCCAGGCGTTTTTTCGCCACAACTCAAAGATATGCTCAACCCAGGAAAAAGTCAAGTTATTCCCCGATCTGGCGTCCCGCGCGGCCACGGGCAACCTTTTGGGTCGTGCCGGAGCGCGCCGAGGGCAACTCCGAGTCTGAAATTGACTTTGCCGTGATTCCAAGTATGATTGCCGGGACTTGGAGGAACGATGCTACTCGCATTGCTGAAAACAGTCCGCCCGCGTCAGTGGTCCAAGAACCTGATGGTTTTTTTCCCGCTCGTTTTTACGCTGCGCCAATACTGGCAGCCGTTTTCGCGCGAGATGTATTCGATGTTCGCGATCTCGATAGCGGCATTTTGCCTGTTTTGCATGATTTCGGGCGTCATCTACCTTATCAACGACCTGGTGGATATTGACAAGGATCGGCGGCATCCCACCAAGCGCAATCGCCCGCTCGCCTCGGGCGCGCTCAAGCCTTCCACCGCGGTTGCGGCCATCGTCGTCCTAATGGCTGTGGCATTTCCGCTTTCGTTTCTTCTCGACGTGTGGTTCGGCATTGTGGCGTCGCTGTACTTTCTCATGATGCTGTTCTACTCGTACGTTCTAAAGAATATTGTGATCGTCGACGTGTTCGTGCTGGCCGCCGGACTCGTCTTGCGCGCCGTCGCCGGCGCCGCCGCCATCAGCGTACCGACGTCGCCGTGGCTCTACGTTTGCACGGTCCTGGTGGGTCTGTTCATCGGCTTTAGCAAGCGCCGCCACGAGCTCGTCCTGCTCGAAGGGGACGCGACGAATCATCGGCTCATTCTCAAGGAGTACACCCCCGAAGTTCTCGATCAGATGATTTCAGTTACGACCGCGTCCTTCGTCATGGCGTACTCGCTCTACACATTCTCGGCCGACAATCTGCCGAAGAATCACTCGATGATGCTGACGATTCCGTTCGCGCTCTACATTGTCTTCCGGCTGCTCTACCTCGTCCTGGTCAAAAACGAAGGCGGCAGCCCAGAAGAGATGGTTTTGAAGGACAAGCCGCTCATCGGCTCGATCGTCGCCTGGGGAGTCGCCATTGTCGGGATCCTATACGCGTTCGGGCACAGCTAGCCGGACGATTCGCGCTCCCAGCCACGGATCGGCTATGATTGCTGCCCGCGTGGTTCTCGCGGGGTGCATCTCGCCGTAAAGAATGCCCGACCAAGTACGGTGAGCGAAGGTAAATTCGGACACCGCCATTCTCAACGAGGTATACCAATGAGCTATGGAACATACGCGGACGCGGCACGGATTTCTCTAAAGAGCCACACCGCGGCCTATGACGCTGGGCTCGTCATCGGAGGATCGATTCTGCTGGCTTTGTCGGCGCAAGTCGCAATTCCGCTTCCCTTTAGTCCAGTGCCAGTGACCGCGCAAACGCTCGTGGTGCTGCTGATTGGCGCCACCTATGGCAGCCGAAGGGCGGCCGCCTGTCTCATAGCGTACCTCGCAGAGGGAGTAGCGGGCCTGCCGGTATTCGCGGCTGGCGGCGCGGGATTCGTCCACCTGCTCGGACCTACCGGGGGATACCTCGCCGGGTTTTTGGCCGCGGCGTTCGTCACGGGGCTATTGGCCGAACACGGATGGGACCGGCGCGTCGCGACGAGCTTGCTTGCCATGCTGGTCGGAAACGTCGTCATCTATGCCTTTGGACTGGCATGGCTTGGTCGTTTTGTGCCGATCGGCCAGATTGCGGCGCTCGGTCTGTTGCCGTTCATGCCGGGCGATCTGGCGAAAACCGCTGTGGGCACGCTCTTGCTACCATTAGGCTGGAAATTGACCGGTTGGAATCAAGCCCCGCTGCCCTGACGCTAACGCCGACCGCACCATTCCGACCACCCGGACTCGAGCTTACACAGGTCTGAGCACGCGAAAAGGCGGGCGAGGGATCATCCCCGCCCGCCTTCTTTTCAAATTCTTGCGGTCGCGAGCTTAACGCTTGGTGTACTGCTTCGCCTTGCGGGCTTTCTTGAGACCCGGTTTCTTGCGTTCTTTTTCACGTGGATCGCGTGTAAGCAAGCCTGCCTTGCGGAGGGAGATCTTGAACCCACCGTCGGCGGCGAGCAACGCGCGCGCCAATCCGAGCGAAACCGCGTCCGACTGGCCGACCATGCCGCCGCCATTCACTTTGACCGAAATCGCGAATCGGTCTTCGTTCTGCGTCACCTTGAGCGGGCTGATCGCGCGGCTAATGAGACTGGGGCGCGCGAAATATTCGGCCAAAGGCTTGTCATTGACCGTAAAGCCGCCGCTCCCGGCGAACAGCCGCACGCGCGCAATGGCGGCCTTCCGCCGACCAAGTCCTTCGTAATATTTTCCAGTCGCCATGCTTAGACCTCCAACGCTTTCGGCTTTTGTGACGCGTGTCGGTTCGTAACGCCCCGATAGACCTTTAGCTTTTTGAACATCTGCCGTCCCAAGCGGCCGTGCGGCAGCATTCCCCACACCGCAGCCTTGATCACGCGATCAGGATGCTTGTCCAACTGCTCGCGCAGAAAGACTTTTTTCAGACCGCCGGGATAGCCGGAATGCCGGACGTAGAATTTCGCGTCGAGTTTCTTGCCGGTGACGTGAATTTTTTCCGCGTTCACCACGACCACGAAATCACCGGTGTCCAGGTGCGGCGTGTAGATCGTTTTGTGTTTGCCCTTGAGCACCCGCGCGATACCCGTGGCAAGGCGCCCGAGGGTCTTGCCGTCGGCGTTCACGAGGTACCATTCCCGCTTGATATCGGCGGGCTTGGTATTGAATGTCTTCATCTTTCGCTCCGACGTTCTGATTCGTCTTGCAAGTCGTAGTTTATGGCGGTCAGGCAGAGACCGTGCGGCGGAACGGAGTCCCGCGCGCGTCTCTTGTCCTCCAATACTTGGCCGAACTCGGCTACACTCAACGCACCGTTCCCGACCGCAATCAGCGTGCCCACGATTCGTCGCACCATACGGTACAGGAACGCATTGGCCTCCAGATCAATCGTAATTCGATCACCGCTCCTTTGCGCTCGCGCCCGATGCATCTCCCTGACCGCATTGTTGCCGTACGGCGGCCTCCCGAATGGACCAAAGTCGTGTCGGCCGATCAAGAGACTCGTCGCGGTGTCCATGGCACCGACGTCCAGAGGCTCGGGCACCCTCAGCGCGTAGCGCTCGGCAAGCGGAGAACGCACGGGGTGATTCAAGATCGTGTAGCGGTACGAGCGACTGTGGGCGTCAAACCGAGCTGAAAACGTCGGCGGGACAGTTCTCAGCGCGCGCAGCGCCACGTCAGGCGGCAAGACCGCGTTCATCGCCCGCAACAGCACTTCTTTTCCGCGTTCCCACCCGGTATCGAAATGAGCCCCCATGCCGGCTGCATGCACGCCCGTGTCCGTTCGCCCGGCGCCGATCACTCGCACCCGCACGCCGGTGATCCGATACAGCGCGAGCTCGAGTTCGCCCTGAACGGTACGCCGGCCTTGTTGAATCTGAAAGCCATGAAAATCAGTGCCGTCGAACTCCACGATCGCGAGAAGGCGGCTCATCCTCTTCAGCGTTGCGCCAGGGGCGCCGGCGCCACTATTTGACTATGCGCTCGCTCGTCGGCGTCCGTCTAAGCCTCGCGATCGACCAATTCCATGATGACCACCGGCGCCGCGTCTCCCAGTCGCGGACCGACTTTGAACAGGCGGGTATAGCCACCCGCACGCTCTTTGTACCGCGGACCCAGCGTCTCGAACAGCTTTTTCGTCGTGTCCGGATCCATGATTCGCCGCGCCGCGAGCCTTCGGGCGTGCAAGTCTCCGCGCTTGGCCAGTGTGATCAGCTTTTCCGCTTCCGGTCGGATCGCCTTGGCCTTGGCTTCGGTCGTTTCGATCCGTTCATGACGGAACAACTCGGTGATCAGTCCCCTAAACAACGCTTGCCGCGCGCTCTTGTCGCGCCCCAACTGGCGGCCTGCTACTCGATGTCGCATCGCTATTCTCCTTCGCTCGGAGTCTCGGACTCGCTCTCGGCTCCGTCTTCGGACGGCGTCAGAATATCAGCCGCCGGCTGAATGGCATCGAGGTAACCCTTTTCGCCCAGTCGTTCCATCAACTCGTCCAGGGACTTTTGACCGAAATTGCGAATCGCGAGGATCTCGTCCTTGCCCTTTTGCAGCCGTTCCAATACCTCGCCCACCTTGGTGATCCCGGCGCGCTTGAGGCAGTTGTACGCGCGCACCGAGAGCTCGAGCTCCTCAATAGGTGTGTCGTAGACCCGGCTCGGAATCTCGGATTCTGAGGTGACCTCAACCTCCGGCTCGGCTGCAAAACCGGCGACCAGGTTGAACAACTTGAGCAGAATCCGTGCGCTCTCCGTCAGCGCTTCGCGCGGCGAAATGGAGCCGTCGGTCGAGATCTCCATGATGAGATTGTCGTAATTCGTTACCTGCCCGACGCGGGCGGGTTCGACCCGAACGCTGGCCTTTTTCACAGGGCTGTACACCGCGTCGACCGGAATCTCGTCGATCGGCAGCTTGCCGCGCTCTTCCGCGGGCGAATAGCCTTTGCCGCGGCTGATGGACAGATCCATATCGATCGCGGCATCGTCGGAATCCAGCGTGAGCAAATGTTGATCGGGATTGATGATCTCTACCTGCGCCGGCAGCTGAATGTCACCCGCCGTGACGCTCCCGCGTCCGCGCGCCTCCAAATGCAGCCGCAGCGATTGGTCCGAATCGAACAACTTGAAGCGCAGCTGCTTGAGGTTCAAGATCAACTGCGTCATGTCCTCTTTGGCGTGCGGGATGGGCGTGAACTCGTGGTGGACGCCTTCCACCTTAACGGACGAGACCGCCGCGCCCGAAAGCGACGCCAGGAGGACGCGCCGAATGGCGTTGCCGAGGGTCACTCCGTAGCCGCTCTCCAAAGGACCGATGACGAATTTTCCGTAGCTCTTTGTTACCGCTTCCGCTTCTATCTTGGGCAATACCGCTTCCAACGTGCACCCTCCTGGCAAGTGTTGGAGATTGGATGCTGGATGTTGGAAATGGGAGACCCCTCGACGTCATCCGTCTTCCAATTTCGAACTTCCAACCTCTATCGCCACACCTTACCGGCTATAGTACTCCACAATCAATTGTTCCTTGAGAGGAGTCTCGATCTGCTGGCGCGTAGGAAGACTGACGACACTGCCCCCGAAATTTGGAGCGTCGAGGGACAACCACTCGGGCACCAATTGATGAGACTGCTCCTTCGAGATCTTTTCGAAGAAGGGATTCTTGCGACTCGCCTCGGCGACGGCAATCGTGTCGCCGGGCTTGAGCAAGTACGAGGGCACCGTTGCCTTTCTACCATTGACCAGAAAATGGCCGTGCAGGACGAGCTGCCGGGCTTGCTTCCGGCTGACGGCGAAGCCGAGCCGGTATACGATATTGTCCAGTCTCGTCTCCAGATACTGTAAGAGCGCCGCGCCGGTGACGCCGGTGCTCTTGCTGGCCTCGTGAAAATAGCGGCGGAACTGGCGCTCCAGCACGCCGTAAATCCGACGCGCCTTTTGCTTTTCGCGCAGCTGCGTGGCATAGTCGCTGATCTTGCGCCGGAACGAGCCAGATTGGCCGTGCGGTCCAGGCGGATAGTTGCGCTTTTCGATCGCGCACTTTGGCGTCATGCACCGATCGCCCTTCAGGAACAATTTCTCGCCTTCACGCCGGCACAGCACGCAGACTGAACCAATATATCGTGCCATCTATCCTCCTATACTCGCCGCTTCTTCGGTGGACGGCAGCCGTTGTGCGGGATCGGCGTCTTGTCCGCGATCGATCGGACGCGAAGGCCCGCCTGCTGCAGCGCACGAATGGCTGCTTCGCGTCCCGGGCCAGGCCCTTGAATGAGGACATCTACCTCGCGCATGCCGAGGTCCATCGCGGTGCGCGCCGTATTCTGCGCGGCGATCTGCGCGGCGTACGGCGTACTCTTGCGCGAGCCCTTGAATCCGCTTCCGCCGGCGCTGCCCCACGCGATGGTGTTTCCCTGCATGTCCGTAAACGTAATGATCGTATTGTTGAACGTCGCCTGAATGCAGGCACGTCCGTACGGTACCGCGCGACGCTCTTTTTTGCCGCCGCGCCGCACCGGGCGGCGCGGCGCGCTCGTCGATGATGACGTCGATTTTTCGTCAGCCACATTTCCTCCTGCGTTTGTCAAATGGTCCACTCGACGACACGGGGCCGTATTTGTTCAACGGCCCGCACGCCATCCCCAACCGTCGGTAGGACCCGCGACCGGCGCCGCCGGCTACTTCTTCGCTTTGGAGCGGCGGCGGCCCGCGACGGTCTTGCGAGCGCCTCGCTTGGTCCGCGCGTTCGTGCGCGTCCGCTGGCCGCGCACAGGCAGGCTGCGGCGATGCCGCAGACCGCGATACGTGCCAATTTCCTGCATGCGCTTTATGTTCATCGCGATTTCGCGCCGCAGGTCGCCTTCCACCTTATAATCGCGGTCGATGATCGTGCGGATGCGCGACACTTCAGCTTCGGACAAATCGCGCACGCGGATCGCCGGGTTTACCTGCGCCTTTTCCAACACCTCGACGGCGCGGTAGGGCCCGATGCCGTAGATGTAGCGCAATGCGATGTCAACACGCTTTTGACGCGGTAGATCGACGCCTGAAATACGAGCCATAATACCTCCGAGACCACCCTTCGAATCAAAACACCGTCTGGCGACGCGTCACCCGAACGAGCGACAGCTTCCTAACCCTGCTTTTGCTTGTGCTTTGGGTTCACACAAATGATCCGCACGATGCCCTTGCGACGAACGATCTTGCATTTTTCACAGCGCGGCTTCACCGATGGACGTACCTTCATTCATTCCTCCCAAGCGACTGGACAAGATCGGCGCTTGTGCTCGCTTCCGACCGGCGTCGACTTGACAAAACGCCCGATCATGCTGCGGACCGTGCGGAGCGCCATGTCCGTCGTTCGTCAAATTGCGTTAGAGTTGCGTGAGGATCGCCGGCTCACCGTCGGTCACGGCGATCGAGTGCTCAAAGTGCGCCGAAAGCTTGCCGTCTTGGGTAACCACCGTCCATTTGTCGCGCAGGGTGCGGGTTTCCCAAACGCCTTCATTCACCATCGGTTCGATCGCCAGCGTCATGCCCGACTTGAGCTGCAAGCCCCGTTTGCCCTGACGGTAATTGGGGATCTGCGGATCTTCGTGCATCGACCGGCCCACGCCGTGCCCCACGTACTCCCGGACGACTGCAAATCCACGCGCCTCGGCATAATCTTGCACGGCTCCCGAGATATCGTCAAGGTGATTCCCGGCCCGGGCTTGAGCGATGCCAGACAGCAACGAACCTTCCGTCGCCTCCATCAAGCGCCGGGCGACTTGCGACACGTCGCCGACCCCGAAGGTGGCCGCGCCGTCGCCGACAAACCCTTTGAGAGTCGCACCCACGTCAATCGCGATGATATCGCCGTCCTTCAAGACCCGTTTGGTGTTAGGAATACCGTGCACGACCTCTTCGTTAATCGACGCGCAGATGGAGGCAGGAAATCCTCGGTAACCTTTGAAAGACGGAGTCGCGCCTTTGCTCGTAATAAGCTCATACGCGATCGCGTCCAGCTCGGCCGTGCTGACACCCGGCTTGATCGTCTTGTGGACGACCTCCAACACCTGCGCGACAATGCGGCCGGCTTCGCGCATGATCGCAATCTCGTGCTCGATACGATGAAACATCATCGATCTGTGACCAGGTCACAACCTCTCTATCACTCGCGCGAGGGCCGCTTCGACCTCGCCGATCGCTTGACTCCCGTCGATCTCGCTCAGCATATCCTTTGCCCGATAATAGTCGACCAATGGAGCGGTTTGAGATCGGTAAACATCCAGCCGCCTTCGCACGGTATCGAGGGTATCGTCACTGCGCTGGACGAGTTCGGCGCCTTCGTTGTCACACCGCCCAGGAACAGTCGGTGGATGCGTATACAAATTATAGACCGCGCCGTCGATCGGGCAAATCCACCGTGCGGTTAGGCGGCGGACGAGCACGTCATCCTTGGCGTTGATCAGCACCACCCCGGCGATGCGCTTGCCGACGAGAGAGAGCTCAGAAGTCAGCGCGCTGGCCTGAGCTTCGGTTCGAGGGAAACCGTCGAAGACGACGCCCTGCTCACAATCGGGCCGGCCGATCCGCTCCATCACCATTTGAACCGTAACGTCGTCGGGCACGAGCTCCCCACGGTCGATATACGACTTGGCCAACTTACCCAGCGACGTCTCTTTCGATATGTGCTCCCGAAAGAGGTCGCCGCTGGCCACGTGCGCAAGTCCGTAGCGTTCTTCCAGGAGTTTGGCCTGAGTTCCCTTGCCCACGCCGGGCGGTCCAAGCAGAATGACATACTTGGCGTCGGTCACATTCCACCTCTCCGTTGAGGGTCGCGCGAACAGTCGTGCGCGCCCGGCAGGACATGGCACCCGTACCGTCCCGCCTCCGACTATTCGCTATTTGATGAAACCTTCGTAGTGGCGCATCATCAACTGCGCCTGGAGCTGTTTCATCGTATCGAGCACGACGCCGACGACGATCAGCAGACCGGTGCTGGTAATGAGCAACGTCGTCGTCTCCGTAAAATCCTGGAGCAGGAATGGAAGGATCGCGACCAAGCCAAGAAAGACCGCGCCAACCAACGTAATGCGCTGAAGCACGCCGTTCAAATAGTCTTCCGTACGCTTGCCCGGGCGTATCCCCGGGATAAAGCCCCCCTGCTGCTGCAGCGCCTCCGGCAGGTTTTGCTGTCGAAAGATGATGTCGGTGTAAAAGTACGTAAAACCGATGACCATCACAAAGTACGCGATCCAATAGACCGGGCTGCTTTGATTGAATGCCGTGACGATCGAGTTCGCTATGGAACTCACAAAGGAGTTGCTTGACCCGACGAAAAAGCCGGCGATCACGCCCGGGAAGATCAGGATCGAAATCGCGAAGATCAACGGGATCATGCCGGACGAATTAACCCGCAGCGGGATATGCGTCGTCTGGCCGCCGTACATCTTGGTCCCCCGCACCCGCTTGCCGTACTGGACCGGTACCCGGCGATGCCCCTCGTTGATGTACACGATTCCGACGATCGTGATGACCGTGACGACGACAAAGACGATCAGCGACGAGATGGCGCCGGTTTGAAGCATCTGCCCGACCCGGTTCGGCACCGCCGCGACGATGCCGCTCAGAATAATGATCGAAACACCACTCCCGATGCCCTGCTCGGAGATCAATTCTCCCAGCCAGATCGCAAAGACGGTGCCGGCCGTAAGGGTGATGATGATCGACAGCGTCTCGAGCGGATGGGTCGTCAAACCGAAGCTGCTCAGGACCGGCGGATTACTTTGGGTCAGGACGGACGCCTGCGCGAAACCCTGCAACGCCGCGAGCGGGATGGTAAGCAGATGCGTATATTGACTGATTCGCTGCTGGCCGGCCTCGCCGCCCTCCTTCACGATCCGCTCGAGCGAAGGAATGATGCCGACGGCCAACTGCATGATGATTTGCGCCGTGATATAAGGGTAGACACCCATCGCCACGACGGAAAAGTTCGACAACGCGCCGCCCGAGAACAAGTCCAGAAAACCGAGCAATTGGTTCTGCGAAAATACGCTTTTTAGCGCGTTCACGTCGACGTTCGGCACCGGAATGTGCGCGGCAAAGCGATAGACCACCAAGATCAGCAGCGTAAAGAGGATTTTGTTGCGCAGGTCCGGCAAACGCATGGCATTTCGAAGTGCATCAAGCATCCCAAAACCTCCAATGACAAGTATCGCGACGAACGACGCGCACCGAGCCGTCCCTCATCGCTCAGTTGTCATTCACCTCTTGCGCGCTGCCCCCGGCGGCGGCGATCTTTTCCTTCGCGCTCGCGGAAAAGGCGTGGGCCGAAACCTTCAACGCCTTGCTCAACGCGCCCGCGCCCAGCACCTTGACCCGGTCCGCCCGATGCACCAGACCTCGCTCGAGCAATACCTGCGGCGTCACTTCGGCGCCCGCGTCGAAGCCGGCGTCCAGGGCGGAAAGGTTCACCACCTGATACGGTACGCGAAAGATGTTCGTGAACCCGCGCGTATGTGGGAGCCGGCGCACGAGCGGCAGCTGACCGCCCTCGAAATAGGGCTTGATGCCGCGGCCCGTTCGGGACCGCTGTCCTTTCGTGCCCCGTCCGGCCGTCTTGCCCTGGCCGGCGGAAATTCCGCGGCCAACGCGTTTCCTTTTCTTTTTCGAACCCGGCGCTGGTTTCAGATCGTGTAATTTCATAAGGCGTCCTATCCGACCTTACCGAAGGTTGGGCGGCGTGCGGCGCCGCCTAGGCTTGTTCTTCCTGCACCTGTACCAGGTGGCGGACCGCAAAAACCATTCCGCGTATCTGCGGCGTGTCCGCATGCTCCACCGTCTGGCCCAGCTTACGCAGCCCGAGCGCCGCTATCGTCGCCTTTTGGTTCTTCTTGTATCCGATCGCGCTCTTGGTCCAGGTAATTCTTATTTTACCCTTGCTGTCCATCTCGCGTTCTCCTCCACGGCGGCAAGAGCTGTTGGACCGGCTTGTTGCGCCGTTTGGCTTCTACGTCGGCGTCGCTCATTTCCTGCAACGCCTGAACGGTCGCGCGCACCACATTGAGCCGATTCGGGCTGCCCAGCGATTTGGTGAGCACGTCGCGCACGCCGGCGCACTCCAAGACCGCGCGCACACCGCCGCCCGCGATGACGCCGGTGCCGGGCGTGGCCGGCTTGAGGAGGACGAGGGACGCGCCGAACTTTGACTCGACCTGGTGCGGAATCGTCGCACCGGCGAGCGGGACCTTGTGCATCGCTTTCCGGGCCCGTTCCGTCCCTTTGCGGATTGCCTCCGGCACCTCGCGCGCCTTTCCGACCCCGACTCCGACACTGCCGTTGTTGTCTCCGACGACGACCACGGCGCGAAAGCCAAAGTGACGACCGCCCTTGACGACCTTGGCGACGCGTCCGATGTGGACGACGCGCTCGTCTAGCCCGGGCCCCTCATCTTCCCGATCCCGTTCACGTGGACGATTTGCCATTGAACCTCTCCGAATCACAAACTGCCAAATGCCAATTGCCCCGACCGTCGCCGGCCCGGCCGATCGTCACTCGCAATTCCGAATGAGCCATTCCCAGCGCCGGATACCGCATGCCGGGTCCGATCAAAATTCTAGACCGCCTTCACGCGCCCCGTCTGCCAACGACTTGATCCGCCCGTGATACTGATAACCACCGCGATCGAAGACGACCAGCTTGACGCCCTTTTCGGTCGCCCGCTGCGCCAGAAGCTTGCCGACCGCCTTGGCTTCGTCCTTCTTGTTCAACCGCGCCGCCTGACTCCGCACGTCTGCGTCCAGCGTCGACGCGGCGACCAGCGTATGACCTTTGCTGTCGTCGATGAGCTGCGCGAAGATGTGCCGGTTGCTCCGAAACACGTTGAGGCGCGGCCGCACCGGCGTTCCGGATACTTTGGCGCGCACACGGCGTTTTCGCCTCTCGCGTCGGACTGTCGTTTCCAGTGTCTTCATGTGCGAACCCTCACCGCGCGGAATGGCTCCGCGTGCAGTAGAATCGAACGTTACTTGGCGCCGCTTCCGACCTTGCCCGCCTTGCCGGCCTTGCGGCGGACCTTTTCGCCGGCATAGTGGATCCCCTTGCCCTTGTACGGCTCCGGCGGCCGAAGGGAGCGGATCTTGGAAGCCACTTCACCCACAACCTGCCGGTCGATTCCCTCGACGGAGAAGAGCCGTTGGCTCTTGTCCACGACGAACGAAATTCCGGCCGGCGGCTCATAGACGATCGAGTGCGAGAACCCCAAGGAGAGAACGAGATTTCGCCCCTGCACCTCGGCCCGATAACCGACGCCTTCGATTTCCAGATTTCGTTTGTAGCCGTCCGTGACGCCGATCACCATATTGTTGATCAAAGCCCGCGTCAGTCCATGTTTCGCGTCGTAGCCTGGCGCCTCCGGTGTGGCGACCAGAACCTGGTCCTTTTCGATTACGACTTTAAGCATTGGATCGAACGTCTGGGTCAGCTCGCCTTTCGGCCCTTTGACCGTCAGCGTCGGTCCGTTCTGCGTCACTTTGACACCCGCCGGCACCTGGACCGGCATTCGCCCCACTCGCGACATCCAAACCTCCAAGTCTCGCGAACCTGCCGTCGACCCCGGACGGATCAGCCGCCCGCCGAATCGCGCGACCGACCCCTTACCAAACGTAGCAGAGGACTTCGCCTCCCAATCCCATTCGCTTGGCACGAGCGCCGGTCATGACTCCCTGCGTCGTTGAAACGATCGCGATCCCCAGACCATGTTGCACCCACGGCACCTCGGCTTTGCCAGCGTAGACGCGCCGTCCCGGCTTGGAAATCCGCTTCACCCCACTCAAAATAGGCTTGCGTCGGTCGTCGTAGCGGAGCCAGAGCCGAAGCATCGGCTGCGGCCGGTCCTTGGTGACCTCGAGCTTTTCGATATAACCTTCGTCCTTGAGTATCCTCGCAATAGCGACGCGGAGCTTGGATGCGGGCATCAACACCTGTTGATGGCGCACCGCCGCGGCATTGCTCATTCGAGCGAGCATATCAGCGATGGGATCGTTTGTCATCAGTCCCTGCTCCTTGCAAACGGCTGTCTGGAAATTCATTGCCGATCGGCTGATCGGCTCAAGCCGCCGCAGTTGATGCGTGCGGCTCACCAACTGGACTTGGTCACTCCCGGGATATGACCGTCCAGCGCCTCTCGTCGGAAGCAAATGCGGCACAACTTGAAGCGACGAATATAGCCGCGAGACCGGCCGCACATTTTGCAGCGGTTTCGCACCCGATTTGGATACTTGCGATGCAGTTCCCGATTGACCATTGATTTTTTCGCCACGCAATTCCTCCTCGCAAATCGACTCGTCGACCTGCGACAATTCTACTGCGCTCGGAAGGGCATTCCCATCAGCTGCAGCAGCCGGCGCGCCTCTTCGTCCGACCGGGCGGAAGTGACGATGCACACCTCCATGCCGCGCACCTTGTCGATCGTATCATAGTCCACTTCAGGCCAAATGAGCTGCTCGCGCAAGCCCAGGGTGTAATTCCCGCGTCCGTCAAAGGCGTCGTGCGGGACTCCGCGAAAATCCCGTTGCCGCGGCAAGGCGATGTTCATCAGCCGATCTAAGAAGTAGTACATGTTGTCACCGCGCAGCGTTACCTTGACGCCGATCGGCATCCCTTCGCGCAGCTTGAACGTCGCGATCGATTTCTTGGCCTTGACCACGAGCGGTTTCTGACCGGTGATCAGCGTCATGTCCTTGACCGCACCGTCCAGCGCCTTGGCATTGCCGATCGCCTCGCCAACGCCTATGTTGACCACGACCTTGCTCACCTTGGGCGTTTGCATGACGTTGCCGTAGCTGAATTCGCGCATCAAGGTAGGCAGGATCTCTTTGCGATACTGTTCTTTCAGCCGCGGCGGCACTTTCGACTTGGCACGTTTGCCGCTCTGTGCTTCTTTGGCAGCGCCCTTGGCGTCTGCGCTCTTTGCCTCGGCGCCTTTGGCCTTTTGTTCCTTCTTGGCCTCTGGCTTGGCCTGACCTGGCTTCGCCATTTCAAATCCTCTCTGCGAACTGGAGATTAGCAGTTGGGCCTCGCGCGATCTCCGCCAGCCCCCAAGCGGCGATGCCGGACTCTAGTCGATCACTTCGCCGCAATTTTTACACACCCGCGACTTGCCGCCCTCGTACATCTTAATTCCGACCCGCGTCGGCTTGCCGCAGTTCTTGCATACGAGAGCAACACAGGACAGGTAAATGGGTCCCTCGCGCTCGATGATGCCGGCCTGAGTCCGAACGTCGCCGGTGCGCCGCTGGTGTTTTTTGACCAGATTGATGCCGCTCACGATCACCCGATCGTTCTTGGGGTCGACGCTGTGCACCTCCCCCTTTTTGCCGCGATCGTTGCCGGACATCACCTGGACCGTATCGCCTTTTCGGATCTTGTTCATCACGCTACTCCAACTTGACAGTTGCGGACGGGCCGCTAGAGCACCTCGGGGGCGAGCGAGACGATCTTCATAAAGCCCTTGTCCCGCAGCTCTCGGGCGACCGGGCCGAAGATGCGCGTCCCGCGCGGGTTGGTCGTGTCCGACTCGAGGATGACGGCCGCGTTGTCGTCGAAACGAATGTACGAGCCGTCCTTGCGTCCGTATTCCTTGGTGGTGCGAACGATCACCGCGCGAACAACCTCGCCCTTTTTGACGCCGCTGGTCGGGATCGCGGACTTGACCGCAGCAATGATGACGTCGCCCACGGCGCCCACCTTGCGACTCGAGCCACCCATGACTCGGATGCACATGATTTCACGCGCGCCGGTGTTGTCTGCGACTTTGAGGCGCGTCGTTACCTGTATCATTCCTCCGCTCCTCCATCCTCTGCCGGCGCGTCGACGGTCTCTTCGGCTTCTTCGGCTTCGGGCTCGCCGGCGAGTTTCGCGAGCCGCTCCTCCGCGCGTCGCTCTTCCTCGGCGCGGCGGGTGGCTCGTTCGGCCTGCTCCTTGGCCCGCAGCGACTCGAGCTCCTTCTCGACGATTTCTTCGACGACCACGCCGCGCTGAACGATCTCCGCGACCCGAAAGCGTTTTTCCCGCGAATAGGGGCGCGACTCGACGATCTTGACCAGGTCTCCCAATTGGGCAACCGGGTCCTCGTTGTGCGCCTTGAAGCGGCGTCCGGTAGTGACCACCTTGCCGTACAACGGATGAGCGTGGCGCTGCTCGATCTCGACGATCACAGTCTTTTCCATCTTGTCGCCGACCACGCGGCCGGTCATGACCTTGCGCCGCTCTCTCGAATTTGCTTTTGTCATTGCGCCTTCGCCTCCATAGCCCGAGCCCGTTCGCGCTGAAGGGTCTTGACTCGCGCGATGTCGCGTCGGACCTCGCCGAGACGGTTAAAATTGGGCTGCTGCCCCGCCGCACGTTGAAAGCGCAGGTTGAACATCTCCTGATACAGATCGTCGAGCTGCTTTCTCAGCGCCCCATCGTCCATGGCTCGAAGCGTTGCCGTATCCACTACTGCGCCTCCGTTCTCGTAATGAACTGCGTCTTGATCGGCAGCTTGTACGCCGCCAGACGCATCGCCTCACGCGCGACGTCTTCCTTGACACCGCCGATCTCAAAAAGGACGCGGCCCGGCTTGACCACGGCGACCCAGTGGTCCGGTGCGCCCTTGCCGCCGCCCATGCGCGTCTCCGCGCCCTTGATCGTGACGGAATGATCGGGAAAGACCCGGATCCACAGTTTTCCGCCGCGCTTGACGAAGCGGACCACGGCACGCCGAGCGGCTTCGATCTGCCGGCTCGTCATCCAGCAGGGCTGCAACGCCTGCAGACCATAATCGCCAAAGTCCAGCGTCACGCCGCGGCTCTCTTTGCCCTTCATACGACCACGGTGGGTCTTGCGGTATTTGACTCGTTTGGGCATCAACATTTCAAAACACTCCCGGATGACAAATCGGACGGCCGCGCGATCAACCCTGTTCGATCACCTCGGCCTGCTTGGCGGCTTCTTCGATCTGCTTCATGATCTGCGCCTGCCGCTCTTCCGGCCGCACTTCGCCGCGATAAATCCACACCTTGATGCCGATCTTGCCGTAGGTCGTCAGCGCCTCGTGCTTGGAAAAATCAATGTCGGCGCGGAGCGTGTTCAACGGCACGCGGCCTTCCTTGACCAATTCGCGACGCGCCATTTCCGAGCCGGCCAGCCGTCCGCCGGCCGTAATCTTGATGCCGAGGGCGCCGCCGCGCATGGCGCGCGTCACCGCCTGCTTCATCGCCCGCTTGTGGGAAATGCGCTTTTCAATCTGCTGGCAGATGCTCTCTGCGACGAGGCCTGCGTCCGCTTCCGGGTGCTCGACTTCAATCACATCCAGCTTGATTTTCTTCTGGGTCAACTCTTCAAGGTGCTTGCGCAACTGCGTGACGCTGGCGCCCTTCCGACCGATGATGATTCCCGGCTTGGCGGTATGCACGTAGATCGAGACCTGCTTTGGAAATCGCTCGATCCGAACATCCGAGATGCCGGCGTGCCCAACTTCCTTGCGGATGAGGGCGCGAATTCTCGCGTCTTCGGTGATCTGGTCGGTGTATGCCTTTTTGTCCGCGGCGTACCATTTGGAGCGCCAATCCTTGATGTATCCCAGCCGAAACCCATAGGGATGGACTTTGCGACCCATTATTTCTCCTCTGCCTTGGCGGAGCGCTCTGCGACGCTGACGGTGATGTGAGCCGAGCGTTCCAAAATCGGTTTATCGCGGCCGCGCGCGCCGGCCTTGACGCGCTTGAGCGTCGGGCCTTCGCCGGCATAGATGGTGCTGACGAACAGGTTTTCGCGAACCAGACCGTAGTTCTGCGTGGCATTCGACGCGGCGGAGTTAATCGCCTTTTCGACGGCTCGCGCGGCCTGGCGCGGAGTTGCTTTAAGCAGCCCGATGGCTTCCTCCACGCCGCGGCCGCGCACGAGGTCGACGACCAGTCGGACCTTGCGCGGCGACATGCGAATATACTTTTCAACTGCGGTCACTTCGAAATAATCGGCCATTCCAATGCTCCTATCCGCGGTCGGACCGGCGTCAAGCGAATCGTGTCTAGCCTGCCTTGGGCGCGGGAGCCGCCGCGGCCGCCGCAACCTCGGCGGCCTTTTCCTTGGTCGAGTGACCGCGAAAGTGCCGCGTCGGCGCGAATTCGCCCAGCCGGTGGCCCACCATGTTCTCGGTCACGTAAACCGGCACGGGTCGCCGTCCGTCGTGTACCGCGATGGTGTGCCCGACCATTTGCGGAAATATCACGGACGCGCGAGAATTCGCGCCCTCATCCGCAAGGAAGTTGGGCACGCCGGCATCTCGGATGTTCGGATCGAGCGATTTCCAAAGCAGGTCTCGATCTACGTGCATACCGCCAAGCCGGGAATCATCATCGG
>JAMCRS010000245.1 GCA_023380675.1 Chloroflexota bacterium
AAGGTCATTTTCTTCCGCGTGGGCAAAGGTACCTTTGCCGAACCGCCCAGGATCGAGCTTCTTCGAGGCGGGCTGACGAGTTTCACCGAGGACATGCGGAAACGGAACCTCACCCCTTCCAGCCGCGTTCTCAAGGCCGAAATCCGGCCCGCCGACATTGCAGTGGCCGAGCGTCTCAATATCCCGTTCGGATCGGAGATCGTCTATCTCAGCCGCCTGCGCTTTGTCGAGGGCGTCCCGTTGGCGATCGAAAACTCGCACATCGTGCACCAGTTCTGTCCGGGCCTCTTGGAGAAGCACGACTTTAGCCGCGAATCGCTTTACGAAGTCCTGCGAGGAGACTATGGGTGCGCGCTGCTCTGGGCTGACGAGTTCGTCGGCGCGCGCATGGCGTCCGCGCGTGAACGCCGGCTCCTCGGCATCGACAGCCGGGTTCCGCTGATCGGCATCGAGCGGGTCACGTGTACTCAACAGGACCGGCGCATCGAGTATGTGAGCGCCGTTCTTCGCGGCGATCGGCATCAACTGCACGTCATTCTCCGTTAGATCTGGCGCCGCCCGCGACCCCTCGGAGCGGGCTGAGAGGAATTGCACAGGATTCACAGAGGGAAGGGTTGGAGAGAAATGCCCTAGCCCAGACTCGATAACAAAGGGTCGCTCGTAGCGTTGCAGTCAAGCACAAGGGCGTGAAGACCGCGCAGAAGGATTGGTTCCAATCCTTTTCGCGCGGTCTTTTTTTCGGGACGTCAAATTCCCAAGCCTCGCGTCAGGCTATCTTTGGTTCAAGGGAGGATGCGCCATGCCGGACGATCTTCCGGGCGCACGGACGTACATGCATGCCGTGCGTTCACTGCTCGACCTGGTCGCGCGAACGCAGGAAACCGCTTTGGACAGAGCCGCCACGGCGATCGTGAACGCGATCGAGGCCGACGGCATTCTGTATCTATTCGGGACAGGTCACTCGCACATGCTGGCAGAGGAAGGGCACACTCGCGCCGGCGGTTTGGCTGCGGTCTGCCCGATCTTGGCGAGCAGCCTCATGATCCATGAGAGCTCACACGCGGGCAGCCTGTTGGAGCGGACGGCCGGCATTGGGCCGGCCATCCTCAGCCGCTATCAGCCCACCGCGAAGGACGTCATCGTCGTGTTTTCCAACAGCGGCGTGAACGCCGTGCCGGTCGAGACCGCCCTTGCGGCGAAAAAGATCGGCATGACGGTCATCGCCATGGTCGCGCTTGAATATGCGGCCGTGGCTCCGCTCAGCGCTCTGGGCAAGCGACTGGCCGATGTCGCGGACATTGTCATCGACAACGGTGGTCCGCCGGGGGACGCTCTGGTCGAAATCGGAAACACCGGGCTGCGGACCGGCGCGGCATCCACGGTGACGGGCGCGTTTCTCCTGAACGCGCTCCTCTCCGAGGTCGCTTGCCGGCTGGCGAAGAAGGGAGGGACGCCGCCGGTCTATGTCAGCAGCAATCTTCCCGGCGCGGCCGGTCACAATACGGCGCTGCACGATCGCTACCGAGCGCGCAACCCGCACCTGTGAGCAAGAACTAATGAGCCCCTATGCGATCGGAATCGACCTGGGAGGGACAAAGATCGCCGGCGCGCTGGTATCGGCGACGGGCGTGGTAGCCGCGCAAGAGCGCATCGCGACGCAAGCGGAGGAGGGTTTCCCGGCGGTCATCGCGCGCCTGGCGCAGTGCGCGCGGCGTCTCGAACGAGCCGCCAAAGAACCGATCGCGGGGATAGGGGTCGGCGCGGCCGGGATGACGGACAGCCGGCGAGGCGTCGTGATCGCCGCGTCAAACCTGAAATGGACGAACGTGCCGCTGCGCGATCTCCTCGCCGAGCAGTTAGGCAAGGAGCCACCGGGTACTGTCTGGGTGGACAAGGACACGAACGCGGCCGCGCTGGGTGAGATGCTTTACGGAGCGGGGCGGGGATCGCAAGATTTTCTCTACGTGACGGTCGGAAGCGGGGTTGGTGGTGGCATGGTGCTCGACGGGCGCCTATACCGCGGCGCGCGGGAAGGAGCCAGCGAGATGGGGCATCTCGTGATCGACCCGGCAGGTCCGACCTGCGGCTGCGGCAAGCGCGGCTGCGTGGAGGCGCTGGCGTCGGGCCCGGCCATCGCGCGTCAGGCTCGACAAGCGCTCAAAGACGGGTTCGACAGCAAGCTGCGCGTGCTTGATCCGGAAACCGTCACGGCGGTCCAAGTCGTGGAAGCGGCACGCGGGGGCGATCCGCTTGCGATTTCCGTCCTCACCGCCGCAGGGCGCACACTTGGAATCGCCCTTTCCTATTACGTCGATATCAACAACCCGGACCGGATCATCGTCGGCGGCGGAGTCGCCGCGGCGGGCGAACTGCTGCTCGATCCGATCCGCCGAACGATCGCGGAACGCGCCCTCCCGGCGAACTCAGCGACGGTGAAGGTCGTCGGCGCCGGTCTGGGGAGCGAGTCGGGCGCGGTGGGAGCGGCAGCACTGGTCTGGTACAACACGAAGGGGAATTCGCAATGAGCAAAATCCTGTACGCCGGCGACTCGGCCATCAAAGCGGTGTTGGGGATCGAAGGGATGGAGATCTTTTCTTTGATGGACGAAGTCTGGGACGCCGGCGTCACTTTACAGAACGCGCTGGAGCAGGCCGGGCACAGCGTCACTCGCATGCTCTCGCACGAGGCCTACCACCATTTGCCGGAAACCGCGGAGCAATTCGCCGCTTTCGACGTGGTCATCCTAAGCGACATCGGTCACGATACGGTCTTGCTCTACCCGGGCGCCCGGCGCAACGCCGTCCCGATGGGGCCGAACCGGATGAAGGAGATCGTGCGGTACGTGCAAAATGGCGGCGGGCTATTCTACATCGGCGGATACTTTACGTATCAAGGCCACAACGGACAAGGGCGGTGGTACGGAACGCCGGTCGCCAAGATCCTCCCGGTCGAAATCCTTCCCCTGCCGGACGACCGGATCGAAGCCCCTGAAGGCGCGCACGTCCAAGTCCTGCTGCCGAACCATCCCATCCTGAGCGGCATACCGCTGGACGGGCTGCCTATTTTCATGGGGTACAACAAGACTGCGCCGAGCGGCGGCGAGCTTTTGGCGGTCATCGGCGAAGAGAAAGACCCCTTCCTCGCGTGTGCGAAGGTCGGGCGCGGGAGGGTGGTCGCATTGACCTCGGACTGCGCGCCTCACTGGGGGAGCGACATGGTTCGATGGCCGCACTATCGACAATTCGTCGACCAGGTCATTCGATGGCTGGTCGGCGGGCTCGGATAAGCCGCTGGAAGCGCACGCTCTTTTCGCCATCGTGTTCGTCGAGGTTGGGAAACGATCGAAGGCAATCCAATCGCGGATGCCAAGGAGGGTCCATGTCCTGAATTTAGAGACGCGTGGGGCGCATCATTCTCGATCAAAGAGTTTGGTTTCGTCCATTGGCGGTCGGATTAGCCGCCGAAACAGGGCAATTCCACACGTCAATGGATCAGACCAAGCGAAGGAGGATTCTGATGAGCAAGAGATTGTTCGTGTTTACGCTGTTAATCGTTCTCGCGGCCGTGACGCTCGTGGGATGCGGAGGCGCCCAGCCGACGGCCGCGCCCGCGGCGCCGCCGCCCGCCGCGGCCCCGCAAGCAACGCAACCCGCGCCCGCGGCCAGCGCGCCGGTCAAGCTCACGCTGTGGCACATGGAACAGCCGGACCACCGGGTGAAGCGGTTCCAGGAGTTGATCGACAAATTCAACGCCGCGAATCCCGGGATCGTCGTAAGCCAGGAAGTGCAGAACTGGAACGACATCTATACCAAGGCGCCCGCGGCGGTGGCCGCCGGCAACGCGCCGGACCTGCTCTTCACCACCCCGGATTTCACGTTACTCCTGCAACCCCTGGGCGCCGTGCAGCCGGTGGACGATCTTGTAACCGAGATGGACCAGGCACACCACTTTTATCCGGCGGTGATCACGCCATTCAAGTACTCCGGCCACGTCTGGGCGGTGCCGATTTGGAACATGACGCACTCGCTGTGGTACCGCAAGAGCGTCTTCAAGGCCGCCGGAATCGACAAGATCGAGACGTGGGACGAATGGCAGGCGGCGGCCAAGAAGTTGACAGCCGAAAAGCAGTACGGCATGGGCTTGCCGGCGAACAAGCAGATGTATACGGACCAGGTCGTTTACGACTTTATGATCAACTCGGGCGCCGAAGAGATCTACAACAAGGACGGCTCCGTGCGCTTCGACAACCCGAAGACGGTGGCGGCGCTCGACGCGTACTCCAAGCTCTACCAGTACTCTCCGCCGGACAGCCCGAGCTGGACCTGGGGCGAGGCCGAGGCGTGCTTCGACGCCAAGACCTGCGCGATGGTCCTGCAGTTCACGGTCATCTCCACGTACGACGCGGCCGGCGGAGACCCGGCGGACCTGGGCGTGATGGCGATCCCGCACGCGGCGGACGTGACGCAGTCCGGCACCATGGGCGCACCGAACGCGGTCATGGTCATGACGAAGGACGATGCCAAGAAGCAGGCCGCGTACAAGTTCCTGCGCTTTATTCTCGAGCCGGACAACTACGGCAGCCTGCTGACGGCCGAACCAGCGCTCTTCCTCCCCCTGACCGAAGATGGGGCCAAGTCTACGACCTTCTGGAACGACCCGATGACGGTCAAGTATCGCGGCCAGGTGGAAGGGATGATCGGCGTCTCCCAGAACGGCAAGATGTACGGCTTTACGAGCACCAACATCTTCCCGTCGATCGCCAAGATCTCCGGCGAGAACATGTTCGCCCAAGCTCTGCAGAAGGTCGTGATCGACAAACAAACGCCGGCCGCTGCCGCAACGTGGGGACAGCAGTTGATGATGCAAACCGTGGAGCAGTGATCGGCGCACGAACAAGGGGTGATCCGGCCGGATCACCCCACTCTTGCGGCAGCCCTCTCGATGCACCTACGAGGTGACGAATCATGAGCGTTTCCGTGCTTCCGGCCAGAAGACCCGCCCGGTGGCGGCTCGGCTCGCGACAGACCAACGAAGCCATTCTCGGCCTCGTCCTGGTCGCGCCTCTGATGTTGTGGCTCGCCAGCTGCATCCTCTATCCGCTGGTTTCGGCCGTCAACCTGAGCTTTCAAGACGTCGGCATCATCGGCACCGGCGGCAGTTTCGTGGGTCTGGACAACTATGCGTTCATACTGAAATCGGGCGGGTTCTGGGCTGCGCTCGGCCGAAGCGTCATCTGGACCGTGGCAAACGGCGCACTCCAAACGGTGGCGGCTTTTGTCGCCGCGCTGATCCTCAAGCAGCATTTCCGCGGCCAGAGTATCGCGCGTGTCTGGGTGATCGTTTCCTGGATCGTGCCCACGGTGGTCGTGGCGATCATCTGGCGGTGGATCTTGGGCACCTCCGGCGGCATCGTGAACTATTTGCTTTTGACGCTCGGGGTGATACCGTCGCCCATCGGATTTTTCGGCACCAGCAATACGGCGTTCGCCAGCACCATACTCATCAACTCGTGGCGGTGGTTTCCCTTTATGACGGTGATCGTTCTCGCCGGGATGCAAAGCATCCCCGAAGAGTTCTACGAAGCGGCGTCTGTCGACGGCGCATCGTCGTGGCAAAAGTTCGCTAACGTCACGCTGCCGGGACTGCAGCCGGTCCTCTTCGTGATGGGATTGATCGGCACTCTCTGGTCGGTAAACGTTTTTGATACGATCTTTCTAATGACCGGCGGCGGGCCGGCGAGCGCGTCCACCACCCTCCCCGTGTTCATCTACGTCACCGCGTTCAAAGGCTATCAGTTGAGCCGCGCGGCGGCCGCTTCCGTGATCGTTGGGCTGATCCTGGTTGCGTTCGTGCTGGCGTTCCTGCGATGGATGCCGTCGCCGACGGACGAGGAGGCGTATCGATGATTATGAATCACCGGTTCAGCCAGTCGCTCGGCACGTGGCTCTCCGTCGTCCTGCTGCTGGCCGCCATGGTCGCGCCGTTCTATTGGATCGCGACCGGTTCTGTGAAGCAGACGGCGGAAATCATCGCACAGGTACCCACGCTCTTCCCTGAATCGTTCACGCTGGACCACTACGCCAAGCTCTTTAGCTCCTCGGCTTTTCCAAGGTTCCTGGCGAACAGCGTCGGCGTTGCACTTTTGACGATGGCGTTCACAGTCGTGTTGGCGTCTTCGGCCGCCTACGCGCTGTACCGTCTGCGTTTTCCGGGGCGCGATCTCTTGTTCCGCGTCATCCTGATCACGTATGCGTTTCCAGGCATCCTTCTCCTCATCCCGCTCTACACGATGCTGAGCCAACTCAAGCTGGTCAACACACTCTGGGCGCTCGTGGTGGTCAACGTCACCTTCGCGGCGCCGTTTGCGGTCTGGATGCTGCAAGCGTTCTTCCGCAGCGTGCCGACCGAGCTCGAGGACGCGGCCGCATTGGACGGCGCGAACCCGCTCCAGACGATGTTGAAGGTCATCCTGCCGCTGGCCGCGCCGGGCATTGCCAGCATCGCCATCTATGCGTTCATCACCTCGTGGACCGAATATACCTTCTCGTCGGTCTTGATCGTGAGCGACCTCAATCGCACCGTGCCCGTCGGGCTGGCCGGCATTATCGGACAATACCAGGTAGACTGGGGACTGCTGCTGGCGGGGGCGACGGTCACCACGCTGCCGGTCCTGGTCCTCTTCGGCCTCGTGGGACGCAATTTCGTCGAAGGTCTTACGGCCGGCGCGCTCAAGTGACGCAAACAGAGTAGAAGGAATCTGCGACCATGCGGTTGATCATTCATGGGGGCACGCTCCTAACGCCGGAAGCCATTCTGCCCGATCACAGTCTCGTGATCGAGGACGGCCGCATCGTTTCCATTGAGGCCGGGCAAATCGCCGGGTTGCCGGAAGAGTCGCTGGACGCGACCGGCTTGTGGGTGATCCCGGGCATGATCGACATCCACGTCCACGGTGCGGCGGGACACGAGACCATGGAGGCAACGCCGGATGCGCTGCACCGCATGGCCCGCCTTTTCGCGTCGCACGGCGTCACGGGCTATCTAGCGACGACGATTGCCGCCTCACGCGCGGCGACCGATGCTGCCGTCGAAAACGTTGCGCGTACGCCTCAACCGGACGACGGGGCGCACCACCTGGGAGCACATCTGGAGGGGCCGTACCTCAGCCACAAGTTTCCAGGGGCACAGCCGGCCGACGAGATTCGTCTCCCCGACCGCAAGGAGTTCGAGCGGTGGTTGGAGAGCGGCGTTGTCCGTCTCGTTACGATCGCCCCAGAGGTCGAGCGGGCGCTGGACTTGATCGACCAGGGGGTGCGCCGGGGCATTCGATTCGCGGTGGGCCACAGCGCGGCGAGCTACGAGCAGGTCAAGGCGGCGGCCAACCACGGACTCACTCAGGCCACGCATACCTTTAACGCTATGCTGGGTTTGGGACACCGCGAGCCGGGGACGGCCGGCGCCGTGCTGGCGGATGACCGAATCACAGCGCAGTTGATCTGCGACGGAATACACGTGCACCCGGCGGTGGCGCGGCTGCTGATTCGAAGCAAGGGGCCGGACCGAGTTGCGCTGATCACGGATGGCGTAGGGGCAACCGGCTTGGGCGACGGCAGCTACGAGCAGCTGGGCCAACGGGTCATAGTGAAGGATGGGATCGCGCGTAACGAGGCTGGAAGGCTGGCGGGAAGTACGGTCACGCTGGACGCTGCGCTAAGGAACGCGATGGCGTTCGCCGGGCTGTCGCTCTTTGAGGCGCTGCCGATGGTGACGCGCGTTCCGGCAGAATCGATCGGACTCGCCGGGCAAAAGGGGACGCTTGCACCCGGCTCAGACGCAGATGTCGTATTGCTTGATTCCGAACTTGTAGTTGACACGACGATCGTCCAGGGACGCGTAGTCTACAAGGCGAATAGTCGGCGAACGAACGAAGAAGAACCCCGGTCTGAAGCGTGAGCCGAAACGCATTTCGCGCCGCAACGGCAGAAACTCCGGTTCGTGTCTTGCAAGGCTATTGGTGCGCAACAGGGGCTGAGAGGCGCTGTTTGGATTGAGCGTGAGACGGTAATGGATCAACCCTCGTTGTACGACGAAATCAACGAACAGCCGCAAGCGCTGGCGCGATTCCTGGACGCCGAGTCGGCGAACGTCCAGCGGATCGCGGACCGCATCGCGCGCGAGGACCGGCGGTACATTACGATCGCGGCGCGCGGCACGTCGGACAACGCGGCGACGTACGGCAAGTACGTTTTTGCGTCGTTCAACGGACTGCCGGTCTCGCTCGCGACCCCTTCTCTCTATACGCTCTACAAGAGGCCGCCGAGACTGACCGGCTCGCTCGTCATCGCGATCTCACAGTCCGGAGAATCTCCGGATATTGTCGCCGTGATCGACGAAGCGCGGCGGCAGCGAGTCCCGACACTTGCGGTGACCAACGTCGGGGGTTCGTCGCTGGCGCACGCGGCGGACATGGTGATCCTGCAGCACGCCGGGCCCGAGCGAGCGATCGCCGCGACCAAGACCTACACCACTCAGCTTCTCGCACTGGCGGTTCTTTCCGCGGCGCTCGAGCACGATCGCGTGCGGCGCCGCGAAATCGACGATGTTCCCGGGGCGGTCGCGCACGCCCTCACGTTGAACGCTAGAGCCCAGCAAGCGGCCGCACGGTGGCGCGAAATGCTGTCGTGTTTGGTGATCGGACGCGGCTACAACTACGCGACGGCGCTGGAGATCGCGCTCAAGCTCAAAGAACTCACCTATACGAATGCTGAGCCTTTTTCGTCTCCCGATTTTCTCCACGGACCGATCGCGCTGGCGGAGCCCGGTTTGCCGGTGATCCTGGTCGCGCCGCACGGGCCGGCTTTCGATGGTCTCATAGCGGTCGGGCGCCAGTTGAAGAAAAGAGGAGTGGACTTGATGGTGCTGTCCGAGGATCCGGCAGCGCTGGGTCTTGCAGACCATCCCGTCGCGCTCTCGTCGCTGCTGCCAGAGTGGTTATCGCCGTTGAGCGCGATCGTGCCCGGCCAACTTGTCGCGTATCATTTGACCATAGACAAAGGGTACGACCCAAACCATCCCCGGGGTCTGACTAAGATCACGAGGACCTTCTGACCCACCGAAACGCCAATTGGGTCGGTTGAGGGTAAATATGCCAATCAATGCGCGGGCTCGACTGGCTCGTATCGGTCCGTGTCCAAATGAGAAAACGGTTCCTCGAGCGGTGACGGGGATATTCCGGCGCTCTAGCGGAACGCGCGCGACTGCTCGTCGAGACTGGCCAGATCGTCGTCCGAGAAACGAAAGTGCAGCGCGCCCGCGTTCTGCTCCGCCTGTCGCACATTGGTCGTGCTGGGGATTGTGACGACGGTGCCGAACCAATTGATGCCCCCGTCGAGCGCCGGCTGGATTATAGCGCTTTCTTCCTCTTGGGGTGATGACCGGGAAGAGCCAACCTGCGCCGGGTCTGCGACCCTTACGTTCACCGAGGGTGGATCTCGTGTTCTCTTGGAAGCTATAGAAGGAAAGTTGGCGTCTGGCGATCAGGCCAGACGCGGGTACGGGAGGCTCGCTCCGCTTATTCAATCACCGGGAAGTGCCGCGGTCCGCCACCGGTGGAGAAGGGGATTTGCGCGAACGAAGAAAGGCGATCAACTCATCCAACTCGTCCGGCGAGAGATTGCGCGAGAAACCCGGCATGTTCGTTCCGCCGTTCAGAATCTGCACCGTCATCTGGGCGGGGGTCAACTGCGTTTCCACGTAAGTCCGGACCGCGCGCGCCGCCGGAGCCGTCGACCGTGTGGCAGAGCTCGTAGCCCTTGCTGCTGACTTTTCGGTTTCTCCCATCCTATGCAGATGGTATGATCGCCGTCAAACGACGGGCTTGCTTGATCCACCCAATCGCGTCCGATACCCTGCTCGCCAGCGTCTCATAGTCGTGATTCTTGACGATCGGGGCGGTGATAAGCTTGGATCCCATGCCGATCGCCGCGGCGCCAGCGCGAATCCATCCGGTCACATTCGCCTCGGTTGCGTCCACACCGCCGGTCGGCATCAGACGGTGCCAGGGACAGGGGCCGAGCACCGACTGAATGAACTCGGGACCGCCGACGCCGCCTGGAAAGATCTTGCAGATCTCGGCGCCCCACTCTTCGGCCTGGGCGATTTCGGTTTCGGTGGCACAGCCAGGAAGATAAGCAATTTTCCGGCGGTTGCACAGGCGTGCGATCTCCGGGTTAAAGCTGGGTCCGACGATGAAGTTGGCGCCGTTCGCAATGTACAAGGCCGCCGTGGGTGCGTCGACAATCGAACCGACGCCCAAAATGGGGTGGGGTTCGGTCCGCTCCACATAACGCACCAGATCAGTAAAGACGCCGAACGCCTTTTCGCCGCGGTTGGTGAACTCGACGACACGCGCGCCCCCCTGGACACACGCCGACGCGAGGCCCGCCGCCGTGTCGACATCCGGCTGGTAAAACAGCGGGACCAGGCCCGTATCGAGAATGGCGTTCCATACTTCCAGTCGCGAGAATCGCGCCATTAAGGATCCCTTTCGGTGATAAGATAGACCGTTCCTCAGGAACCTGACTCCGAAAAAGCGTTGTGCGCTAGCAGCGCCTCGACCTCTTTCTGATGCGGGATCGGTTTGACGGCTCCCCAGCCGGTGGTCGTCAGCGCGGCGGCGACGTTGGCAAAGCGTGCGCATTCCAGGTACGAGCGCCCGTGCAGATAGGCGACGACGAACGCGCCGTCAAACGTGTCACCCGCCCCGGTGCTGTCCACCACCTCCACCGCGACCGGGGCAATTCGCTGCATTCCCTCCGCCGTCGCCAGCAACACACCCTCGCCGCCAAGCTTGAGCGCGACGACCCTGGGTCCCCGCTCTAGTAACTGAGACGCTATGGCCTGCGGGTCCTGCAGCCCCGTGATGAATTGGGCATCTTCGAGGCTTGGGAACACAAAGTCCGCCATGCCAGCAGTTTCGAGAATGATCGCCCGGGCGCGGCCCTGCTCCCACAACTTGAGCCGCACGTTCGGGTCGTAAGATACCAAGACCCCAGCCGCTCGCGCAATTTCGATGGCATGAAACACCGCGTCGCACGCCGAGTTACTGATGGCCTGGGTGATGCCCGAGGTGTGAAATACCTTGGCTCCGGCGATATAGTCCCTGGAAAGGTCCTGGCCGGCCAGGTGGCTCGCTGCAGAGTCCTTTCGATAGTACGTGAATGTATGAGCGGTCCCACGCCGGGAGACGAAATAGATGCCGGTGTGGGCGCCTGGCTCCACGATCACCTGACTGGCATCCACCCCTTCATCGCGCCAGAGATCGAGAAACACCTGGCCGAACTCATCTGCCCCCAGCCGCGTGATCATGCCCACACGGCCGCCGAGGCGACTGGCGGCGACTACAAAGTTGGACGTATCTCCGCCCCAGCCGACTTCGTACGACCGGACCGCCCTGAGCGAGCCTGGCTCGGCGGCATTGAATTCCAGCATCGGCTCGCCCATCGCAATGATATCTGGAGCCATTGCTCCTCTTCCTCTTAGATGCGCTTGTATTTTGCCATGCCCTGGAGAAGCGACTTTGTGTCTCGAATCATTTTGGTCTGTTCCCGCTCGCGATTTTCGATCTCCTGCGCTCCGCTCAACGCTTTGGCGACCATGCCGGCCGGAACGACGACCACTCCGTCCCGATCGCCAACGATCAGATCGCCCGGATGGACAGTGATCCCGCCGACGACGACCGGGACGTTGGAGCTGACGGTCTTGAACCGGCCGACGGTCGTCGCCGGGGTGATGCCGCGAGAAAAGACCGGGAAGTGATAATCGCGCTCGATCTCCTCCACGTCTCGCACGCTGCCGTCCAGAACCGCTCCCTCCAATTCGTTCACGACGGCGCCGGCCGTCATCAACCCTCCCCAGACCGCCACCTCGCGAAACCCGTTGATCGAGATGACGACGACGCTGCCCGGTGCCGCCCCGTCGATCAGCTCGAGCGCATGCTGCGGCGGCTGTCGTTCGGTCGTCGGTTCTTCCAATACGGTGACTGCCGGGCCGACGATCTTGACCGGGTAGATCGGTTTGACGTCCGAAGACATGTGCGCTGATACACCCAGCTCCCACAACGCGTCCGCCACGGAGGCGGTCGTAATTCCTCGAAAAGCCTCGATGGTTTCAGGTGCGATGTTTGCCATTTCTTTATGCTCCCTTCGAATCGATTCTTGCCCGGACTGGGTTACGCCCGCGGCGATACCGCCCGGATGGCGCGGCTCACGGATTCGGGGCCAGCGTAATGCTTTTGACCCAATAGGTGCGCGCGAGGGCCTGAACCCCGTCCAGCGTCACGTTCCGCAGCTGGACCTTGTCTCCGTCCGCGCCGGCCACGCGCCCGTAATTTTGCAGCGCGTCGACGTGAAAGCGCTCCGGCGGAAAATTCAGCTCGACCACGATATTGACCTTTTGATTCGGATCGGCGCCGGCAGCCAGCCGCGGGTCGATTTTCGCCGGCGCTTGCGCGTACGACCAGACGTTGAAAACGAAGAGCCCAAGCGCGACGACGAGGACGCTCTGGATGCCGATGTTGCCCAGCAGGGTACGGGCCCGCTTCACGCTCCCCCCTCCCTTTCGGTCACTTCCAATCCGTGGCCCAGCAATTCGAAAATGTGCTGGGTCATGTGGTGAAAGTTCTCGTCGGCGTTCAACTGCTTCCACTTGCGCGGCCGCGGGATATCGATCTCTAGAATCTCGTTGACGCGACTGGGCCGCGACGTGAGGACGATCACGCGATTGGAGAGAAAGACCGCCTCCTCCACGTCATGGGTGACGAAAAAGACAGTGGGATGGCGCTGTTCCCAAATCCGGGTCAGGTCCTCTTGCATCTTCATCCGCGTCTGCGCGTCGATGCTTGCGAAGGGCTCGTCCATCAACATGACCTGGGGATGATTCGCCAGGACGCGCGCCACGCCGACCCGCTGCTGCATTCCGCCGGAGAGCTCGTGCGGATATTTTTCCTCAAAGCCGGACAGGCCAACCAGCTCGATGACTTCCCGCGCCATCCGGTCGCGCTCGCGCGTGTCGACGCCGCGCATTTTCAAACCAAAGGTGACGTTCCCCAGCACCGTTTTCCACGGAAAGAGCGCAAAACTCTGAAAGACGACGCCGCGATCCGGACCGGGCCCCTGGATCGGCTGGCCGTGCAGCAAGACCTGGCCGGCCGATGCCTTGATAAAGCCGGCGATGATATTCAGAATCGTCGTCTTGCCGCACCCGCTCGGACCGAGGATCGAGACGAAATCGCCTTCCTCGATCGAGAACGAGACGGCCTGCAGAGCGAGGTTCCGTTCGCCGGTGTACGGGTCGATATAGGTTTTCTGCAGGTCCTCCACTGTCAGTAGACTCACCGTGCGACCTCCGCATCGGCTGATCGGACCATTCCCCATCGTTCGATGGTGCCGTGCTCGAGCGGCAAGAGAATGAGCGTGTCCGTCGCGTACCAGAGCGCGCCGAGCACGATCATGCCGACGAAAACTTCTGTCACGCGCGCCCCCCGGGCGCGCGTCGAACTCATAAAGCCAATGCCGCTCGTTCCGACGATGATCTCCGCGGCGATGAGCGCGCGCCAGCCGTACCCCAAGCCGGTCCGGATCCCGGTGACGACGGCCGGCAGTGCGCCCGGCACCATCACTTCCCAGATCACCCCCCCCGGCCTGGCGCCCAGGCTGCGCGCGGCGCGCACCAAGTCCTCCGGCACGCCGTCGATTCCGGCGACGATGTTCACCATCAACGGAAAGACCGCCGTATAGACGATCACCCAGGTCACCGTCGTGAGCCCAAAGCCGTCCCAGACGATCAATAGCGGCAGCCACGCGATGTCGCCGATCGCCTGGAAGAACAACAGGAGCGGCCAGCTAAAACGCCGGACGTAGCGATTCAGCCCGATCAGGAATCCGAGCGGCAGGCCGAGCAGGAGGCTGTAAAAGATACCGCTGACCAGGCGCATCAGCGAATCGGTCAAATAGCCCGGCAGGATGCCTTTGTAGATGAGATCGCCGAACGATTGGAGCACGGCGTCCGGTCCGACGAACATGGAGGGCGGAAAATCGCGCACGCGCACGACGACCAGCCAGACCAGCAGAATCGGGAGGAAGGGTCCGAAATTGCGGACGAGCCGGTTCTTGACCAACGCCCGCCCGAGGCCCAACGCGTAGGCCCGCCAGGTCCCCCGTA
>JAMCRS010000246.1 GCA_023380675.1 Chloroflexota bacterium
CCCGCGCGGCAAATCCGGCCTTTGCGCTGACGGAACAAAATGCCCTCGCGGTCGCGCAGATCTGCCGGAGCCTGGACGGCATTCCGCTCGCGATCGAGCTGGCCGCCGCACGCATCAAGGCGTTCTCCGCGGAGGAGATCGCCGCGCGCCTGGACGACCGATTCCCGTTTCTCACCACCGGGAGCCGCTTGGCCCTCCCGCGCCAGCAGACGCTGCGCGCTCTGATCGACTGGAGCCACGATCTCCTCTCTGGCGAAGAGAAAATGCTCTTCCGCCGATTGGCCGTTTTCAACGGCGGCCTGACGCTCGAGGCCATCGAAGTAGTCTGCTCCGGCGACGGCATCCGGAAGGAGCAGGTTCTCGACGTGTTGGCACGCTTGATCGACCAATCGCTGCTCTTCTCCGAAGAGCGAGATCACGCGACCGTCTATCGCCTGCTCGACACGATCCACCAATACGCCGGCGCAAAATTGTCCGAGTCCGGCGAGCTGGGCACCCTCCATGATCGGCATCTCCGCTATTTCATCGCGCAAGCCGAGGCGGCGGAGCCGAATCTGGCGGGACCGGCGCAAGGCCTTTGGCTCGACCGGCTGGAGTCGCAGCGTCACAACCTGCGCGCCGCGCTCGACTGGACTCTCAGCCTCCAGCCGCGCGAGGACGGAGTGGAACGTGATCGAGCGGCCGGGCTCAGTCTGGCCGGTGCGCTGTACTGGTACTGGGTGATACGCGGGCCGCTGAGCGAAGGCAGACGATGGCTCGAGACCGCGCTCGCGCTCAATCCCGCCGAGCGGCGCGACGCCGCACGCGCCAAGGCGTTGGCGGGGCTGGGCGAGATCGCGTGGGACCAGACGGACATACCGAATGCACGAGCGAGTTATGGCGAGAGCCTCGAGATTTGGCGCGAGCTCAAGAACGATTGGTGGACGGCCTTCGGTTTACTCTGCATGGCCTATGTGCTCCTGTACGAAGACCATATTTCGGAATCGAAGCAAACGTTCGACCAGGCGGTCGCGCTCGCGCGCGCGAACGGAAATAAATCGCTGCTCGGACGCGCGCTGCGCGGGCTCGGCAACGCGCTCATGCGGTCGGACATGGCCGCGGCTGCGCGCGTCCTGGAAGAGAGCGCCGCCCTCTTTCGGCAAGTCGGCGACAAGCTGCGGCTGGCGTACGTTCTGGACGCACTCGGGGGCGTCGCACTGTTCGATCAGGAGTATCGCCGAGCTGTCACTTTGTGTGAGGAGAGCGTTGACTTGCTAAAGCAAATCGCCGACCGGGTGAACCTCGCTGGACCGGTCCACAGCCTGGGCCAGGCGGTCCTCGGCTGCGGCGACGACCGGCGCGCCCAGGACCTCTTCGTCGAAGGGCTCGTGCTCGCGCAGCAAGCCAACGATCGGCTATTGGTCGCGCTGAACGTAATGGGAATGGGGGCAGTCGCCCTGGTCCGCGGTCGCGCCAAACGGGCCGCGCGCCTTTTATCCGCCGGCGAGGCGCTCTTATCGGATCTCCCCACTTCGGTTTGGCGGCGCTACCACGTCAACTTTGAAAGACAGGTTGACGCCGTTCGCGGACAATTGGACGCGGTGACGTTCGAGGCCGCGTGGCGGGAAGGACGCTCGACGACGCTTGAGCTAGCGGTCCACTTTGCGATGAGCGACGAAGACTAGCGCGCGCCGAATTGGACGTGCGGACAAAGCTGCGGTTGGAGCATCTCCAACCGCAGCTTTTTTGGATCCGCATCAGCGCGGTGCGATCGCCGACCCGATTTGAAGGCGCGATCGTGAATCGAACCCGCGGGCCTGATCGAGTTTAACGGTGATTTTGCGCCCCACTCATAGAATGCGTGAAAGATTGACGGAGGAGGAACCCAAATGCGAAATCGAATCAGGCACGATGCGGTCGTCTTGGCGACTCTCGCTTTCGCCGTCGTCGTGCTGAGCGCGTGCGGCATCGGCGGCGCGCCGAGCGTGGCCGGGCTCGTCCCGAACGCGAGCGCGCAGCAAATGTGGCCGGACGTGCCGGCATTTCAGGGCGCAACGCAAGACCCTAAAGAAGCGCTAGGGACTTCGCTCTTTAACCAGGCGCAAGCAGACCAGAAGAGCAAAATGGAGACGATGATCTTTAGAACGTCGCGCGCGCCCTCCGAGGTCGCCGACTTTTATACGGCCGACCTCATGAAGACGAACGGCTGGGACGTCAGCGAGACGAGTTTCTCGCCGACCGGCTGCTCGCAGGACCATTACGAGAACCAGCCGCGTACCATTTGCTCGTTCTCCAAGAAGAACGAGGAAGGCCGTGAGATCGACCTCAGCATCGACGCGCGCGCCGATCCCCAGGCCAATAATACGCGCCTCATCTATACTCGGATCACGGGCTCGCTCGTCACGCCGTAGCCTGCGTCGTCGGTCCACCGGATATGCCCGCGTGTGCCGCAGCCCGATTGCGGCGTACGCGCTGGTCACGAGGCAGATGACGTTCAGCGCGGCCGGCGTAAAGCTTGGGTTCGTCGGAGTGACCGGAGAGGGGTCGACCGAACGAGGAGGACTGTGCAAATGAGACGTACAGTGGGTTGTCTCGGCGTCGGCGGGTGTATTAGCGGGATCTTGGTCATCTTGGTTGTCGCCATGATCGTCGGAGGCGTGTTCTACCTGATCATGGGGAGCTTTAAATCGTCGCCGGTCTATCTTGAGGCGATGAAGGCTGCCCAGGCCAATCCCGACGTCGTGCAGGCGCTCGGCTCGCCAATCCAATCGGGCTTGCTGGTCACCGGCTCGATCAGTGAACAGGGCATTTCCGGCGACGCGAGCCTCGTGATTCCGATTTCAGGCCCACGCGGCAACGGCACGCTGTATGCGTCGGCCCGCAAAGGGAATGGTGTCTGGCGGTTTTACACTCTCGCCGTTCAGGTCGACGGTCAAGATCAATTGATTGCTCTGCCATACTGAATGCAGCCGAGATTGGCGCGTCACACCGACGCCGCACGCCGCCGTCCTGTGCGGTGGCTGTTGAATTCTATCCACAAGGCTGAGTGTTCAATCCAACCATTCGTCCGCTCGAGAGAGCGGATGCAGAACGCAAAGAAAGGAAGGCAAACGTGCCCGACAATCTGATGTTTCTGACGATCGCCCTGCCACTCCTTATTGGGGGCGTGGTCGTCGTGATCGCCGCGATCTTCGTAGGCGGTCTGGTGATGAATGGGATGAAAAACCGCCAACTGCTCTCCAAGGGCGTGTCCGCACCGGCGGTCATTCTCAAAGTCTGGGAAACCGGCGTCGTGATGAATGAGATCAATCCTCAGATCGGTCTCTTGCTGGAGGTCCGTCCGCAGAAGGGTGCGCCGTTCCAGGCCGAAACCAAGATGTTCATCTCGATGATCCAGGTCCCGCAGTTCCAGCCGGGCGTCACGCTGGCGGTCAAGTACGATCCGGCCGATCCGCGCAAGGTGGCGGTCGATCCTACGGGCGGCACCGCGCTCGGCGGTTCGCCGGCGGGCTCGGCGCCGTCGGTCGATCCATCGCGCACTCAGGCCGTGCAAGCGATGCTCGAGCAGATGAAGAGCTTTGAGGAGGACATGCGGGCGCGCGGCGTAGCCGCACCCGCCAAGATCCTCACCGCCGGCGACATGGGGGTGCGCGTGAACGGCGACAATCCCTTGATGACGATGCAGCTTCAAGTCGAGGCGTCCGACCGCGCGCCTTTCCAGGCCATGGCCCAGGGTGTAGTGGCCGCCACGGCGGTCGGCAAGTACCAGCCCGGCGCCAAGGTCTGGGTCAAGTACGACCCGAATGATCCGACCAAGGTCATGCTCGACCACTCGTAGAGTGCTAGTCGCCGTCGACTGACGGCGCAGATAAACGGGACGATTCAAAACGACGGCGAAATCTCGTTGTGCGGGATTTCGCCGTCGTCGCATTGGCATGGAGTCAGGTGTCGGTGGTCAGGACAAAGGTCTAAGCACCACGATCGGAATCCGGCGCTTGAGCCCTTGTTGATACTTGCTGTATTGCGGGTTCCGAGCAGACACGAGGGCCCACAGGCGTGGATACTCGCCGTCGCCGGCCGGATGTGCTTCAACCTGCAACACCCTATCCTTGACCTGAATGCTGACCTTGGGCTGGCGCAAGAGATTCAAGAACCAGGCCGGCTCCATTTCCTTTCCCCAATTCGAGGCAACCACGAGGTAATCGTCCTCATCCCGGTAGTAGGACAAGGGGGTGACACGCTCTTTCCCGGACTTGCGGCCGACCGTGCGCAAGAGGAGAACGGACTGGCCTCCCATTCGGCTGCCCAAACGCCCTCCGCTGAGCCGATAAAGTGACTTGTTGAATTCGATGAAAAGCTTGATCAAGGCGTCCAATCGTTATCTCTCCCTGACGCGCCGGCGTGGACGACGAATGTCCTGGGATGGCATCAAATTCCTATTGTGCCCGGCCCGGGTTATGCTACAATGGGATTGACTGGAGGCTCGCATGGAACTCTTGATCGTGGCGGCATTTGTCGCAGGCGTGTTGGTCGGCACCTTCGTCGGCACGCTCGTGATATCGCTGTGCGCCATGGCCGGACGTGAAGAAAGGGTGCTCGATCCGGTCCTGGCAACCCAGGCGGAATAGCATCGTCTCCGATCTTCGTTGTACAGGCCGCGCGCCGCATGTGTGCGCCGCTGTCGTGCGAAGAGTCGCCGTCTGTCTCGACGTTCTGAGACAGCCGTGATCGTCGTGTCTTGCCTGCCGCCAAGTCCAGTCTAGTCCTCGACGCGTTCGCCTGCTCGAATCCCCTATTTTGCGTTGTCCGAGAATTCTCCTGATTGTAAGTCGAATTCCTACTTGAAACGCACGCTCGATTTTGCGAGCCCGGTCTTGGTCCCGTTCTTGTTTTTTTGAGGCTGTCGCCGCCTAGCTCTTCGCGATTGGCGTGCCCAGAAACGCGAGCATTCGTTTCCACGCGTCTGCTGACTCCGCCGCAAATTCCGCGTTGCGCCGGTCGAAAAAGCTGTGGGTCGCGCCGGGATAGGCAACGATCTCGTGTTTAACCCCCGCGGCGCTCAATTGCTCGTTGAGTCGATCCCGATCGGTCTGCGGGATAGAGGCGTCGGCGCCTCCAAACAGCCCGAGCACGGGAAAGCGGTTCTTGCCCGCCTGTTCGAGCGTCGTCCCTTTCGCGCCCGGCACGGGCCGGCTCAGCCCCGCGTAGAACGCGATCACCCCGGCCAGATCGAGCGCCTCTGCGCCGGCGTGAAGAGAGAGTGTTCCGCCGCGGCAGAAACCTACCAGGAACGTCGGTCGCGGGGTCTTGGATCGATCGCGCAGGTGGGTGAGCGCTGCGTTCAGGTCGTCGAGGAAGGTCGGGATTGTCATCTTCTCGACGTGCGGGGCGTATTCAAACGACTCGTCGCGCGGCGTGGTTCCCGCCGTTCGGCCGAAATAGTCGATGGCCAACGCGCGTACTCCAACCTCGGCAAAGCGGAGTGCGAGTTCCTTGTAGAAGGTGTGCAGCCCGCGCACGTCCGGCAGGACCACGATTTGTGGCCCGTCCGGCCGGGTCGAATACGCGATATAGGCTGCAAATCGATTGCCGTCCCGCGCGGTCAGGACGATGTCCTCACCGTCCGCCGCGCCCCCCGAAATCGGCGGAACGGGCGGCCGCGCGTCAAGATCGTAACACATATACGTTCTCCTTCCGATCAGTTCTGGTCTGGCGGATCGCTTTGGATCCGGCTTCCGATTGCCGTATCGAGACGGCGCTACAAGTCGATCAGGCTGTCCAGACCCCGCTTGAGTCCGACAAACGTGCCGACGCCGCGTATCGCGGCGAGCCCGCCGGCGACGTACGGCTCGGGACTGGAGCCGGCTTCGTAGTGAATGGACAGTTTTTCGTCCAACGCGCCAAAATGCACCTGCGCGCCGAGCACGTGGCCGGGCAGCCGGATCGAGTGCACCTGCATGCCGTGCAGGGTCGCGCCGCGGCTCTCTGGCATCCCCTGCGTTTGGTCGACCGGCACCGGTGCGTCGGGACGGTGCACCTGAGCGAGCTTCCAGGCCAGCTCCCGCGCGGTCCCGCTCGGCGCATCCGGCTTGTCGGCCGAAGCCAGGTCGACGATTTCCCACTGGGCGAGATGCTGGGCCGCCAACAGAGCACACTTGGTCAGGATGACGGTCGTCATGCTCAAGTTGCCGGCCGCGAGCACCCCAACGCCGCGCTGCAGCGCCGCACGCCCCAATTCTTCCAGGTCCTCGTCAGACAGGCCGGACGTTCCGATCACGACGTGTGCGCCGCTGGCGATCGCGGCCGCGACGTTTGACTTGGCGACCTCGGGGCGGGTGTATTCGAAAAAGACGTCGCACCCGGTCTTGAGCGCCGCTTGACTCGTCGCGCTGACGACGACATCGTTCAGGCTCGAATTCTTCAGGACCTCTCCCAGCCTCCGCCCGGCGCTCTTGCGCGAGACTGCGGCGACCAGCGAGAGGTCTCGAGACTGCGCGATGGCGTGCGCCAGCGCAGACCCAGCCCAACCGGTCGCGCCGGCAAGGCATACTCGAATCGGCATTGTACCTCCAAGCTAACGGGCATCGAAGGGATTTCGACCGCCAAGCTCGAATGGCGCTCGGGGCTTGCAGGGGTATGGAGCGCGGACTCTACGCCTTCATACTGTCAAGTACGGTAACATTGTTGCCGGCCGTCCGCAGGCATCCACCGTGCGACACGAGCGCGCAATCGGTCGAACGGTTGCGAGTATAGCAGAAACGCCGACCCCGGTCAACGGATGTTTCAGGGCTATTGCAAAACCCGGCATTGTAGTTATAATTGTCGCGCTCGAATCGGGCTGCCGGTCAACGCAATTGGGCCGGCGGCAATTCGCCGGACGCGGACCTCGGTCCGACCGGTCGACTCCAGGAGGAAGATCAAATGGAGATTTCGGTTACACAAGAGCAAGGGCGCGTTCCCGTTACGGTTCTTCAACTCAAGGGGGATTTGAATGCCGCGACGTGTGACGCGCTTCAGACGAAGGCGAAAGAAGTGATCGACGCCGGGAGCCGCAACGTCGTCGTCGACCTGAGCGGCGTCGGCTATATGAGCAGCGCCGGAATGCGCACGCTCAACCAGATGTTCACCTGGCTGACCAGCTCGGCCGCCGAGGGCGAAGCGATCAGAAAGGGAATTGCGAGCGGCAAGGCAAAGTCGCCGCATCTCAAGTTGGTCAACCCGACACAGCGAGTGCTGGAGGCGCTCAAGCTCGCCGGTTTTGATATGTTCCTGGAGATTCACCCCAACGCCAAACAAGCGATCGCGTCGTTCTGAGTTCCGGACGCAGTCGACGCGCGCCGAAGGAAACCAAACGAAAACGCGGAAGGGGCTATTGCCTCTTCCGCGTTGCTGTGTCTCTCCAACCTCATTACGGCGCTAGTCTCTTGCGGTAGATGACTTTGCCCTCGCCCTCGGCGTAAAAATCCTTGAGGTGGGCGATCACCTCATAATCGTTCCGCTGGTAGAACGCCCTTGCCGGCGCGTACGCCTCCGAATCCGACGTCTCCAGGTAGATCGCCCTGCCATTGCACGCTCGCACGTTCTGTTCGACCCGCTTCAGCAGTTCTTTCCCAATTCCTCGCCGCTGCTCAGCGCGGTCCACGCAGATCCAGTACAGGTCCCAGACGCGCTCGGCGAGGGGGGTGGGACCGTAACACGCAAATCCGGAAATGGAATTGGGAGAACCGTCGCGGTAAATAACGAAGGTGTGGTCGTCCCGTGCGTCGGGGTGAAAATAACCGTCGAGCATTTCGCCGACGATGCGGACTTCTTCCGAGTTGAAGACACCTGCGCCAACGGACAGGTGCGCAATCGCCGGCGCGTCGTCGGGCCGGGGGCTCTCAATGGGCATAAGTGTGTTAGGCGGCGGCGACGCCCGCGACCTGGGCCGGGGCGCGTTTAATGCGGGTCGAGCGCTCACTTGCCGGCGCCAGCGCGCTCACCGGTATCGAATAGACTCCGTCCGCGCCCACGCTGCGCGCCCGGAGCTCGTACGAGACGATGCGGGGGCGGGCGAACCCCTTCGTCCGGCTGCGCCGCGCGGCGAGACGCACGATCTCGTCTGCCAGATCGCCGTACGTCATGCCGGCCACACGCGCGGCGCGCGCGATGCCGGCGTCCGCCGACAAATCCGCGTTGGGGTTGACCTCCAAAACGTACGGCGTCCCATTCTTCACGCGGAGATCGACCCGCCCATAGTCCTGCAGCCCCATCGCCATATAGGCGCGGCGCGCCACGTCCTCGATGCGGCCTTTGACCGCGTCGCTCACGCGCGCCGGGCAAGTCGGCGGGGTCCCCAGGTACTCGTCGGAGTTGGGCACCCACTTGGCGCGGAACGAGACGATGCGCGCGAATGGATTTTGAATGCGGCGGAAATTGATCTCGGAGAGCGGAAGGACCCGCGGCGACTCGTCTCCGAGGAGGGTGACGTTGAATTCACGCCCCTCGACGAACTCCTCGACGAGCGCTGGCTGATGGTACATCTCCCAGATAAAGCGCACCTGCCGGCGGAGCGACCGATCGTCGTGCACGACGGAATCGAGCGTGATCCCGATACTCGCGTCCTCGGAGATCGGTTTGACGAACAGGGGGAATTCGAGTTGACGCTGGATGTTCCAGGGGGTGAGGATCTGGTACGCCGCCGTGGGAATGCCGTGTGCCTTGAGCACTTCTTTCGCACGCGCCTTGTTGAGGCACTTGGCCAGCGTGCGTCGATCGGAGCCGGTGTATCTAAAACCCAGATGCTCAAAGACCGATATGATGTACGGCTCGAGGTAGGTCTTGTTCCGGATGCTCTCGCACAGATTGAAGATGAACCATTCGCTTGGATCGTATTCTTTCAGCGGTCCCCACAGGTCGTCGTTGATCGGGACCGCCGCCGTCGTGTGACCGTGCTCCTGCAGCGCCTTCTCGATATCTCGTTCGACTAAAACGATTTCCTGTTCGGCAAATAGATCGTCATCTGAGCCTTGTTCCAATTTATCGACGACGTTATAAACGACCAAGATCTTCACGACACCCTCGTCCCGGAGTGATTGTGATCGACGCAATCGCGCGTAGAATTTTTCTTCATTTCCATTATACACTACTATTGATGGAATCAGACCTTAAAGTTTCCGCGCGGCGTGTTTTCGAAACGCGCGGAGCGAATTCGCGCGCGTCGCCCCGCGACGACGTCGTCGCGGCCTCGCGGACCTGCGCGCCGATCTCGCGGCCTCGCGTCGAGCTCGCGGTGCGCGGGCGCTCGACTCAACGCACCGCGCTGGTCTTGTCCGGTTCTACAGCCGATCGCTCGCGAACTCGCGCCGCATCCTGGGTCGCGTTGGATGGAGCGGCGGTCCGCGCGTTCGCGGCGCGGCGCGCACAGTGCGTTCTCTCGCGCGGCAGCGCCGGATCGCATTCGCTTGCTAAATTGACCGAGCATCGGTATAATCCGACGCGTCGAGGCGCTTTCTCCCGTTGCCCATCGACTGCTCCCCACGGAGGCGAGAAGCGATGCCCTCAAAGCTTTCGGTCCACTTGAGCGGTTACCCCAACAACTCGTTCGATATCCTGGGCAAGATCCAACCCAGCGTCGTCAAAGTCTTCAATCAGTCGAGCGAAATGAACGTGGACGAGATCCGTCGCCGCTGCGGCGCACTCATCATCTACCGCGAGTTCGTCGACGTCGACTATCACACTTCGGCCGATACGTTCTATTTCAAGATGAAGAACTCGCTCGACAAGCTGCGCGGGCGGGGGATCATTTGGGAGGGCCTCAACGAGCCGGTGACGGACTCCGTCGACGACGCCAAAGCCCTCAACGCCTGGTACGTGCGCTTTGCGGAGATCATGCATGCGGAGGGAGAGCTGGTGGCGGGATTTTCGTGGTCGACCGGCAACCCGACGCCCGCCAAATGGAACTCGATCCTTCCCTATATCGTCGACGCCGCCGCGGCGACCGACGTGCACGCCTTTCACGAATACTATAGCCGTGTCGGCCTCGGGCGGGACTGGGGCCTCTATCGGACCTTCGAGCAAGCGTTGCCGGCCAGCGCACGCAAGCCGGTCGTCGTCACCGAAGCCGGCTATGACGACAACGGCCAGCCGAATGGCGGTTATCTCGGCAAGATAACCGCTGCGCAATACCTGGAGATTCTCAAGCAGTACGATCAGGTGCTGCTCCAGGACCCGTACGTCCTCGGCGCGACGATCTTCCAATGGGGCGACGGGAGCTGGCCTTCGTTCGATCTTTCGCCGGAGATCAAACTGCTTTCGGATTATATCGTCTCGGTCGGCCAGGGCGCTCCCGTGTCCAAGCCGTGGACGATTCCCTCGTTCGGACCCGTGGTCGCTTTCGCGGCGTCTCCCGCGGCCATCTACGCGGGCCAGCAGTCCACGCTAACCTGGAACGTCGCAAGCGCGCAAACGGTCACGCTCGACGGCCAGTCGGTTGCGGCGAGCGGCTCGACGTCGGTCGCGCCGGCGGCGACGACCACGTATACTCTCCACGTCGTCTTTTCCGACGGGAGCACGCAGGACCTGACCGCGACGGTGACGGTGACGACGAGCACGGCCCCCCTGATCTTGCAGGCGACCTTGAGCCCGTCCACCTTGCAGAGCGGCGACCTGCTCAACGTGAGCGTGACGGTCAAGAACGACACCACGGCGACGATTGCGACGGAAGGCCCGGACCCCGGATTCGTGTACGACGAAGGGGATACGTTCTATGCGCGCGGCTACCCCGATGTCGGGGGCGCTCTCCGCGTGGGCGTGGATTTCGAAGGTCATTCCGGTATCGATCATCCTTATCGTTGGGGACTAGGCGCTCCGCTCACTCCCGGTCAAAGCGTGACCGTCACGGGCGCGATTCGCCTCAAGACGGCCGGTGCGGTCCGTTATTGGGTCGGTCTCGTTCGCGAGCAGGTGGAGTGGCTCGAGGACAATCAGGGCGCCGGCACGGTCACGGTAAAGCCCGCTCCCGCCAACGTGGTCCAGATCACGCGGGTCTCCATCACACCCGCGACGTTGAACGCCGGCCAGGTCTTGAACGTGAGCATCACCGTGACCAACAATACCGCCAATCCGTTGACGACGCAGGGACCCGACCCGGGCTTTGTCTACGACGAGGGCGATACCGTTCAAACGCGCGGTTTTTCGGAGCAGCGCGGGGCATGCCGCGTCGGAATCGATTTCGACGGTCGCACCGGGATCGACCATCCCTATCGCTGGGGTTTGGGAACGCCCCTTGGAGCGGGATCGAGCGCCGCGATCACCGGCGCCATCCGCCTCAGGACTCCCCAAACGATAAACTATTGGGCCGGCCTGGTCGACGAACAGATTGCATGGCTGCAGGACGGCCAGGGCAAGCTGGCCGTGGCGGTCGGCGCCGCGCCCCGTGCGGTCCAGATCGTCAGCGCCGTGTTCTCTCTTCAGACGGGCCCGTCCGGCGCGGTGCTGAACGTCGCGATCACTGTCTTTAACAATACGAGTCAGACGATCACGACCCAAAACCCCGATCCGGGACAGGCGTATGCGGAAGGCGATACGTTCTACACACGCAATTTCCCCGATGTCGGCGGCGCGTACCGGGTTGGCGTCGATTTCGACGGCCGTACCGGCATCGACCATCCCTATCGCTGGGGGCTGGGCGGTTCGTTGGCGGCGGGTCGAATCGCGACGATCACCGGGACCATAGCGCTGAGCAAGCCGCAGACGGTCCGCTATTGGGCCGGTCTCGTGCGCGAGCAGAACGTCTGGCTGCAGGACAACGTCGGCACGACAACGATCACGGTGACGTCTTAGCTGCGCTCCCACGCGGAGAGGTGAGACCATGCCTTCAAAACTCTCGATTCATCTGAGCGCGTACCCGAGCCGGGTGTTCGACGTTCTCCAAAAGATGCAGCCGAGCGTCGTCAAGGTCTATAACTTTTCGAGCGAGATGAATATCGACGAGGTGCGCCGCCGCTGCCCGAACGTCGTGATCGTGTACCGGCAGTACACCAATCAGGATTTCCGCGCACCCGCCGATGCGTTCTTCGCCGAGATCGGCGACACGCTCATCAAGCTCCGAGGGCGCGGGATCTATTGGGAAGGGCTCAACGAGCCGGTCGTCAAGTCCGTCGACGACGCCAAGGCCCTGAACGCGTGGTACGTTCGATTTGCGGAGCTGATGCACGCGCAGGGAGAGAAGGTCGCCGGGTTTTCGTGGTCGACCGGCAATCCAACGCCGGACGTGCAGAGCGCGATCGTCCCTTTCCTCGTCGACGCCGCGGCGGCGGTCGACGTTCACGCGTTCCACGAATACTACAGTCGCGCCGGCGAGGGCAAGGATTGGGGTTGCTACCGCACGTTCGAGCAGGCCCTGCCGCAAGCCGCCCGCAGACCCGTTGTCATTACAGAGGCCGGCCTCGACGACAACGGAGACCCGTACATCGGCGGTTGGCGCGGCCACAAGACTCCGCAAGAGTACCTCGAGATCCTCAAGGGCTACGACGCGATCCTGCTTCAGGACCCGTACGTCCTGGGCGCAACTCTGTTCCAATGGGGAGACTACGGCTGGCCTTCATTCGAGCTGACCAACGTCATCGATCTGCTCACCGCCTACGTTCAATCCGCCGGCGGCGGCGCCGCGATTCCACAGCCCTGGCCCGTGCTCGAGACGCCGGCGGTCCCGGTCTATTCCTTCTCGGTTAGTCCAGACACGATCCAGGTCGGCCAGTCCGCCGAGCTCAAGTGGGATGTCGACGGAGCCAAGTCGGTAATGCTGGACGGTCAGGCGGTGGCCGATCATGGCACCTGGGCCGTCACCCCGACTCAAACCACTACTTACACGCTCCGCCTGGAATTCTCTGATGGGTCCGCCAAAGAACTGTCCACGACGGTGACTGTTCAAGCTCCGCAAGCGACCTACACTTTCTCGTCGACGCCGGGCATGATCCAGGCCGGCGAGTCGTCCGTGCTGAGCTGGGATGTGCAAGGGGTCAGATCGGTCGCGTTGGACGGGCAGGCCGTCGCCGGGCACGACACGCGCACCGTTACGCCGGCCAAGACCACCACCTACACGCTCCAGCTCGTCTTGTTTGACGGGTCGACGAAGGACTTGCAGGCGACGGTGACCGTTCAGATCCCTCAGGCGATCTACGCTTTCTCGGCAACGCCGGAAACGATCCTGTTGGGTCAGTCCACCGTTCTCAAGTGGGATGTAGAAGGGGTCAAATCGGTTGCGTTGGATGGCCAGGCCGTGGCCGGGCACGACACGCGTACGGTCACGCCGGCGCAGACCACTACCTATGTGATGCGTCTCGGCTTGTATGACGGGTCGACGAAGGACTTGCCAGTTACGGTGACCGTTCAAATCCCGCAGGCGATCTACGCTTTCTCGGCAACGCCGGAAACGATCCTGTTGGGTCAGTCCACCGTTCTCAAGTGGGATGTAGAAGGGGTCAAGTCGGTTGCTTTGGACGGGCAGGCCGTGGCCGGGCACGACACGCGTACGGTCACGCCGGCGCAGACCACTACCTATGTGATGCGTCTCGGCTTGTATGACGGGTCGACGAAGGAATTGCCAGTTACGGTGACCGTTCAAATCCCGCAGCCGACCTACGCTTTCTCGGCGACGCCGGCGACGGTTCAGTCGGGTCAGTCCTCCGTGCTAGAGTGGGACGTGGAAGGGTACAAGTCCGTCGCATTGGACGGCCAGGCCGTCGACGGACACGACACGCGTACGGTCACGCCGGCTCAAACCGCTACCTACACGCTGCAACTGGTCCTGCACGACGGTTCGACGAAAGACCTGCCGACGACCGTTACCGTCGAGATCCCACCCACCTACGCTTTCACGGCGACGCCGGCGACGGTCCAGTCCGGCCAGTCCGTCGCACTCAACTGGGATGTCGAGGGAGTCAAATCAGTTGCGTTGGACCATGAGACCGTCGAGGGGCATGGCACGCGAACGGTCAAACCGACCCAAACAACCATCTACGTGCTGCACTTGGAGTTCTTGGACGGGACGGCCAAGGACTTGGCGGCGACGGTACTGGTGCAGCCGCCGCGTCAGCCCACCACCTCCAGTTTTTCGGTCGAACCGGCGTCGATCACTGCCGGGGCGCAGGCGACCCTCAAATGGGCGACGCAGGGCGCGAGTCGAATCACGCTAGACGATCGACCAGTAGCGGCGAGCGGAACGGAGACCGTTTCGCCGACCGTGACGACGGTTTACGGCCTACACGTCGAATTCGTCGACGGCTCCACGCGCGACCTCACGGCGCTCCTCACCGTCCAGCCACCGCCCCTGGAGAAGGGTGCCACCTTTGCGGTCGATCCGAACACGATAGTCGGCGGCGGCCCGGCGACCTTGACGTGGGCGACCAAAGGGGCGACTGTCGTACTGCTCAATGGACAGGCAGTCGCTACATCCGGCTCGCAAATGGTTGCGCCGGCGCAAACGACGACGTACACGCTGCACGTCGAATTCGAAGACAAAACCGTCAAAGACCTCACGGTTGCCGCGACCGTGGCGCCAACACTTGTGACGGGCCCCACTCGATCGCCGACGGTGGTGTTGACAGCGCAAAACGTGGCGCAGCTCAAGACCTATCCGCGTCCCGTCCAGGACAATGGGCGCGGGCTGCACTTTACCATCGACCTGCGCGATTCGCTCATCGCCAGCACGGTCCAGAACCTCAATTCCATCCGCTGCAAGTGGACTATGATCTATGCTCAGGACGAGCTGCAGGCCGGCCGTGCGGCCAAAGCGTGCTGGAACGCCGGCATCATGCCGGTCGTGCGGATCGGCAAAAAGATCGACGAACCCTTCGATCCGGCGGCGTACGTCAAGGCGCTCACATCGGTCGGCGCACCCCCCTACGTCCAGCTCTACAACGAGCCGGGCGATTCGCGCGAGTGGAACCACCTTCCGGCGAGCCAGGATCTGAATCACATATTTGGCGGTCGGTGGGCAGCCGGTGCCCAGGTGATCTTTGAGGCCGGAGGTTACCCGGGTATCCAGTGCCTCGACCCGATGGAACTCAAGGCGGCCGTCGAGAGCGCCGGCAAATCGCATCCGCTTTGGCAAAAGGCGTTCTTCGTCCAACACAACTATGGGGCGAACCATCCGCCGGCGTATCCCTACGACGCGCGCAACCAGCAAGACCACCCCAATGCGACGATCTTAGACGACAACGTCGGGGTGCTGGCCTTCCTCGACATCGCGCACTGGATGATGGAATACTTGGGGTTTGTCATTCCGATCGTCGGCGGCGAGGGAGGCTGGGAGTACGGCGCCGACCAGGACAATCGCTATCCCAAGGCCGAGCAGCCGTACCACGCACGATATCACGCGGAGATGTTCGAGTGGTTCCAGACCGGCGTGCTGTCCAACGGAGAGCCGCTGCCCGACTATGTGTTCAGCATAACGCCGTGGATCGCCGGGGGCTGGGGCGCCGACGATTGGTGGGGCGGTGTGCTGGGGGACAAGACCGAGACGATAAACGCGGTTGCCGCGCTTGTGCCGTTCGTGCGCAAGTTCAGCTGGGACGCGGCGGCGACGACACCTAATCTGTCTTTCACCGCTGCGCCGGCCAGCCTGGCGGTCGGCGCGTCAGCGACGCTCGACTGGCAGGTCGACGGCGCGGACAAAGTCACGCTCGACGGAGCGGCGGTCGCGGCGTACGGAACCCGCATCGTCACGCCGGCGACGACGACGACGTACGTCTTGCACGTCGCTTTCCCGGACGGAACGTCCCACGACCTGAGCGCCACCGTGACCGTCGCGGTGCCGGCACCGCCTACCGGAGTACAGTGGGACTCGCGCCTGGATGGATTGGGGGTCAAGGTCAAAGCGTCCGAAGCGGCGCATTCATGGCGAGTCGTCGCGGCGCAATTAGAGGACCCGGGCCAGACGGGCCAAAATCACCACGTCTACCTCAAGGCGCAAAGCGCCGATGGATCGCCCGCTGCGGGAATCCCCTTTGTAATCGATTGGGTCGGCCGCGATCAGGGCGATCAACCGGCTACTGTCACGACCGACTCCAAGGGCGAGGCCAACTGTCCTCTCTGGGCCACCTTTTCGCCCTCGCTCAAGAACGGAATCTACTCAGTGACGACGGCAAAGGAAGCCGGCGACGCGGTGAGTGGGATGGGCCTGCCGGACGCTCGGCACGTCAACTTTATTCTGACCTTCAAGCACGGTTGATCCCGCGCGACATCCACCTTCGAACCGTGACGCCGGACGCATGTGGCCTATTGCAGACCGACGCTGCCGGCCCCGGCCGCATAGCCGGTCATTTCGACGTAACCGCTGCCTGCGGCGGGAGCTCCGTTCGACGTTCCGTTGACTTGTACCGCGCCTTCCCAGTAGACGATCGAGACGTGCATTTCCTGGTCGGCGACGTACGGCCGGAGCGTCAACTGTAGATTGGCGGAAGGGACGGAGACGCTCCAGCGTGCGGGATAGTTGCCGCCGGATTCGGGGCTGGTCCAATGATCCAGGACCTGGATATGGACCTCGTCACGCGTCAGCGCGCGTGAGCTCCCGTCCGGCTCCACCAGCGTGCCGCTCGCAAGCGGCTCGACGCTTCCGTCCTTATCCCGAATCTGAAAGAACATCACCTCACGCTTGTCGTTCAGTTGGATCGAAAACCAGTCCCAGCCAACGGCATTCGGTCCCAACACGGTCGTGCTGAATTCGTGGTCCATCCAGGATAGGCCGCTCACGGCATAGCTCTCGCCCCCCGACGTAATCGTCCCCGTCGTCGCAAGTCGAGTGAACGAGTAATAGTAGGACGCATTCCCCTGGCCGCTGGATTTCTGCGACAGGCCTTGATCACCGTTCAGGACGGCGGGCTTGTCGGCCTTCAGCGTGAGCGCGATCGCATGTCCAGAATCGTCTGCGCGCAACTGGACCTGATTCCCCTCGGCATCCAGCGAGGTCACCTCCCAGTTCTCCAACCACACGTGATAAGGGCCGCCGCTTGCGCCGGCGAGACCGGCAGCGCCCCGGCTATAGCGTTCAGTGGCCCAATGACTGCCGTCGGCGACGTCGGTGATCGCAAAGTGGGCAAAGTAAACTTGATTGGTTCCCCAGTCCGATTGGCGAGGCGCAGCGGTCGGCGTCAATGCCCGCCGGAAGAAGGTGAGCTGGTAGCCGAAATGCCGGCCGTTCGGCGTTTCGACGTTGCCGGTATAGTACCACCACTCGGTCTGGAATTCCGGATGCGGCCCGTGGTCGAGCGGGAAACTCCAGTCGCGAACGTGATCGGCTCGCGCAAAGCCGGCGCTGTTCTCCGTCCCCTTCAATCCAATGACGTCTGCGCCGATCGCCGGGGGTTGCGCGGATTGGAGCAGCGTAAAAACGAGCCACCCGAGCAAGGCGAGGGCGCCGATAAAGAAAACGATTCTTCGCACCGAATTCTCCGAGATTTGATCCTACAGTGGCATACCTGACCCGCGTACGGCGCCGCCTGCTCCGGCCATCCCGCAGCGGGGAGGAACCGCAATTTCAAACGCGCCTCGTGCGGAGCGCGAGGCACGCCGGCGTTCGTACCTTAGCATACTCGCCGGCATCCGTCAAAAATGTGATTTGACTAATTCGGCCATTGCCATTACAATAGTTCAGCAATTTTTCGAAGAAAGGTTTGTTCAAAATGGCTGAAGAATTTCTCTTGACGGCAGAGCCAAGGACGTTGCTGGGCAAGCAGGTGAGTCAACTGCGACGCGCCGGCGCGATCCCCGCGGTCCTATACGGAAGTCACGTCGAGAAACCGCTCGCTTTGAAGCTGGAAGAAAAGCTGCTCAAGCAGGTGGTCGCCAAGGCGGGGCGGAATCGTCTTATCAAATTGACGGTTGATACGGGTGCGGCCCGTCTCGTTCTGACGCGCGAAGTTCAGCGGAATCCGCTGACCGGTCGGATCGTTCACGTCGATTTCCAAGAAGTGTCGATGACGGAAAAGATCACGACGCCGGTGCAGCTCGTTCTGGTGGGAACCTCGCCGGCGGTGACCCGCGGCGAAGGCCTTTTGATTCACGGCATCGATACGGTCGAGATTCGCGTGCTGCCTACGGACCTCATACCGCAGATCGAGGTGGACGTCTCGGGCCTGGAATCGCTCAACCAGAGCCTCTTCGTGAAGGACCTCAAGCTGGGCGCCACGGTGGAAGTTCTCACGCCGGGAGACGAGATGGTGGCGAAGGTCGTGCCGGTGAAGGAAGAAGTGATCGCCGTCGAAGCGCCGGTGACCGCGGAAGTCGAAGTGATCGGCAAGGGCAAGAAGGAAGAAGAAGGCGCGGAAGGCGAAGCCCCTGCTGGCGGCGAAGCCAAAGAAGCCAAGAAAGAATAGCGGGCGCATTAGGCTGTTGGAGTCAAGTGGGACGCATGCAGTGTGCAGCGTCCCATTTTTTGTCTTTCGAGGGAATGTGGTATAATCACCCATGAGCGCCATTTTTGCATCGTTTTAGGAGCCCCCTGCATTGTTTAGTCCGCTGAATTGGATGTTCGGACTGTTCTCTCGCGACATCGGCATCGACCTGGGGACGGCTAACACCCTCGTGCTCGTCCGTGGCGTGGGAATCGTGATCAACGAGCCTTCCGTGGTCGCGATCGAACGGAAAACCAAGCGAGTTCTGGCGATCGGATCGGAAGCCAAGCAAATGGTCGGCCGGACACCGTCGGACATCGTCGCGATCAGACCGCTCAGGGATGGAGTGATCTCGGACTTTGACGTTACCGAGAAGATGCTCGAGTACTTTATCAGCAAAGTGCACGATCAGGCGCTCCTGCCGCTCCCGCACCGGCCGCGGATCGTGATCGGCATCCCCAGCGGCGTGACCGAAGTGGAAAAGCGCGCCGTCCACGACGCCGCCATGAACGCCGGCGCACGTGAGGTGTTCCTCGTCGAGGAACCGATGGCGGCCGCGATCGGGGCGGGCCTGCCCATTACCGAATCGATCGGCAGCATGATCGTCGACATCGGCGGCGGCACGACTGAAATGGCGGTCTTTTCGCTGGGCGGTATCGTCACGAGCCGGTCCATCCGCGTCGCCGGCGACGAGATGGACGACGAGATCATCCGATACGCGCGCGAGAAATACAACGTCCTCGTCGGCGAACGCATGGCGGAAGAGATCAAAATGAACATCGGTTCCGCCTTCCCGCTCGTGGAAGAGCGGACGGTCATGATGCGGGGTCGCAACCTGATTACGGGTCTTCCCCAGGAGATCGAAGTCTCGAGCGTAGAGATACGCGAGGCGCTTGCCATCCCACTGAATCAGATCGTCGACGCGCTCAAGACGACCATAGACGAGACTCCGCCGGAGCTGGTGTCCGACTTGATGCAGTACGGCATCGCGATGGCGGGGGGAGGTGCGCTGCTCGGCGGTATCGCGGAGCGGCTCAGCCAGGAAACCAAGATGCACGTCTATTGCTCGGAAGACCCGCTCACCTGCGTGGTGCGAGGCGCCGGGCAGGTGCTCGAAGAATTGGATACCCTTCACAAGGTCGTGACGCCCACGCGAAGCAATGCGCGCCGTTAGGTCACTCGTAGAACGTCGTTAGCGGATCGCCGTCCCGGACGCGATCGCGAAAGTTTGGTCCGGGATCTCACTCATGCTTTACTCCTCGAATCACAATCGTTCCCGGCTCGTCGTCGTACTGGTCGTTCTCGCCCTCTTGGCTCTCGTCCTGCACCAGCTCGGGCAGCTGCAGCCGCTGGAAAACGTCGCGCTGAACCTGCTTCAGCCGTTTTTGGGCGGCGCCACTCGAATCGGCCAGGACGCCGAGAGCGTGACGGGCGGATTTGGCGACGTAAACGCCATGCGACAGCGAATCGACGAGCTCCAGGCGCAAGTCAACGAGCTGGCGATCGATCGCGTCCAGGTGACCGAGCTGCAAAAGGAAAATGCGACTTTGCGCGAACAGCTCGGCTACAAACAGTCCAACCCGGATTTCGACCTGGTCGGCGCGGCGGTCTTGCAGCGCAACCCCGACCAGGCGAACGTGATCGGGCAGGACCCCACGAACCTCGTTCAGTACGTCGTCGTGGACCAGGGCAGCGCGGACGGCGTCAAAGAGGGCATGCCGGTCGCCACGCCGCAAGGGTTGGTCGGCCGCGTCACCGAGGTCGGCACTCACTGGTCGAAGGTGCTTCTCATCACCGATCCCTCCAGCTCGGTCAACGGCGTCGTCCAGTCGACCCGCGCCACCGGCATCGTCGAGGGTCAGATCGGCAACCTGGTCAGCAAAGACCTCGTCATCAAATACGTGCCGCAAGGAGACGCGATCAAGGTCGGAGATTTGATCTTGACCTCAGGGCTCGGCGGCACATTCCCCAAACGGATCGTCATTGGTCAGGTGACCGAGGTCCGCAAGCAGGACATCGAGCTCTTTCAGGAAGCGACGATCCATCCGACGGTCGATTTTACCCGATTGGAATTCGTGCTGATACTGAAAAAGTTCACCCCTTCGGACATTACTCAAGAGCCTACGCCGACGCCGACTCCGACCGTGACGCCGACCCGGAAGCCGACGGTGACTCCGACGCCGGCGCAGTGAGCCGCAACGCTCCTGTCGCCCCGCCAAATCGTCGCATCATCGGAACTCCGCCCCAATGATCCTTTGGCTGCTCATCCCATTTCTCCTCGTCGTCGCTGTAGCCCAGACCACCCTCGTTCCTCTCGTCACGATCGCCGGCTACAAGATCGATCTCCCGTTGATCCTGGTGGTGGCGCAGGGATTGCTCGGTACGTCCGGCAGCGCCGCGCAGTGGGGGTTCATCGTCGGTCTGTTCCTCGACCTGGGGTCTGGCCTTCCCTTTGGAATTCACGCGATCGGTCTGACCGCCGTCGGCTTTATGATCGACCTGGGACAGAGTATCTCCTTCAGCGGCAACGTGCTCGCGCCGCCGATCGCGATGTTGGCGGCGACTGTTTTCTACAACACCCTGCTTCTCGCCATCCTTTCGGTCCTCAACTGGCCGGTCAACTGGGGCGACTACCTGGTCGGCATCGTGCTGCCGTCCGCGATCCTGAACACGGTCGCGATGCCGCTCGCCTTTTTCCCCCTTCGCCGGTTCCATCGCCGAGCGCGGCGGCAATTGGACGTCTAGCAGAGTCCGGTTCCGGCGGACTCCCGCGCGCCGGCGCATGCGTGCGTCCATACCCCTCATCCATTCCGCCGACGATTCCGCCGACGCGTTGCCTTTTGCTCCAAACTAAGGTATAATTTTCGCATGCCCGACCACGGGAACGAATACTCTTTTACTCAAACGATCACCGAAGCCGAACAGCGCCCGCGCGGCAACTTTCGCATTTTGCGCCTGTCCATCGTCGCCGCTTTCCTCGTCCTCGCCAGCCAACTTGCGCAAGTCCAGATCGTGCAGGGGGAATACTTTCGCAATGCCGCCGATCAGAACCGCTTTCGCCTCCTCCAGACCGATGCGCTGCGCGGGATCGTCTACGACCGAACCGGCAAGATTCTGGTCCGCAATATGCCGTCGTTCAACGTCTCCATCGTGCCGGCGGACCTGCCGTACGACAATCAGGACGACATCCTCCGCAAGCTCTCGACGCTCTTGAACGTCCCGCTCGACACGATCATTCAGGTTGCTTCGGCCGACGCCGTCGGGCGCCTGCCCAGCGATATGGACCGGACGGTCGTTCCTCCCAAGCGTGAGCTCGGCCTGCGAGAGATGGTCGCGGAGGGCGAGCGAGATCCGTATTCTCCGACGGTCGTCAAGACGAATGTCCCGCGCGACGTTGCCTTTTATCTGGAAGAGAACCATCTCGATTTTCCCGGCGTTCAGATTGGGCTGGACCCGGTCAGGCAGTACGTCGACGGACCGCTGCTCTCGAACATCCTCGGCTACGTCGGTCACATTACGCCAGATACGCTGGACGACTTTGTGAGCAAAGGCTATTCGCCCAGCGATCAGGTCGGCTTGACCGGCCTGGAGTACGCCTACGAGCAAGACCTGCATGGGACGAAAGGCCGCCGCTATATCGAGGTCGACGTGTTCGGCCGCGAGGTGGCGAATCTGGGCGAGCAGGCGCCGGTCCCGGGTCACAACCTCGTCCTCACGATTGACGCCGATTTTCAACAGAAGGTGCAGGACGCGCTGCTGAAAGGGATGAAGGCGGCGCATTCCAAGCAGGGGGTTGCCATCGCGCTCGATCCCCGCAACGGCGAGATACTGGCAATGGTCTCGCTGCCGACCTACGACGACAACCTTTTCGCGACCGGCATTTCCGTGGCCGACTACAACAATCTGGCGCAGGACCCGCTTCACCCTATGCTGGACCAGGCGATCAGCGGCCAGTACCCGCCCGGTTCTACCTTCAAGCTGATTCCGGCGAGTGCCGCGCTGCAAGAACACGTCGTCGACGTCAACACGCGCTATGAAACTCCTGGCACGATCTGGGTACCCAACCAGAACTTTCCAGAAGACCTCAAGCTCGCTCAACCCTTTTACGATTGGTACAAACCGGGCTTTGGCTCGCTGAACATACTGAACGCCATCCGCGAATCGTCTGACGTGTTCTTTTACAAGTTGGCGGGCGGGGAATACCCGTCATTCGACACCGGCCTGGGCGAAGAACGCCTCGCCGCGTACGCGCGTTTGTTCGGCCTCGGCCAAGCGACCGGCATTGATCTGCCGGCCGAAGCCAAGGCACTGGTCCCTGATCCAGCCTGGAAACTAAAGACCGTTGGTAATGTCTGGACGGTTGGCGATACCTACAACATGGGCATCGGCCAGGGCTATGTACTTGCGACTCCGCTGCAGGTCGCCGATTACACCGCGATCGTCGCAAACGGCGGGACGCTTTACAAGCCGGAGCTCGTGCACGCCGTGACCGATTCGCAGGGCCAGATCGTGCGGACGATACAACCGCAGGTGATCCGCCGGCTCCCGATCGACCAGAATGCATTTACGACCGTGCGCGAGGGAATGCGGCTGGGCGTCACGAGCGGTACGTCGGACCTCGTGAATCTCGCCGACGTGAACGTTGCGGCCAAGACCGGCACCGCCGAGTATTACGGACCCCGGGTGGATGGTCACCTCCCGACGCACGCGTGGTTCACGGCGTTCGCCCCGTATGAGGACCCGCAGATCGTGGTCACCGTTTTCATCTACGGCGGAGGCGAAGGTTCAGCCGTCGCGGCCCCGGTCGCGGCCGATATTCTGCGCGACTATTTCCAGCTGCCGTCGAATTCGCCGTTGGTGAGCGCGCCGCCGTCGTTGGCGCCGCCCGTCGTCGTGCATCCCGAGGGAAGCGGGAGCGCCGCGCCGGCGCACAAGTACGCCGGTCGGTTGCTCGGGACCGACGGCTGGCAAGATGAGCCGCCCGGCATATTCGGCACGGTCGTCGACGTGAACGGACGCGGCGTGACCGGCGTGCGCGTCGTCGCCGACAAATGCGACAACAACACCGTCTTTGGCGCGACGACCGATGCGAACGGCGCGTTCAGCTTCAACGCGGTCTATTGGAAAGACTCATCCCGCTGGTGCGTCCGTACCGTCGCGCCGTCCGATTCCGATCCCTTTGCGATCGACGTGCAGCCGTACAATCGCTACACCATACAGTTCGTGCCGACAGAGTAGCGCCGACGGCAAGGCGTTGGAGGAGGGCCGGGTGCGGACCGACGTCGGCGCGGCGCGAGCCGCCGGTCGAACTCACGCGCACGGGTTCCGGGCCGGAACGCAACTAGCGCGGCGCACGTGCCGGCCGTACGCGCTCGGCCGGCAGACCAATCCCACGGCAACAGAATCAAATGACGATTTCATTCAAGGGCACACGCGAGGGATTGCTCATTACGCTCGGCGAGGGGAACTGGCGTGACGTAGTCGACGATCTGAGCGAGCAGCTCAGCCGGCCCAGCGCTCAATCTTTCTTCAAGGGAGCGCGCGTCCTTTTAGATACCGAGACGCGACTCATCGCCGTTGCCGAGCTGGAAGAACTGATTGCGCTCTTTGCGCAGCACGACATGACGCTGACATCCGTGATGGGCGAACAGCAGACACAGGACGCATTCGAACAGGTGCAGGCCGGGATGCCCGCGCCCCCGGAGTCGCTGACGCGTGGGAATCGGGACGGCTCGGAAGAGGAGGCCATCCCCGATTCGTCCCGCGCGCTGCTGATCCATCGCACCGTGCGGAGCGGACAGGTGATCCGGCACGCCGGCACGGTGGTCGTGGTGGGGGACGTCAACCCGGGCGCGGAGATCATCGCCGAGGGGGACGTCATCGTCTGGGGAAAACTGCGGGGCGTCGTGCACGCCGGCGCCTCCGGCAACGAGAGCGCCATCGTCGGCGCGTTGGTCCTGACGCCGACCCAGCTCCGCATTGGCGGTTTTATTGCGCGAGCGCCGGATGACAAGCGATTGAGCAGCTGGCCCGCCGAAATTGCGCGCGTGCGCGAAGGGCGCATCATCGTCGAAACCTGGAGCGCGTAGCCGCGCTTGCGGCCTTGAAGCGGGTACAAGGCCTGGAGGAGAACATGGGCGGGCAAGTCGTCACCATCACATCGGGCAAAGGCGGAGTGGGCAAGACCACGACGACTGCCAACCTGGGGGTCGCCTTGGCGCGACGCGGCCAGCGGGTAGCCTGCATCGACGCCGACATCGGCCTGCGCAATCTCGACGTGGTCATGGGCCTGGAGAACCGCATCGTCTACGACCTCGTGGACGTGCTCGAGGGTCGCGCCAAAATACGTCAGGCGCTCATCAAGGACAAACGGCTGCCCGAGCTCCAACTGCTCCCCGCCGCGCAAAAGCGGGACAAGACCGCGGTGACGGATAAGCAGATGATCAAACTGTGCGAGGAATTGAAGAAAGAATTCGACTTTGTGCTCGTCGACTCGCCCGCCGGGATCGAGAACGGCTTCAAGTACTCCGTGGCCCCGGCCGACGCGGTCCTTATCATCGTGACGCCTGAAGTCTCCTCCGTGCGGGACGCGGACCGCGTCATCGGCCTGGTCGAAGCGCAGGAAAAACCCACCCCGCGGCTCGTCATCAATCGCATGCGCCCCTCCATGGTCAAGCGCGGCGATATGCTCGCCACCTCCGACGTGCTGGAGATTCTATCGATCGAGCTCGTCGGGATCGTGCCCGAAGACGAGGCGATCATTACGTCGACCAACAAGGGACACCCGGTCGCGTTGGAAGACCACTCTCCCTCGGGAGCGGCTTTCACTCGCATCGCCCAGCGAATGCTCGGCGAAGACGTCCCGTTCCAGGTCGTCGACGACTCGGCTGGACTCATGGATCGCTTTTCGCGATTGTTCCGACGCTAGGCGGGAGACAAAATGGACCTCATCGACCGCTTTTTTTTGCGCGCGCCGAAGAGCGCGGACACGGCCAGGGAGCGACTGCGCTTTGTCCTCGCCTACGACCGCTCTGATTTTTCGCCCGAGACGCTGCAAGTCCTGAAGGACGAGATCGTCGGCGTGCTCTCCCGGCACGTCGACGTCGACCGTGACCAGGTCGAGATCAAGGTCTCGCGCGTCGCGAACGTCGATCATTTGGTTGCCAGCATTCCAGTCGTCCGGAGCGACCGGCCGCGCGTCAAGGCGGCGCCGCGCCGGACCACTCGGAGGGCTTCGGCGTCCAAGTAGCGGCTCGTCATGCAGCAATTGTCTCGTCCTCGCCTGGCCTCGTTCGATTATTGGCTGCTGGGCGCAACGCTCGTCCTCTCGCTCATCGGCATCGCGATGATCTACAGCGCGACCGCCTGCATTACGGGCGAGCAGCTCGATTGGGCCAGCCCGGCTCTCCGTCAGGCTCTCTACCTCGTCGTGGGCCTGATCGCCATGTTCCTCATCGCGCTCGTGGACTTTCGCGCCTACGGAGCGCTGCGCTGGCCGATCTGGATCCTCACCGTCGCGCTCCTCGCCATCGTCTCCGTGATCGG
>JAMCRS010000247.1:0-9432 GCA_023380675.1 Chloroflexota bacterium
GTGGAGAGGGGAGAGCGGTGGCATAATTTGCCCGGTCTGGTGTACCGTGAGGGCGATCACTACCACCGGAACCCGCCAGAGTTTGGCCCGCTCGATATCCTGCCACGGGCGCGGCAGGTAGTGGACAATAGGCGTTATCTAATGGCGGGCGGCATGGGCAACGTCGAGACGAAGCGTGGCTGCGCGCAAAGCTGTATCTACTGTGCCGATTCGCTGAGCAAGGGGCGGCGCTATCGGCTAAGGTCGCCAAAGGCGGTGGGCGCAGAGCTAGAGGCACTGCTCGACCAGGGGGTGGATTGGCTCCACCTGTGTGACGCCGAGTTCAGCCTGCCACGCGGGCACGCGGAGGCGTTATGCGAAGAGATAGTGGCGCGGGGTCTGAGCGACCGCCTTCGATGGTATGCCTACGCGGTGGCGCAACCATTTGACGAACGCCTCGCGGCGCTGATGCTTAGAGCGGGGTGTCGGGGAATCAACTTCGGCGTGGACAGTGGGAGCGACGAGATCTTGAGGCGGCTCGGGCGATCGTATACCGCGGAAGACGTGCGGAGTACGGCCGCGGCGTGTCGAAAGCAAGGCCTGACTTTCATGTTCGATCTGCTGATCGGCGGACCGGGTGAGACAAGGGCGACCGTGCGCGAGACCATTGAATTGATGAAGCAAGTTGATCCGGCGCGGGTGGGCGCGGCGATTGGAGTGCGCATCTATCCGGGCACGAGACTGGCGGCAATGGTGGCAGCCGATGGCTTCCAGCCGGATAACCCGGAGCTACACGGCGTTGTGGCAGGGAACGAGGATTTTGCCGACCCGGTGTTCTACCTATCGGCGGGCTTTGGCGTCGACGGACTGGACTACGTGCGTGAGCTTGTGGATGGCGACCAGCGCTTCTTCCTGGGGGCCAAAAAAGAGGAGCTGAGCCAGAATTACAACTACAACGACAATAGCGTCTTAGTGGAGGCTATTCGCCGGGGTGAACGCGGCGCCTACTGGGACATTTTGAGGCGAATGCAGACGAAATAGGAGACAACGACGAAAGCGGTCACGTTTCCGCAGGGCGGGTTCTCTTATGCTGGCCGGGCCACGCAAAGTGCGCACGGTGGCGGGAAAGGTGAGAGGACAGCTAGGGGGATAGCTTGGTGACCTGCACTAGGCCGATGCGATTGCCGCGCATGGATAGCACCGTCACTTCGAGGTGTTGCCATCGGAAGCCATCACCTGCTTTGGGAATGGTGTCTGTTTGCTGAAAGACAAATCCACCAAGGGTATCGACCTCCTCGGAAGGCAGCTCGACTCCGAATAGCTCGTTGAAGTCGTTGATGCTGATGGAGGCGTCAACGACCACCGTTTGGGGTGAGATGGAGTGGATGAGTCGCCGCTCGGCCCCGAATTCGCTCATTATCTCTCCCACGACTTCTTCCAGAAGATCTTCGATGGTCACGATGCCGGCGGTGCCGCCATATTCGTCTATGACCGCGGCGATTTGGGTCGACTGCTCGCGCATCTCACGTAACAGGTCTGATACCCGCTTGGTTTCTGGCACGACAATTATGGGGCGCATGATCTGTTCTGCTTTGGTGGTTCGATGGCCTAGTGCGTATTGTACGAGCACATCTTTGGCATTTACCACGCCGACGAGATCGTCGATAGTACCTCGGTAAACCGGCAGACGCGTGAAGCCGCTTTGGCGGATGTCGGCCGCAAGGCGCTCGACCGTCACGTCTTCGGAAACGCCCGTCACTTGGGTGCGAGGCACCATTACTTCGCGCACAGCGGTTTCTTCGAGCTCTAGAATGTTGCGCAACATGCGCGCTTCCTCTACGCCAAGGGTGCCGTGTTCCTCGGCGAGGGCGATCGTAGTCTCGACCTCTTGCTGTCCGATCAGCCAGCGCGGCATTGCCGATATGCGGAAGAGACGGGCTATGCCGGTGCTTATCCATCGCAGGATTACGAGGAGGGGCCGCAGAATAAGCACAATCAACTCAATAATTGGCGCGAAGGCCAGGGCAAATCGTTCCGAATGGGCGCTGGCAATGGTTTTCGGTGTGATCTCTCCAAAGACGACAAGCAGGACGGTGACCCCGATTGTTGCCACGAGAATGGCAGATCCACCAGAAAAGTAATCAGAGGCGATGATCGTTCCGATCGCCGCCGCGGCAGTGGTCGCCAGGTTGCTGCAAAGCAGAATGGCAGGGAGTAGTTTATCGGGCTGTTCTACTAGGCGACTAACGCGTTCAGCGCCCGGCACTCTTTCGTCGACAAGCTGCCGGACGCGCACACGCTGCAGCGACACAAAAGCAGTTTCGGCGCTGGCGAAGAAGGCGGCGATGGCCAGGGCAAGGGCGAGGAAGAGTAGGTTTAGCGCAAGGTGGCTGACAGCCAAAGGTCTCACATCCCTGATCGAAAAGCGCAGTAGCAACCGAGGCTCGTGCGGTGCAAGATGCATGCCGCACGAGGTCGATAGAGAACACGTACACGTGCAGACCAGCGATGGCACGCTCCTTGCTCCCAGGCTCGGCGTGTCATTCGCGGATGCTGAGGAGCGGTATCGCTGGAAGCGCGACAGCGCATCTTGCCGAACATGCCCGATGACCTGGCGCTGGTCGGGGAGCGCACCTTACAGTCAAAGCGCGTCGCGATGTGCCTGGGCACCACGATTGCAGGGATCGAGCTAGACCGAGTGATGACCAAGGACGGTGAGGCGATACCTACCCGCACAGTGATCTGGGCAGCCGGTATCCAGGCGAACCAGGTCGTGGCGGACTTGCCAGTGACGAAAGGTCGGGGTGGGACCGCGGTGGTGAATGAATTCTTCCAGATACCGGGCTATCCCGACGTTTCCGCGCTGGGCGACAACGCCGCGACCGCCGACCCGCGCAGCGGAGAGCCGCTGCCAGCGGATGCCAAGGTGGCGATTCGACACGCGGACTGGGTGGCGAAGAACGTGCTCCATCGCTTGAGTGAGGAGCCGCTGGAGCGGTTCCAGTACGAGCCGATCGGCGATATGATCTCGCTGGGCACTTGGTCAGCGGTAGCCGACATCCGCGGCGTGAAACTCTCTGGATTCACGGCCTGGCTGTTGTGGAGGACGTATTATCTGGGACGTCTTTTTGGCGCGGAAAACAAGCTCCGCGTGATCACGGACTGGGTGCTGGAGTCCTTTTTCGAGCGCGACACGGCGCGGGTCGAGGCGGCCTAGAAACCCGGACGACAAGTCTTGTCTGGCCGGCTGATATGGTATAATGTCGCCGAACTTGCGTTCGGAGGCTCGCTATGCTCGGCAAACGCTCGGACCAGCTTGGTCTCTTTGAGGCCGACCACGGTTACCTTGACTTCGTCGGCCGCAACTCGTTCTATGGCTTCCTCGCCAGCCAGCGAGGCAAGCTCTTTCGCGATGTGGACTTTGCCAAGCTGTACTGTCTCGACAACGGTTGCCCGAGTGTGCCACCCAGCCTCCTCGCGACTGCCCTCCTTCTGCAAACCTATGACCGGGTGTCTGACGAAGAGGCGAAGGCTCGCGCAGACTTCGACCTGCGCTGGAAAGTGGCCCTCGGCATCGAGCTCGATGCGCGTCCCTTCGCCAAGAGCACCCTCCAGCTCTTTCGATCCCAACTGGTCATTCACAAAGAGGCTGGCACGGTCTTCAAGAAGAGCCTCGCCTTTGCTCGCCAGACCGGTCACCTGAAGAATCGGAAGATCAAATTGGCCCTCGATACAAGCAACATTCTCGGCCGCGGTGCAGTCAAAGATACCTACAACCTCTTGGCCGATGGCATTGTTAAACTGGGGCGTGTGCTGGCTGATCTGAATTGTAGCAAGCCTGAGGAGTGGGCCAGCGCCAACGACCTGTCGCGCTATTTCACAGCGGCCAGCATCAAAGGTGAGGCCGACGTTGACTGGGAGGATGCCAAGGCGCGGCAGAAGTTCCTGCAGGGCGTTGTGGCGGATGCGGACACCCTGCTGGAGACGGCACGCCAGACGCTGGCCAACTATCTTCCTGACAGCGCCGAGTACAAGCAACTGACCGAGGCGGCTGAACTGCTCGCGCAGTTGCTGCTGCAAGATATCGAGCGCACGCCAGAGGGGGCCAGCATCAAGGAGGGGGTAGCCAAAGATCGGGTGGTCTCGGTGCATGACCCGGAGATGCGTCACGGACGCAAGAGCAAGTCCAAGCGCTTTGATGGACACAAGGCGGCGATAGCGGTAGATACCGAGAGTCAACTGATCACGGCGGTGGCCGTCCTGCCCGGCAACGCGCCCGACAAGGAAAAGGCGCTGGAGCTTGTTGAGCAGAGTGAGCAGAACGCCGATGTCGAGGTCGAGGAGACTATCGGCGATTGTGCGTACGGAGACGGTGGCACCCGACAGGAGTTCGCCGATGCTGGCCGCAAGATGACGGCGAAGGTGCCTGATCGGCCGAATACCGGCTACTTCGCCAAAGAGGACTTCCGGATCGATCTGGAGACGATGACCTGCAGTTGTCCGGCGGGACAGGAAAGTCAGACGGTGATGCCGAGCGGCAGGTGCCAAGATCGGGAAGGCAACGATGTGAAGCTGCAAGCCTTCCATTTCGACCCGGCGGTCTGCGACGCCTGTGCGATGCGCCCGCAATGTGTGAAGGCGGAGCCGGGCAAGGGCCGAACGGTGACGATCCATCCCCAGGAGCGGCTGCTGCAAGAGGCGAGAGCCTTTCAGAAGAGCGATGCCTTTGGCCCTTACCGGAAATCGCGTCAGGTGGCAGAGCATCGGATCGCCAGACTGATGCAACTTGGCGTGCGACAAGCACGTTATTTCGGACGTACCAAAACGCTCTTCCAGCTGCTCTTGGCGGCGACGGTGGCCAAATCTGACGCTGGTAGCGACCAAAGTGGGGCTGATGAGGGCGCGAGGCAGCAAGAAGGCGCCTCTTTTCGCTCATTCCATTGTTCGCCTGGTATCTTTCATGGCTGGCTTCATCCTATCGTTAGCCGATATCTTCCGGCCCAACCCGTCTCCATTCTCTACAGAGACGGGTTCTAGGCTGGGTTTCTAGAGGGTCGCCAGAAACGCCCCTAGCGCCTCGTTGAAACGCGTCGGCTGCTCGATCTGCACCATGTGTCCTGCGCCTGGGATGACTGCCGTCGTGCAGTTTGGCAGGTTCTGCTGGAAGTATTGAGCGTACTTTGGCGGGGTGAGCTTGTCCTGCTCGCCGACGATGGCTACGGCGGGCATGGTCAGCGCCCCGAGGCGTCCGATGGCGTCGAACTTGTCGCAGGCAGTGAAGTCGCACCAGATGACGTTGCTGCCAGCGACCTCGGCCTGTCTTCGATACTCGGCCTTCAGCGCGGGGTCGGTGGATGCGGCCCATTCCAAATCTGACATAAGAGCGAGGGCAGACGGAAAGTCTTCGCGTGACTGCTGAATGATGGCCGGCAGCACACGCAAGCGAGCGCCCGTGCCGACGAGCACGAGACCGCGGTAGGCCGAGGGGTTGCGCAGAGCCATGGTGAGGATGATACCGCCGCCGAGGGAATGGCCGGCAATGACTGGGCGATCCGCTTTATGATCGGCAATAAAGCGCTCCACCGCATCAGCATAGGCTTCGATGTCGGACTGAGGCTGACCGCCGGCCTCGCCATGCCCTGGCAAATCTACCGCTAGGGGGCGATACTTGCCGCTCAGGTGGCTGACCTGATGGTGCCAAATGGTGGCGTTGCATCCCGTGCCGTGGACAAATACCACTGAGATCGGATCATTGGACATGGCGCACCTCTTTCCATCTGCGTTATTCACGTCGATTGCCTTTTTCGAGGTCTCTGTCAACGCCGGTCAATTACAGGACCTACGCGGTCGGGGTCCGGTTATCCGCAGATTACGCAGATTACGAAGATTACGCAGACGACGCAGATATTTCCGGGTCTTTCTGGCGTCTTCTACGGTCGCTGCGTCTGAAAATGACCAACCGCGTAACTCCTGTCAATTATCGAGCTGCGAAGGCGTGCCGGTCCAGCCGTATTCGGACAGCTTGGGCGCTCTGGTGCGATGTGACTACCAGGCGGTCCAGGCGGCGTCCACCATCACGGTGGTGCCGCTCACGTAACTCGAACTATCCGCGGCGAGGAAGATGGCCGCGCCGACGATTTCTTGTGGCTCTGCCATACGACCAACCGGGGAGCGCGCCATTAAGTTCTCATATATCTTCTGGTTCGTCCGCAACCCGGTAGTGAAATCGGTAGCCACGTAGGCCGGCGCGATCGCGTTCACCTGGATGTTGTGCTTTGCCCATTCCACCGCGAGGGTCTTGGTGATCATTTCGCCGCCGCCCTTAGTGGCGCAGTAGGCGACGAGCCTGGGTAGGGCGACATGGGCACCCGCCGACAACATGTTGATGATCTTGCCGCGTTGCTGCTCGATCATCACGCGACCGACGGTTTGGCAACACAGGAAGGTGCCCTTCAGGTTGACCGCGATGATGCGGTCCCAGTCCTCCTCGGAGAGATTCTCGGCACGAACGTAAGCAGGGCTGATACCGGCGTTGTTTACGAGGATGTCGATCTTGCCAAAGGTGGCGAGGGTTTGCGCGACCAGAGTCTCGACCTGATTGCGCTGGCTAACGTCGACGGTCAAGGGAAGCGAGCGGCGGCCGATAGTGCTGATCTCGCCGGCCACCTGCTCGACCTCGCTGGTGGTGCGGGCGGTTACCACGACGTCGGCGCCGGCCTCCGCGAAGCCCAGAGCGATAGCCCGTCCGATGCCGCGGCCACCGCCAGTGACAATGGCCACTTTGTCGGAGAGTGAGAAGCTTACGAGGGACATATGCTGCACCTTCCTTGATTTCCAATCACGGACTGACGGGCTGTACTTCAGGCGACGAACGGAGAGTAACTCGCGTGAGACAGGGCATCAAGAACTTTCGATACCGGTCGTCGCCGTGGCAAGCCTGATCTTGATGGCTTCGACAATCGCGTCGGCAAGTTTCGCTTCGGGCACCGACTGTGTCTCGACGCTCTCTCCCGCAACCACAATGGCGTCGCGTGCCTGGCTTCGGACGTCCTGCCGGTCGGCGCAGGCAGTGAGGCAGCCATTTAGAATGATCACCAAGTCAGCCCCACCACCTGTCAGTGGCACAAAGGTCATAAAATCGTGGGCGAGCGCGCGGATGCGACTCGCGATATGACCCAATTCAACCTGCGGATTGCAGGAACCGCAATATTTCAGGGCTGACTTGGTGATCATTTACGCGGCAGGGCCTACTGCTCGTCTATGCCTGCCAAGCGCAGAGCGAGACGACGCTTGTGCTCCAGATTGGCCTGTCTCAGAATCATGACCCGCTGGGCCTGCGGTGAACCCGCTCCGTGCATCGCCTCGGCGAGCGCTGTACCTCCTGTCATGTTCTCGATCAACCGCCCGATGCGAATGCGGTGTTCCGCGGGGACGTTGGCGACGCCCTTGGTGTACTTTGCGACGAGGGGACCGATTTTCGGATGGCGGAGGTCCTTTTCGGAAGGAGTGGTGGCGATGTAGCCGCCGGCGATGTCCTGTGCCAACCGGCAAAGCTCGTAGATAAAGCGAGTCACGTTGAGCTTGGTGGTGTTTGCCAAGAGGGGATCGACGAAGTAATTGCCGGCAGCCAGTCGGCTGCTCTCTAGAGAGCAGGCAATCGATCCACAGTAGAGTGTCTCCGAGAGGTGCACCATCTCGGTGATCTTGTCTCGGACGTGGGAGGCCTTGGCGGTGCCCTGGAAATCGGCGGCCGCTACGCAGGCGCCGATCAAGACGTCGGCAACACCGGTCTTGCAGCCACCGTAATTCTGACGATGGTAGCTGGCAAAACGCTCGACCAAGGAGCCAGCAAACTCGGACTCGCCGCAAAGGAAGATGCGGTCATTGGGCACGAAGACATCGTCGAAGATGATGAGGGCCTCGCCGCCGACGATGCCGAAACGATCGTTGCCGACGTCGATGTCGCCGCCCTCTAAGCGCCGAACGTCATTGCTCTGGCGGCCAAAGACGTAGATGATGCCGGGCGTGTCGGAAGGAAGGGCGAAGGAGACGGCGTAGTCGGCGTCGTCCTGGCCCATGCCAGTTGTCGGCATGACAAGGACTTCGTGGGAGTTCACGGCGCCGGTCTGATGGGCTTTCGCACCGCGCACGACGATGCCGTCCGGCCGGCGTTCGATAATATGCAGATAGAGATCGGGGTCGGCCTGTTTGCTGGGCGACAGACTGCGATCTCCTTTGGGGTCGGTCATTGCGCCGTCGATCATAAGATCGTTTTGCTGGATGTAGCGCAGGTAATCCAGAAACCGGCCGTGATAGTTGGTGCCACGCTTGGCGTCGACGTCGTGCGTGACGCTAAAGAGGGCGTTGAGGGCATCGTGGCCAACGCAGCGCTGGAAGCAAGTGCCGGTGCGCTGCCCGAGGGCGCGCAGCATTTTTACTTTCTTTACGAGCTCTTCTGAGCTGTGGTGAATGTGAGTAAAGCGATTGACGCGCTCGCCGGTGAGGTGTGATTGCACCGCGCCGAGATCCTCGGTCTCCGGGTCATGGGCGAGATCGTAGGTGGCGGCCGCGGAGTTGATGTGCGGTCGAAATGCCGGGTGATCGGGGACACTGTCGACGCGCTCACCCATGTAGTAGACTTCGAGCTTGAGCTTGCGGAGGCTCTCGCGATACTGCTCGCCGGTCATCATAGTCGGGGTGACTCCTTCCTGACGTAGGGCCATGGCGAAGCCCAGAATGCTCGAAGGTCGCGCCGCTCGCCAGCGACCGGTGGCCACGGAGAAGGTGACGGCACAGCGGGCACTGAGGGGCAGAGCGCCAGCAGGGCCTATTGTACCACGAACGCCAGAATCGGGGAAGGGACGTTCAGGTCGGTCATTGGGGCGAATGCATTCTCGTGATCTCGGAGCTTGGAGACGAGGAATCCTCACCCTAACCCTCTCCTTTTGCGAAAGGCGAGGGAATAGGCCGACGCGTGAGAAAGGCGAGGGCACAGACCGACGCGTGCGGAGGCCCCGCTCGTTAACCTCAAGACAGGTCGTCGTCCCGCCGGTGAGTAGAACGCATTCGCCCTGAGGTCTGCCATTGGCGCGGCGTGGCTGGCGATGCGCTACTCGGCTAGCGCTGGCGCGACGACTACTGGTGCCTTGCCGCCGTCCCAAGCGATGGCGGTGGTGCTGCTGCCGCTAATGGTGACGGTCTTGGCTACCACCTGGCCGTTGACGGACGCGGACGTGTGGCCGGCGATGGCGACGTCGGCACCGGGGGCGTAGATCGTGCCGTTGTAGGTGATGTCAGTGCCGCCGGTGATCTGAATGGCATTGCCGCCGTCGCTGCGCTTGGAGTAGATAAGGATGTTGTTGTAGGCGGGGCCGCTGTTGAGGGTGCCGCTAGCCTGAGACTCAAAGTGTACAGCGCCGGTTTCCAGAACGAACTGAACGGCGGCCGCGGTGG
>JAMCRS010000247.1:9442-10279 GCA_023380675.1 Chloroflexota bacterium
CATCGTGCGCTTCGCCGTGTAACCCAGCCTTCGCGACGCCTCCTGTTGCATTGTCGACGTGGTAAATGGCGCGGCGGGATTGCGTTGGATCTCCCGCTTTCGCACGTCGACCACCGTGTACAGCGCCGGTTTCCAGAACGAACTGAACGGCGGCCGCGGTGGCAACGTCACCCTGGATCGTGAGGGCCGGACTATCGCCAGCGCCGATCAGGTGATAAACACCGCCCTCGAACTTCACCCGATCACTAGGATTCACGCTGATGCTATTGTAGGTACCTGGGGACACGTGAATGTATCCGTCACCATCGACGACCTTGCCCGAGCTACTCCAGTTGCCGGTCGGTCCGGCGGGCGCTAGGTTTTCGAAGGACGACCAGCGTGGGTCATAGACACGAGGGATGCTGGCGCCGCTGTGTAGCCCGTTCGCCGTGGATAGCTGATGTCCCGGGGTAGGCGCCGCCGCTATAGACGGTGACGTTGCCACCGCACTGAATACCGCCGGCGGAGTACACGTTGCCGGTGACAAAGGCGGTGCTACTGCCGGCGGACTTTATGGCGTCGTCGGCCGGGCTGAGGGCAACGACTGAGGCGGTCATTGAGCCGCTGGTGCCCCGCGCCACAGCCCGAGCGGTAACGGACACGGCGTTGATATTGAAGATGCCAGCGAAAAAAGTGGTGATCGGCTTGCTAATCGTGACCTCGACGTACTGCACGCTGTTCGAATAGGCGCCGGAGGAAGGCGGAATGCTAACTCGCACCCCGTTGGTGGGCGCCGGGTCCCAGACTTGATTGCCAGCAGTGGCATTGTTCGAATAACCGTTTAAGGCGGCCCCCTTA
>JAMCRS010000248.1 GCA_023380675.1 Chloroflexota bacterium
GCCGAGCGCTGTGCGCTGCGACAGGAAAACAAGTGCTTTTTCTACCGGGCGCGCGAAAAGGCCGAAAGCGCCCACGTGATCATCGTCAATCACGCGCTCCTGTTGAGCGACATGGCAGCCGAAAACCGGGTGCTTCCCGAATACCGGTACCTCGTCGTCGACGAAGCGCATCACCTCGAGGCGCGCGCGACGGAGGCGCTTTCCTTTGATGCTTCGCGCTACAGCCTTGAAGTCCAATTGCGCGGCCTCGCCGGCGAACGCGGCGGGCTGATCGGCACCTGCGCCGGCAGCCTCCACGCCTCGGGCCTGAGCGCGCCGGCGCGCCAGCCGGTCAAGAACATCCTGGACGACGTCGTCCAGGACGTCGACCGTGCCCTGCGCGGAGTGGCTGAGTTCTTTCGCGCGCTCGAAGACTTTTTGGGTCGGCAGGACCCGCTGCCGGGCGAGTCGGAGACCGGCTACGATCGCCAAGTCCGTCTGACGCCTGCACGGCGCGCGCAGCCGGATTGGAGCGCGGTCGAAATCGCCTGGGACGAATTCGGCACGCGCCTGATCAAGGTCCGCGATGGGCTGGAACGCATCTACAATGCGTGGAATGAGTTGGACGCGGACGCGGTGCCCAGCCACACGGACCTGCAGCAGGAACTTGCGTTCGCGATGCGGCGGGTGAGCGAGACCCGGTCCTCGCTCGAGGCGCTCGTCGCCCAGCCGAAGACGAATGGCATTTACTGGGCGACGATCAACAAGAACAACGGCGACATTTCGCTCCACGCCGCGCCTTTGTTCGTCGGCGACCTGCTTCAAAAGCAGTTGTTCGCCGGCCGCGAAGCGACCGTTCTCACCTCGGCGACCCTTTGCGTCGACAAGTCGTTCAGTCACGTCAAGTCGCGTCTCGGTATCGGAGATTGGTCCGACGAGCTGACGGTCGGGTCGCCGTTCGATTACGCCAACGCCGCCCTGGTGTTCGTTCCGACCGATATCCCGGAGCCGGGCCAGCCTGGCTATCAAAAGGGGGTCGAGTCCTTGTTGGTCGACCTGCTGCGCGCCACGCGAGGTCGCACCCTCGTCCTCTTTACGTCTCATTCACAGCTGCAGGCAACCTACCGGTCGATCACCCGCCCGTTGGAAGAGGACGACATCATCGTCATCGCTCAAAACCTGGACGGCTCGCGCCGTCAGGTCCTGGAAACGTTCAAGACCCAGGAGCGCACCGTGTTGTTCGGTACACGCTCGTTCTGGGAGGGCATCGACGTGGCTGGCGACGCCCTCGCGTGTCTCGTCATTTCGCGCCTCCCGTTCTCGGTTCCCAGCGACCCGGTTTTTGCCGCTCGCAGCGAGACGTTCGACGATTCGTTCGCTCAATACGCGGTTCCCGAGGCGGTGCTTCGCTTTCGCCAGGGGTTCGGGCGCCTTATTCGGACCAAGAACGACCGAGGCATCGTCGTCGTGTTGGACAAGCGCGTGTTGACCAAGAATTACGGCAAAAGCTTTATCGAGTCGCTCCCGCCGGTCTCCAAATATCAGGGACCGGCCAAAGAGTTGCCCGGCATCGCGGCCAAATGGATCGACGGAGAAAGCTAGCGCGCCAAGCCTAGATTTACTTTGTCGGTCGCGCACGGCGGTGTGTTCAGGGCCAGAAACGGGTTACCGGCTCAACTGGGCGAGGTTCGAATGCGCACGTGATCGCCGAGTTAGAGGCCAACAAAGGCCCGTTGCCGCTCCGTCAAGCGATCCCAGTCAGTCAAGCGCGCGGGTCACGATTGAGATCCAATTGCTGAACTACGCGACATATCGGCGCCAGACATTTGCTTCGGGATTGCTGTTCCCTCCCCTTGCCAAGGGGAGGGTTAGGGAGGGGTGTTCCACAAACCCCGCCAACTACCGCCTCTTTTCCGATTTCGGTAAAGAGGGTCCGGGGTGATGGGGGGAGCGACAAACGCGCTTGACTTTGACCCGGCCGAATTCCAGCGCGAGCCGAGTTGATGTGCGGTGAGACTTGTAGTATAATCCCGCGCCGAACTCGGCAAGGAGAGGGGTAACGAATGATCGGCGTTCAAGACCTGCGCAAAGGTACCACATTCATCGACGACGACGGCAATCTCTACAAGGTGCTTGAGTATCAGCACGTCAAGCAGGGACGCGGGAACGCCGTTATCAAAACCAAGCTCCGGAATATAAAGACCGGCTCGACGACCGACAAGTCGTTTCAGTCCGGCGGGCGCGTGCAAGACATTCGCCTCGACCACCAAACGGTCCAGTACCTCTACAACGACGGCGAGACGTACCACTTTATGGATACCGAAACGTACGAGCAGCCGGCGTTGTCCAAAGATCTGTTGGGAGACCAAGCGCGATTCCTGAAAGAGAACGTCACCGTGGAGCTCTCGACCTACGAGGGCAAGCCCATCGAAGTCGAGCTCCCGACGACGGTCGATCTCAAGGTGGTCGAGACCGCGCCCGGGTTCAAGGGGGACACGGCGAGCGGGGGCGGCAAGCCGGCGACGCTGGAAACCGGCGTCGTCGTCACGGTTCCGTTCTTCGTGAGCGCCGGCGACACGGTGCGGGTCGACACGCGCGACGGCTCGTACGTAACGCGAGTCTGAGTCGAATGGCAGAGAACCGGGTCTTTCAGTATGATCGCGAAGCGGATATTCTCCACATCGACACGGTGACGCCCTACGCCGCGCAGGAATCGGAAGAGCTAGGCGACGAAATCATCGCGCGACTGAATCCAAAGACCGGCGGGATCGAGAACCTCGAAGTCCTGTTTTTTAAGCCAGCTGTTGAGAAAGGAACTTTTCTCCATCCCGGTGATCGCGGAAATGAGACAAGCGGAGCGAACGTAAGCTTCCTTCCAGGCTTGTTCGCTCCTTGCAGCTAAAGCTGAGCGGTTTCAACCTGCGACTCTCTTGCCGGGCAGCCAGTCCTGGAAGCCGTCATCCGTCATGCAGCAATCCCTCTTCGATCTCGCGCCCACGCTTACCGTCTCGCAGCTTACGCGGCGCATCAAGGACATCGTCGAGGACGACGAGACGCTGCGCGGAGTCTGGGTGCGCGGCGAAGTCTCCAATCTTACGGCGGCCGCCTCCGGCCACGTCTACTTTACCCTCAAGGACCGCACGGCGGCCATTCGGTGCGTCATGTGGCGGTCCGACGCCGCGCGCGTATTCAAGCTCCCCTCCGACGGCGACGCGATCGAGGTGCACGGGCGCGTGTCGATGTACGAACCGCGCGGCGACGTTCAGCTCTACGTCGACGAGATCAAGCTTACCGGCGCCGGCGCCCTCTGGCAGGAATTCGAGCGGCTGCGCGCCCGGTTGGAGGCCGAAGGCTTGTTTGCGGCGGAACACAAGAGAACGCTCCCCCAGTTTCCGCGGACCATCGGCGTCGTCACCTCGCGTGAGGGCGCCGTCTTTCACGACATCTGTAAC
>JAMCRS010000249.1 GCA_023380675.1 Chloroflexota bacterium
TTCGTCTTCATCCTCGGCTTTTACATCACGTTGGACGGACCGCGCCTGCAGCAGCTGACCCCGGATGAAACCGCCGAACGTTCGATCGATGCTCGTGCTGAGAAACTCGATCTCCTCTTTGTACGAAGTTGGGATGAATTTGGAAACGCTTTTGCCCAGGCGCGGTCCGTCCAACGTGATGTAAAAGCCGAGGATGAAGACGAAAAAGAAATTGGCCAGGATGCTGACGACGCTGGTAAAGATGCCGAGGACGTTTTGGATCAGCGCCGCCGCATAGCCCTGCAGGCCGGCCACGGCCGTATTCACGGCGTCCTGTACCTTGAGGTTGATCCCGAGACGCGACAATTGCGACTGCGCCCAGCCGCTCGCCTCCGGCGCACGCGCCACGTATTCCGGCATCCGGTTCGTCAGCTGCGAAAGCTGTGTCACGGCGATGGGCGTCAGCACGGCGCCGAGGACGATCACCGTCAGAAGGAGGCACAGGTAGACGATCACGACCGCAGTCGCGCGCGGCATTTTGAGGGCCCGCCAGGCTCGCGCGCGCTCCGGCCCGATCCGGGGCTCGAGCGCCTTGATCAGCATCCGCGGGATCGGATGCTCGCTCAACTGATGGACCAAAGGATTGAGGACGAAGGAGATGAGCCAGGCCAGGAGAAAGAGCAGAATCAAATCCGCATAGCCGCTCAGAAACTGCCACAACATCTCAGCGAGGAACACAGAGGCGAGGATAATGAGCAGGACGAGGAGTATTCTAAGCAGACGCTGGTTTTCCATGCGTGTTCTCTTCCGTCGGATGACGGCGTCCGCGCAGCAGGCTCAGTAAGAACAGCAGGAGTGCGAAAACCAATACGCCGGCAAAGCCGGCGGCGAAGAGCCACGGGAACTCGTGCAGCCCGTTGGCGTCGACGACGAAACCGTCGAGCGAAACCTCGCCGCTCTGCCCGACTACTACCTCAACCGTATGCGTGCCGCGGGTGAGGTCTTGCGCCACCGGCACGTGAACCTGATATTCGTCGTTTGGCGACGACAATTCTACGTAGCTATTGCCGTTCGAATCCAATGGCAGATCGTCGACCGGCTTGCCGTCCAGCGTGATCCAGGCCCGGCCCAGCGTCGCGCCGCGCCGCATGAGGAGCTGAATGCCGTCGCCCCAAAAGCGGATGGACGCGCGGGCGCCCGGCTGCCGTGTCACCAGCTCACGCCCGCCGCTGGAGGCGGCATTGAGGTACGGCAGCCAGCTTCCGGTCAGGCTGACGGACGGGTCGGTCTCCTGAAACTGGCCCGGCTCCGCGACGGCCGGGAACGTGGCCGCGTCCTTCAGACGCAAGTAGACCAGGCGCGGCGTAAAATCGACGTCGACCATGCGAAAGTAATAGTCCGAGCGGTCGGGCGTGATATCGCCGACCTGGCGAAAGTACCAGATATTGAAGACGCCGATCCACGGCCATTTGTCTCTTGCATCCCGGATGCCGTTGACCGTATAGTCCGCCTGCTGCTGCTCCGTCACGCGGCCCCAGGTCAGCTTGTCCACCGTGAAATCGGACGGCGAGGCGTTCCATCCATATTCGTTGATCCAGACCGCCTTGTTCGCGTCGTTGTACTTGACCATCGTCTGGCGGTCGAGCGCCACTCGCTCGAAATTCAGCTTGGATGGATCGGGGGGATCGTCGGGCGAGGCGCTCAGGCCAAAGGCATTCGCGGACAGGATGTCGAAATAGCTTTTGGCGCCATCCTTGTACATGGCGTCGAGGTATGCCAGATCATCCATGGCGCGCCACTGGCTCGAGCCGGGCGCCCACGGCTCGCCCGGCGTCGTGATCGCGAGCGGCGCCGAGAGGATGCGGATGGTCGGATCGGCGGCTTTGGCGCGCGTGTATGCAACCTTGAGGAGCTGGACGTATGCGCTCGGGTCGACCGGCTGATTGCCCCACTCGGGGTAGATGTTCGGCTCGTTCCAGACCTGGATAAAGTGGATCCGCCCCTGGTAGCGGCGCACGAACGCGTCGACGAAATCGCCATAGTCGGCGTAGTCGTCGGGCGGGCCCTGCGGTATGGTATTGTCTTTGTGCGCCCAGGCCGGCGGCCGGTCGAGCCGGGCGATGATCTGTAGACCGTACTTTTCAAAGGTAGCGACGATCTGATCGTACTTGGTCCAGTCGAATTGGTTCTTGCGCTTTTCGATGTCTTCCCACGCGAACTGCTGTTTGGCCCAAACGATGCCGGCGTCGTGCGCCATGCGGACGGTGCGATCGCGCTTCCAGTCTTCCACTTCGCGATCGAGGAAAAAATTCGCGCCGTACGGGTTGACGTCGGTATCGGGAATCAGGCGCGGCGGCAGCGGGGCGGGAGCGGGGGAATCGGCCACCATCCAGGCCGAAACGGTCGACGACAGACCGGCGAGGGCGCCGAGGGCGATGAGGATGAGGACGAGTCGGACGAGACGAGACAGCACGTTGTGAAGCATTCTCCTTGCGAAGCTGGAGCAATCATAACACATCGTGCCAACAAGGTCAATAATTTGGGTTCAGAAACAAACCCTGCGAGCTTCGTAGCCTCGCAGGGTTGATTCATCTTACTGCACTCCGGAAAGCGACCTTTCGTAGATCAGCACCTTCCAGATGGTGTCTTGTCCCAGCGCCTTCCACGGCGGCATGCCGGTGCCGGTTACCCCTTCGGATATCCGATAGAACTGGCAGTCGACCGGAATTCCTTGCATGAACGCCTTGTCGGTAAAGTTGGCCGGTTTGGGATTGAGCGCGGCGGCGGCCGGGCCGTCGCCCTTTCCCTGCGGGCCGTGGCACGCCGCGCACTTGTCGTCGTACGTCTGCTTGCCTGCCGAGATCGCACCCGGATCGGTCAGTGCGTAGGGTGGCTTTAAACCGGCGTACTCGGCCGGGACATTCTGGCAAGTCGCATTGATACCCGCCTTTAGCGGCGCCGGCGTCGGGCTGGGTCCGGGGGTCGCGGTCGGCTGCGGCGTCCCGGGAGGCGGCCACGCATTCACTTCAGGCGCCTGATCCTGCCAGTTCATCACGAACGCCACGAGCGAGTCGATCTGGTCGGGGCGGAGCGGTCCGCCGTACTCCTGGCTCCAGGTCGGCATGTGCGCAGAATAGAGGTCAGGCCGCGACTGGATCGGACGGCCAGCCGAGATCGTGTCCTTGATAAAGCCTTCGACGCTGCCGGACCACCCAACCGATTTCTCGCGGCGGCCGTCCAGGAGGTCTTTGCGATTGATCGTCGGCGCGAGCTGCGGAATGCCCTCGCCGTGCGTGCCGTGGCAGCTGTAGCAGTACTGACCGAATAGATCGGCGCCCACTTCGATCTGGCGGCCGGTCAGGTCGGCCGCGCGTGCGTCCATGCCGGTCTCCTGCGTCGACGGAACGACCCCGATGTCGTGCCCCAGGTCGTTCACGGCGATCACCGCGAGCGGGACGCACGTCAAAAGGGTGAAGATCATTCCTACCAGAATCTTGAGTTGTGTTGACATTGTCGTTGCTCGTTCCTGAGACCGCGGCTATTCGTACACCGAGTCTCGATGCAGGTAGATGATTTTGTCGTAGGTCCCCGTGTCCCCGGCGGTCACCGGCGTCCACGCGATGTGCAGCGTGACCTTCTTCAGGTCGGACTGCCAGTCTTCGATCGTGAGGGTGCCCTTGGCGTCCTTGAGCCCGGCAGTGCCGTTCGTCTGCTGAGCGACGGCGGCCTGTTCGGAGATGCGCTGCTGCATTTGAGCGAGCATGCTGTCGAAGGGGTTGGCGTAAGGGGCCGGCGTCGCATACTGGGCCAGGTCATACGTCCCGTTGGTCAAGCCGGCGTAACCCAGGTGGCGCACCTGACCGCAGTCCTCCGCAATCAACGGGATCGGCGGGAGCACGCACTCTTCCGGCATGAACGCCTGACCGATCTCGACCGCCGGCGGCGCCGTCACGGCGAACAGCGGCGTGCCAAAGTACGAAAAGAGAATGAGGAGTCCGACAGACAGCCAGCCGAGGCTGATGCCGAGCTTGCGGTTCCGGCCGAGGCGGCTGGACGTGCGCCCCCAGAGCCGGTCCCAGAACTCGTCGATGTACGGGACGGCAAAAAGTATGACGAAGATCACCGTCGGCAGGATCACACCCTGCACCGACGGGCTGTCGTACCAGTTCTTGACGATCGACAGACCAAAGGTGTTGTCGATCCACCGCAGGACCGGTAGGACGAACGGGTCCTTCAACATCCCCTGGATCCACAAAAAGTACCAGGGCGCGGTCGTGTGCAGCGGCGTACGGAACGGGTCGGAGTGGTGCTCCAACGGAGCGTGGAATGCGAACGCGGCGAAGGCGACGAACGCGAACACGCCGATCGCGGTCCACATCAGCTCTTTGGTCAGAACTTCCGGCAAGTAGTCGTACTTTTCCTTCGCGGCCTTGCGCACCGCCGGGTCCGGCGATTCTTCTTCGCCGGCCGGGAGGCTGATCCCGTGCAGGCGCGAAACGCGATAATAGTGCACTGAAATGAAGATGATCGCGAGGAGGGGCAGCAGGATCACGTGTCCGAGGTAAAAGCGGAGCAAACCGTTCTGCCCGATCGTATCGCCGCCGCGCAGGAGCAGGTTCGAGATATAACCCATGAACTCTTTGGGCGGCGCGGACTTGGCCATGCTCGTGCCGATGGTCACGGCCCAGTAGGCCAACTGGTCCCAGGGGAGCAGATAGCCCGAGTAGGACAGTCCGAGGGTCAGGATCAAGAGGACGACGCCGGTGACCCACGTGAACTGGCGCGGGTGCTTGAACGAGCCGGTCAAATAGACGCGCAGCATGTGGAGCGCGACGACGATGACCATCACCTCGGCGCCGATGCGGTGAATATCGCGCATCAGTTGCCCGAACGGGACCTCCGAGATGATCTTGACCATCGACTGATAGGCTTGGTCCTGCGACGGGATGTAAAAGACCATCAGGATCAAGCCGGTGATCGTTTCGACGATGAACGAAAAGGCCGCGAGGAAACCGAGGCCGAAGGTGTGCGTGATCTTTGTGGACGAGCGTTCGTAATAGCGTGGGCGAATGTGAGCGACAAATGCATTCGTAAAGACTTTGTAGCGCGGGTTGGGCTTTTCGATCGGCGGGTCGCCGCGGAACATGGCGCGTACGTCGGCGATGCCCATGCCGGCGGAAACCGCGCGCATCGTGTCGTCCGCGATCCTAAAGCCCGCGTCGCGCGACTGCTGTCTGAGATGCTGGCGGCCTTCTTGGGTGCGAATTTCGCCGACCAGCGGCAGCGCGTTCTTGACCCCGACCGGCAGCCGCTCCCGTATCTTCTCGGCAGCGGCGGCGAGGGGGCCGCGGTGCCCATTCCGTTCAAACATGCTCTCTCCCTCCTAAGATGATGGCGGCAGTGGGTATGTCCAAGAACTAGCCGTGCGTCGCACCGAGTATGATCTTGCCGGTATTGACGACCAGGTCGACTTTCGTATCGCTCGGAATCGCGAGTGGGTCGCCTTTGGCATCGGTGGTCGCGACCGGCGTACCGCCGGGCGGCTCGAACGACACGACCATTCGGTCGAGGCTGCGCGGCGCGGGACCTTCGATATAGGTCCCGTTCTTTTGGTACTTGGAACCGTGGCACGGGCACTCGAAACGCCCGGTCACCGGCTGCCACTGATAGAGGCAGCCGAGGTGGACACAGACGTCGTAGAGGGCTATGATCATTCCGTTCACGTTCGAAAGCCAGAATTTACCGTCCGTGTTGTGGATCGGCGGATCGGTCGGCTTGGGTAGGACGTCACCGGCCGGACCCAAATCGAAAATGCCGCCGAACTCACCGGCCTTGAATCGCGGAAACGCAAAAAAGAACGTCGCTCCGCCCATTCCAACGACCATGACGAATCCGAGGCTGGCTAACCAGGCATAGTTGAGGAATTCCCGGCGCGTGAGAGGGGGCATCGTCGGTGGGGGATTGACATTCGTCTTGGCTTCAGCAGCCATGGCGCACGAGTCTCCTTCCTTAAGAGTCTCTCCGAAGCGGCGATATTATAGCACTTGTGATTCAAAAATCAAGT
>JAMCRS010000250.1 GCA_023380675.1 Chloroflexota bacterium
GAGCCGAGCCCGAGAGCCTTGAAGCGGCGCTTGCCCATGGCGCATCTCCCAGAGTGAGGATGGCGCCATTGTACTCAATTCGCGAAAAAACGCGAGTTCGAGTGGTTAATCCACACACTCCGCCGTGCTGCTTTTGACGACAACCTCTGATTGTGCTATAGTTATACATAGGACTAGACGAAGAGGGTCTGTCCTTCAATTGACCAGAAGCACTAGCCTGCCATCGCCGATTCTGCAATACCCGAACCTATTTCTGCGTTTCGTAGACATTACGGCAGCCAGACCCCGGCCGTTTTCGCGGAAAGCGCGGCAAGATGGTCGACAAGCTTCGTCCCGAGGCACCTGCTTCTGTAGCCTCGCCGCCTCCGTCTGACTCCAGTCCGCCGGCGATCCTCGAAATCCGTCTGTTTGGACAGCCGGAATTTCGTCGGGGCGATTTTGCGTTACCTCCCCTCGCCACACGCAAGACCCAATCTCTTCTGGCCTATCTCGTTCTTCGGCGCGCCCGTCCTCACTCGCGCGATGAGCTCGCGACTCTGTTCTGGGGCGATCTCGGCGATACCCGGGCGCGTCGGTCGCTTGCCACCGCGCTCTGGCGCATCCGTCGCCTGCTCGTCGACGACATTTACCTCATCGCCGATTCGTCTTCGATTCAATTCAACCCTGCAAGCCCCTTTTGGCTCGACGTCGCCGATTTTCAAGAGCTTCTTTTGACACCCCAGCCGCAAAACGGCGTTTCCCCCATCGATCGTTGGCGGCGCGCCGCCGAATTGTGGCGCGGCGATCTCCTGGAAGGTTTCTACGATGACTGGTGCGTCGAAGAGCGTTACCGTCTGGAAGAACTCTATTTGAAAGCCCTCAAAGGGCTCGTGACGGCCTACACCTCCTCCCCTCAGCCGGAGCAAGCCCTCCCTTACATCGGCATGATCCTAGCCCGCGACCCGCTGCAAGAAGATATCCAGCGCACCGCCATCCGCCTCTACGCACAACTCGGCCAGCGCGCCGAGGCCCTCCGCCAAGCGCGCTGGTGTCGCGAGGTCATTCGCGCCGAACTGGGGACCGAACCGACTCCGGAGACCATCGCCTTATGTGACCAGTGGCTCGGACCAAGTTGGCGACGTGAACCGGTCGACGAGATGCCCGCGCCCCGTCCATCCAGACAGACGCCCGTTTCGCTTCTTCTGGAGCATCCCCCTTTCGTCGGGAGAGAGGCCGAGTGCAAAACACTGCTGCAAAGTTGGGATCAGGCAAGATCCGGCCATGGCGGCTTGGTCCTGATTGGCGGCGAGGCGGGTGTCGGCAAATCGCGCTTGACCGAAGAATTCTCCGGGGTCGTGCACTGGAACGGGGGAATGGTCGCGCGCGGACGCTGCTGCGAACCGGAACGTGTTCTTCTCTATCAACCCTTGGCCGAGGTATTGCGCGATTTACTCGCCATGAATCAAGAGGGGGGGACGCGTGGACTGCCGGACTGGGTTCGCGCTGAGATCGCGCGTCTCATCCCCGAGATGGCCACGCCATCGCGCCGCCGCGAATATCCGTCCAGCGACCCGCGCCGGGAGCGCCAGGCGATTCTATTTCACGCCGTGGCCGCTTTTGTCCGCCATTTCGCCACGCATGTCCCCCTTCTCGTCGTACTCGAGGACCTGCATTGGGCGACCGATTCGTTGATCGCGGGGCTGCACTATTTGGCGCGCCAGGCTCGCGATATGCGAGTGCTGATTCTTGGCACCTATCGCCCCGAAGAACTAAACCCGTCGCACCCACTGACGACGATGAGGTCACAGCTTGCCAGCGAAAGCTGGGCCGAACAATTGCTGCTCAAGCGGCTTTCCAGCGATGACGTCGCCGAGTTGGTTTTTCGTCTGAGCGGTCAGGCTCGCGACGCCTCTGCGAGCCAGGCCGATGCGGACCGGGTCCGTCAACTGTACGCCCACACGGAGGGCAACGCCCTCTTCCTCATAGAGACCCTTCGTGAACTTGAAAACCCGTGGCGTGACGTGGTTCTGCCGGTGCCGAACACGGTGCGTGAGCTGATCCGCGTACGCCTTGGCCGCCTCAGCGCGCCAACGCGCGCGATCGCCGAGTGCGCGGCGGTGGCCGGCCGCATGTTCGATTTCGATCTCGTCTACCATGCCGAGGGCGGGAAGGAGGAATCCGCGCTTGATGCCATCGACGAGCTGCTGCACCGCGGATTCTTGCGAGAGGGAAACAGCATCGCCGGTCACGAGTACGAGTTCGCGCATTCCCTGATTCATCAGGTCGTTTACACAAGCCTGAACTACCAACGCCGTAGATATCTACACCGAATCATCGGGGAGACGCTGGAGAATCTGCGCGGCGAGCCGCAAGAAGAACTGGCAAGCACTTTGGCTCATCATTTTGAAGCGGGTGGCAACCTGGAAAAAGCGCTGCACTATCATGATTTGGCGGCGCAGCGGGCCAAATCGCTATTCGCTTGGCGGGAAGCTGAAGAACACCAGAGTCGGATGTTGGACCTGTTGGACCGCCTCGATCCCGGCCGCAGTCGATTGGATCGGAGGACGCAGCGCGCTCGAGTGTTGGAGGACCGAGCCTATCAGCGCTTTCTCCAGGGGCGGCTGGCCGAGCGGGATGCTGATCTGTCCGCGTCGGCGGCCTTGGCGGAGGCTAGTCGGGATGAATGTTTGCGGCTGCAGACATTAGCTCAACGAGTTCGCTACCTCAATTTGGACGGGCATTACGCGGAAGCCATCGCCGTGGGCGAAGAGGGTGTCGCTCTGGCGAGCCGGCTCGACGATATTTCGGCCAGGTGCCATTTCCTCACCCAGATCGGTTTCGCGCGTTACTTTCGAGGCGAGTTCGAGGCAGCGAACAGGGCGCTTCAGGCCGCACTCGCTCTGGAGCCGGCCGACCCCGCCGCGCGCGGCGAAGTCCTGAGCGTACTCTCCTACACGTTCTACCTGATCGCCGATTACGAACGCTCGCTAGACTACAGGCAACAAGCGCTCGCGCTTCACTCTCGTCTAGGCCAAGTAGATCGCGAAGCGTTGGATCGGATCGATATGGGCATACTCTACACCCGGATGAATCGGTTGCCGGAGGCAGACAAGTACCTGAGGGATGCTCTGGCGCTTGCACAAAAGATTGGCAGCCAGGTGGCCGAATCATATGCTCTGAACAACCTGGGCACGTTGCTTTACCTGCGAGGCGACTTTACAGCTGCTCTGGACTCGTATTCGCATTCGCTTTTGTTGCAGCGCGCGACCGGGAGTCGCCGCGGGGAAGCATCGTCGCTCGCCAACTCAGGGATCGCGCGCGTCGCACTCGGCGACTATGCGGGCGCGGAATCACTGCTCCGCCAATCGCTCGCGATCCAGGAAAAGATCGGTTACCAGAGCGGCCTAGCAGAGGGACTGGCACATCTCGCTCGCGCCCTCGCCGGCTTGGGACGTGTCGACGAGGCACTCACGACCGCCAGCCGCTCGCTGGCTATGGCACAGCAAATCAGTGACCGCTCCTGCCAGGTGACCGCGCTAAACGTCCTCGCATGGCTACACTTGATCAATAATGAACCGGAGACTGCTCTTGGCGAGAGCCGTGGAGCGACCTCGTTGGCAGTAGAAATTGGAGCCGTGCACGGTCGCGTTTTTGGCTTGGCTCTCACCGCACTGGCCCAGATGAAACTTGGCAACCCTAAACTAGCTTGCAGCTACTCGTGCCAAGCCATAGAGGTGCTGCGAGAACAAGAAGGCATCGAGGGACCCGAAGAGGCAGTCTACCTCGCCCATTCGCTTGTGCTGGCTGCCTTGGGCCGAACTGAACAAGCTGCCAACGCTCTGAATGAGGCCGAGGCAAAACTGCAGGCCAAGGCGGACCGTATCTCTGATCCCGATTCGCGCCGGCGTTACCTGGACTCCTGGACCTTGCGTTCGCTGCCCCGTCTCTAATCGCAAGACTTGCCCGCTTGTGATACTTTTTTGACACCCGTATGATAGACTGCTTTTCAGAAAAGCAGTCTTTTTATTTCCCGAGGAGGTTCTGAATGTGCGATCACCGCTCGCAGCCCCAGAACACCTTTGTCATTCGCTTTTGGTTAGAACCCGCCGCGGAGACGCCTTCCATGACCGGGGAGGACGGTCCACCGGCAGCGCCCCGCTGGCACGCCCGCATCCAACATCTGCAGAGCGACACGGCATCCTACATCGCCGACGAGCGTCAGCTCCTTGCCTTCATCAAGCGTTATGTCGCACAGTTCGAATCCCCGGAGGGCGAGCCGTCGCCGGAAGAGGAAGACAAGTAACAAAGCGGGATGAACAAGCCCTCAGCCGAGCAACCCTTCTTCGACGGACACAATCTTGGAGGAAACGAACATGAACCCCAAACACTGGCTGCGTTTTTCCTTCCTGAGCGCGTTGATCCTGCTCGCACTATCGATCCCTGGAGCCGCCGCCGCGGAGGGCGGGACACTCACTTCGGGTGAGGAGGTGAGTGGCTCTCGGCTGCCCGAAAGAATCAGCGCGGGACTCGCTCACACCTGCGGGATCAAGACGGATGGGAGTGTCGCCTGCTGGGGAGCCGGGACGAGCAACACCGGGACGTATCCGAACTACGGCCAGGCGATGCAGCCCTCCGGCACCTTCCTCCAGGTGAGCGCCGGGGGCTT
>JAMCRS010000251.1:0-2895 GCA_023380675.1 Chloroflexota bacterium
AGACGTGGATTAGCAAGGACGCGAGCATCGTCACGGTCGCGACCATGCCGATCCGGAGGTCGCCGTTGCCCGAGGCGCCGAGCGTGCTGCCTGGATTGAAACCGAACCAGCCGAAGGCGAGGATGAACGTTCCAGTCAACGCCATCACGAGATCGTGCGCGGGCATGGCGTTCGGCGTTCCATCCTTGTTGAATTTCCCGATACGCGGCCCGAGCACCATGGCGCCGGCCAGAGCCGCCCATCCGCCGACCGCGTGCACGACCCCGCTGCCGGCGAAATCGACATACCCCTGGCCGAGGCCGATCTTGCCCAATTGCGAAAGCCAGCCGCCGCCCCAGGCCCAGTTCCCGTAGACGGGATAGACGAGCGTCGAGATGAAGAGTCCGTAAACGCAGTACGGGAGCCAGCGCCAGCGTTCGGCCATCGCGCCGGTCGGTATCGTCGCGGTCGTATCCATAAAGACCATCTGGAAGAGGAACAAGACTGCTACCGCGACGTCATAAGTCCCGTCGGCGAGGAAGAATCCTTTCGTTCCAAACAAGCCCCAGTCGACGTTGCCCAGGTGCACCGCGAACTCGCTGTTGAGCAGCCCGACGCCCCCGAGATTGGGGATGCCGATCAGGCCTACCCCTCCAAATTGGATTGCAAATCCTGCAATAAAATAGCCCGTCATGCCGAGCACGTAGATGGCGAAATTCATCATCATGGTGTGCGCGGCATTCTTAGCCCGGCAGAAGCCGGTCTCGACGAGCGCAAAGCCGACCTGCATGAACATGACGAGAAAGCCGGCGACGAGAGTCCATACGAAATTGATGCCGAGGCGATTTTGGTTGACGAGGTCCGCCAGCTTCACCGCGAACGGTTCTGTGCTGCCGGCGTTCTTAAAGTCATCTCCCGTCAAGGTGCCGGGCGCCACGCCGGCGAGATCCTTACCCGAACCAGTCGTGATGCCGCTTGGATCGGGCGCCGTGGGGGATGCGGGAGCGGGATGGAGCTGAGCCATCGCGAATAGGACCAGTCCGATCGCGGCCAGGATCGCGACGGCGCGAAGCCATTCAGACTTCCACATGGGATCCTCCTAAAAGGTTTTGGTTTTTGGGAGGCATCGGGGCTCCAGGGGGCGCAGCGTTGCGACCGAGGATGTATCACGATTGCACCGACAGGCGTACGGGCCTGTCAGATCGCATAGAGAACTAGAATGGGTCAGGTTGTCAAGCGCCTCCTTTCCGTTGCGGTCTCGGCGGCCGGGGCCGACTGTATTCTGTTACTGGTTCACTTTGCGCCGTACGATCTTGAGCACCTCGCCCTGAGCGCCCGGCGGCACGAATAGAGTGAATGCCCGAGCGCGGCCGCGGGGGACTAGATGAACGCGAATCCCCTTCAGCTTGTAGTCGGCAAAGTCGTCCCAGCGCCGAAAGAGCGTGTTGTTGAGCGCGATCCCTTCGCTCGTCAGGACGTATCGGGTCGGGATCATCAGGATGGCGAAGGCGAGAAGAATCTCGAGCAATTCGAACGTCGTCGAAACCCATCCGCCGACCGCGCCGAGTACCAGCACCACGCCGATCGCGTAAATGTTCGTGCGCTGCAGAAGAAGGCGCTCGCGGAAGGACAGCCATACCTGGTCCAGCACGTGTCCCTCGGTTTTCTGGCCGAGCGGCGCGGCGACTCGCATCAGCATCACCACGAGCATCGTCCCGAGCAAGATGGTCGTCAGCATCGTGATCCTCCCTACCCCGCGAATCCGAACGGCAGCGGCGTCCGCGCGAAACCTCGACGCGACCGGGCGCGCGCGTCGTTCAGCAACTGTCGGACGTAGTACAGCGCGGCGCCGTCTGGAGCCTGCAGCTGCGTCGCGTTTTCCAGTTCCCGGGTGCACTCCTGGAAGAAACCGAGGCGGTAGAAGAAACGCGCGCGCTCGAGCCTGACCGTAAAGTCGGCGGGGTCCAGGCGCAGCGCCGTATCCAGTTCTTCCCGCGCGTCGTCGATCCTGAATTGGAACAGCAGCGTGCTTCCCAGCAGCGCGTGCGCCGTCGCAGACGACGGCTGCAGCTGGATCGCGCGCCTCAAATGCAATTCGGCGGTCTGCGGGTCGCGCTGTCGAAGATAGGCCGTGGCGAGCGCCACGCGGGTGCGGACGTCGTCGGGCGACTCCGCCAAGGCCTCCTGAAACGATTCGACCGCCTGTGCGATCCGTCCCTGGTCCAAAGCCAGCATCCCCCGCTCCCGCCAATTGTCGTCCTCGATCACTGCGTGTCCGCAGCGGGCGCAGAAGCGCGCGCCCCCAGGCAGCGAGCGACCACAGTGAATGCAATACACAGCGCCTCCTTATACCGGCAAAAGCCCGCCCCCGGCCTCCGCCTCGACTTCCTGACTCGGCACTCGCGCCGGCCGAGGCAGCGCAAAAACAAACCGCAGCAGGACTGGCGTCGCGATCGTAGTCACCAGCGTCATCACTACAGTCGCCGAGAATATGCCTTCGTCTATGATGCGGGACTGCAGCCCGATCGTCGCAATGACCAGCGCGACTTCGCCACGCGTGATCATCCCGGTCCCGATCCTCAACGCTTCCAAGGAGGTGCATCCGCTCACGCGCGCGCCAAACCAGCACCCGATCCCTTTGGAGGCCGCGGCCAGGACGATGAGTAGTGTCGTAAAAACAGGCATGGCTCCAAGCGATACGGCGCGGGTCTGGACGCCGATGCCGACGAAAAAGAGCGGAATGAAAAACCCGTATCCTGCCGCGCTCATTCCCTGGTTCACGCGCTCTTTCATCTCCGTGCGTGCGACGAGCAAGCCGGCGAGGTAGGCGCCCGTCACCGCCGCCATTCCACCGATCACCGCGGACGACCAGGCGTAGAGCAGCACGATCCCCGAGACGATCGCCAGCCCCGCCTC
>JAMCRS010000251.1:2946-4364 GCA_023380675.1 Chloroflexota bacterium
GGTCGGCATGCCAAAGTAACCCAGCGCAAGCGCAGAGGGGAAGAACAGGACCATCTTGAGGATCGCCCACGAGCCTTCCCCGGTGCCTTCCATGCTCATGACGGCCGAAAGTACCAGGATCCCCAGAACGTCGTCGATCACGGCCGCCCCAAGAATGATCGTGCCTTCACGGGACTGCAGCCGTCCCAGTTCTTGGAGGGTCCGAGCGGTGATGCTTACGCTCGTCGCGGTGAGGATCGCCCCGATCAGCAAGCTCGACTTGAGAGGCAGTCCAAACGCCATCGACAACCCGACGCCGCCGGCGAATGGCAGGATGACGCCGCACACGGCGGTCAGAAAGGCGGCCGTTCCCAGCTTGCGCATCGCGGTCATGTCCGTCTCGATGCCGGCAAGGAACATGAGGATCAGGACTCCGATCTGGCTTAGGTCCGCGAGCGACTGTGAATCGCTCACCCAGCCTAACACGGAAGGCCCGACCAGTAGTCCCACCATCAGCGTTCCGAAGACGGTGGGCAACTTGGCTTTGTGGCTGAGCGCGGCAGCGACTTGAGATCCGATCAGCATTACCGTAAGCGGCAGCAAAAAAGATGTTGTATCCATTTGGGACACCTCTTCCCGAATCCAAAAAAACAAGCCCTCGGACGGTAGAGAATCTGTCCGAGGGCCTCTGGGCCATCAATAGAATGCGTCAACGCATTCGGGCTATTCAATTGGAGCGATTATAGCACATTTGTGATTGTTGTCAAGCGTCCTTTTCTGCCATCTCCCAGGTCTCGCCTGGCAGGCGAGGCATCACAAGCTAGGTTTCGCGCGCGGCCGCGCCTGGCCTTGCCTTTGGGGAACCGGGCCGGGAGATCAGCTCGGACGGCGCCTTTGCTCTCAAGATCGCTTGAGCCGTCTTTTCCATCGTCACCCGCCGCGCCCGGCTTTGATTGCGTATCTTGAGAAAGGCCTGCTTTTCGCTCAAACCTTCGCGTTCCATCAAGACTCGCTTGGCCCGCTCGACCACCTCGCGTGCGACGAGGCTCGCGTTCAAATCTTCCGCCTCTTTACGGAGCGCCTTCCACTGACGGAAGCGCGACACGGCGAGTTGGAGCGTCGGTTCCAACATCTCTTCCTTGACCGGTTTGACGAGATAGGCGAAAACCGAGGCCGCCTTGGCTTGCTCGATCAGCTCGCGCTGGCTGTACGCGGTCAACATGACGATCGGCGTCGGCCGCTTGGTCATGATGCGTTGCGCGGCCTCCAATCCGTCCATGTCCGGCATCTTGATATCCATCACGATCAACTCGGGCTTTTCGATCTCTGCCATCACGACGGCAGAGCGCCCATTCGTCGCCGCTCCTACGACGCTGTGGCCGGCGTCTTCCAGCATTGCACGCAGCCCCATTCGGATGACGGCTTCATCATCCGCTATC
>JAMCRS010000252.1 GCA_023380675.1 Chloroflexota bacterium
AATTTCTTGAATTAAGATAATTATATACAAAATTATTACGAAATACAAGAGCCAATGGCAAGATCCATCTCAATGGGGGCATACCACGAAGGCTCGCTGCTCAGCGGCAATAACGTCACCTTCGGTCTTCTGCTCGCCAGAGGAATTGTCCCGCCTCCCAATTGGCACAGCAGAAGAATCTGCCATCAACATGCTGCGGTCGATTCATTCATGTAGAGCGTGCGGCCCCCCCGGAAAGCAGCGGGTAATCGACGGGCCTACTCTCAATGCTATAATCAGAACTGCAATTGGCTTGCAGCGAATGACGATGCATCGTCTCGCCGCAACCACCAGCACACGGTGTGGTGTCACCTGCCGGGTGTGAGAATCGGGTGATGCCCCTGGGAAAGGTGCTTTTGTGTCCTTCGTGAGACGTTTGTCGCAGCTGCGCCGCATGCCCTGGGTAGGCTACTTCGCCGGCTTGGCTGGCGTAGCGGTGATGAGCGCTCTCATTCACCTGGCCCTGGAGCACATCTCCATCGGCAACATCTCGATGCTGTATCTGGTCATTGTGCTAGCCATTGCTTTTGCCTTCGGTAGGGGACCGGCTATCCTTGTCTCGGTTGCTGCCTTCCTGACGTTCGACTGGTTCTTCGTGCACCCGAGGTACACCTTCACTGTTGCCGATCCCGCGGAGTGGATAGCGCTCGTTCTGTTTCTCCTTACCGCCATCGTCACCGGACAACTGGCGGCTCAGCAGCGGGATCGGGCGCGCGAGGCCAAACAACGCGAGCGCGAAGCCGTCGTACTCTACGACGTCGTCCGGCTGATGGGCGGGCCGGACATCAGTAATGCTTTGCGCGCCGTGGCCGAGCGGTTACGCGAGGAACTACAACTCGCGGCGGTGTCCATCAGACTCATGCCTCACTCCGGCAAGGCAGTGGAAGCCAATGCGGGCGATGCCGAGTCCCTGCAGCGGGTCTCCTCGATCATCCGGGTGCGCACTCGCGTCCTGAGCGAGGGCCAGCAGCCGACGGCCGATCGCCGTGGTTCGCCCGGGCGATGGGTGCGCATCGTGCCACCAGGCCTGCCGGGCACGGGCGGTATCCCCACAAGCGATCGGCTGCACAAGGTGCCGGTAAGAATCGACAACCACCACGTTGGCGACATCTTCCTCGTCCAGCCTCCGCGCGGTGCGCGGTTCAGCGCGGCCGACGACCGCCTCTTGTCCGCGGTCTCGGCGCAGCTCGGCATGGTCGTGGAGCGTGAACGCCTGCGACGTGAGGCGACCGAGGCGGAGATCTTGCGGCGCACCGACGAGCTGAAGAGTGCCCTGCTTAACGCGGTCTCGCACGACCTGCGCACGCCGCTCTCCTCCATCATTGCCTCCGCCGGCAGCCTGCGGCAGAAGGATGTCGCCTGGACTGACGAGGAGCGCGGGGAATTCGCTCAGGCCATTGAAGAGGAGGCGCAGCGCCTCAACCGTATTGTCGGCAACCTGCTTGACCTCTCACGCATCGAGAAGGGGAACCTGCGACCGCAAAAGGACTTCTACGATCTCGGCGCGCTGATCGATGACGTGCTGGGCCGGCTGCGACTCGTCACGGCCCGGCACCCGGTCGAGGTGAACGTACCGGATGATTTGCCTCCGGTGCGCCGAGATCGACCAAGTCCTGTCAACCCTCGTGGAGAACGCGGCGAAATACTCACCCGCGGGCGCAGAGATCCGCGTCTCCGCGCGGTGCGTTGATGGCAACGTTCAGGTCGAGGTGGCAGACCGGGGCCCGGGCATCCCCGAGGCGGCGCTGCCCCACGTCTTTGAGGCATTCTTCCGTGTAGAAGGCTCCGGTCTGCGGCCGCGGGGCACCGGCCTCGGCCTGGCGGTAGCCAGGGGACTGGTGGAAGCGCACGGCGGGACGATCAGGGTCGAAAACCGTCGCCAAGGTGGCGCCCGTTTTGTCTTCACACTGCCTCTTGCAGAGACACCGGAGACCACAGAAAGGGAGACCGCGCAGTGAATCCTGTCACCGGCGCTCGCATCCTGGTCGTCGACGACGAACCGGCCATCCGGCGAGCGGTCATCACCATTCTCAGTCACCAGGGTTTTCAGGTCGAGGCAGCCGAGACCGGAGAACAGGCCTTGGCCGCACACGCCAATCGCCGGCCTGATCTCATCCTGCTGGACCTGGGACTCCCGGACATCGACGGCCTCGACCTCATTAAACAGATACGCGGTGCCGACAATACACCGATCGTCGTTCTCTCGGTGCGCGGCGCTGAGCACGACAAGGTGGCGGCGCTTAACCGCGGGGCCGACGATTACCTGACCAAACCGTTCGGCGTGGAGGAATTGCTGGCGCGCATTCGGGTCGCCCTCCGCCATGCGGCGCGGCCGTCGAGCGGAAGCGCCGCGGTTTTCCGCACCGGGAGTCTCCAGGTCGACCTCGAGCACCGCCGCGTTACCGTGGATGGCACCGAGGTACACCTGTCGCGGACCGAGTACGATATGCTCAAGGCATTCATTACCCATCCGAACAAGGTGCTCACGTATCGCATGCTC
>JAMCRS010000253.1 GCA_023380675.1 Chloroflexota bacterium
GGCTGACTTTACTCCTCCGGCCGTAACGTTCCTGTAGCAAGACAAGTCCCTCTATCGAATCACCAGCTACGACGCCCGCGGCGGGCCCGGCGAAAAGGTGTTCAATCCAAACGTTGGCATGTTCTACGGGATCGACGATATTCGGGGCTACGATTCGATCATCCCCAAGACGTATGCCGACCTGATGGGGCTGCTCGCTCCGCAGGACGAGCTGCTGGACAACCGGATCGCGCCGTTCTACGGACCCGACCCTCTCTCGTCGCCGATCCTTAACCTGCTCAACGTCAAATACGTGCTGACCAAGCGCCCCGTCCCGAACGCGGGCTATACGTTGGTGTACGACGGCGAGATCAAGATCTATCGGAACGACCGCGTCCTGCCTCGAGCATTCATGGTCCCCGAAGCACGCGTCGTCGCCGACCGCGCCGCGCAGCTCGAACAGATGAAGAGCCTGGACCCGGCCAAACAGGTGCTGCTGGACGAGGTCCCGCCGGCGGAGGCGGGAGTGGTCGATGCAACGCGCTCCGCCGGTGGTCCCAATTGCACGCTCGATCCGGTGACGATCGACCAGTACGACGAAAGCCAGGTCGTCGTTAAGAGCGTTCAAGCTTGCAGCGGTTGGCTCGTGCTCTCCGACTCTTATTTTCCCGGCTGGATCGCCCAGATCGACGGGCAGGACGTGCCGCTGCTGCGGGGTGACTATAACTTTCGCACCGTCCTGGTCCCGGCCGGCGAGCACACGATCCGGTTCAAGTACAGTCCGCTTTCGTTCCGGGTCGGCGCGATCAGCTCGTTTCTCGCCGCGATGGTACTCCTCCTGGGCTTGGCCTACCTCGCGTGGCGTCGCTTTTATCATGTCGACGAGGCGTCCCAGGTCCGAACGGTCGCCAAGAACTCGCTGCTGCCGATGGCCACGTCGCTCGTCATGAAGGCGTTTCCGTTCGCGCTCGCGCTCCTCTCGCTGCGTATTCTAGGACCGACCGGGACCGGTCGGTACGCGTGGGCGGTGACGGTCTTTTTCTTTGCGAGCACGATCACCGACTTTGGGCTCGGCATCCTCGTCACGCGCGAGGTTTCGCGCGATCTCACGCAGGCCAACCGATATCTGACGAACACCATTGTCTTGCGCGTGATCTTGTGGGCGCTTGCCCTCGTCCCGTTCGGTCTTATGCCCTTGATCTATCACGTAACCCCGGACACGACCTTAACCTTTGGGTTGTTGATGGTGGGCCTGCTGCCGAGCAGCCTCTCGGCGTCCCTGGCGTTTCTGTTCAACGCCTACGAGCGATTCGAGTACCGCGTCGCGGTCGATTTCATGACGCAGGTGCTTTCGTTCGCGCTTCAGGCCGTCGCCCTGCTCCTCGGCTTTGGGATCGTCGGGCTGGCGAGCGCGTCGATCGCGACGAACCTGTTTACGCTTGGCGTGTTCTACTACCTGGTCCGGCGATCGCTCTTTGTGCCCCGTTTGGAGCTCGATCGGTCGCTCATCCGGTGGATGTTCTTCGAATCGTATCCGTTGATGCTGAACAACCTGCTGTCCAGCCTTTTTTTTCGCATCGACGTTTTGATCTTGCAGCCGCTCAAAGGCGACGCCGTCGTGGGGTATTACAAGACGGCCTACAGCTTTATCGACAATCTGAACTTTATTCCGTCGAACTTTACGCTCGCGATCTTTCCGGCGCTCACCCGATACGCGGCATCTGCCAAAGACGCGATGCTCCGCGCCTACATCCTTTCACTCAAGTTGCTCCTCTGGATCGCGCTGCCGATCACGGCCGGCACGATTTTCGTCTCGCGCGAGCTCATCACGATCATCGGCGGCACCGCCTACCTGCCCGATTCCGCGCTCGCGCTGCAGGTGTTGATCTGGTTCCTGCCGTTCAGCTTCATCAACAGCGTGACCCACTACGTCCTGATTGCGTTGGGCCAGCAGCGCTTTCTGACCAAGGCGTTCGTCATCGGATTGATCTTTAACGTCGCGGCGAATCTCGTCGCCATTCGCTCGTTCAGCTACATGGGCGCGGCCTTCGTCACGATTCTGTCCGAGATCGTGCTGTTGATTCCGTTCTACTATGGAGTTCGCAGGCACCTGGCATCGATTCCGTTCTGGTCGATTGCGTGGAGACCCATCGTCTCGGCGGCGGTGATGGGGGTGGCGCTGTGGGGACTCGTGTCACGGGTTTCGCTGCTAGTGGCCGTCCCGGCCGCCGGCTTGCTGTACGTCGTGTTGTTGGTTGCGCTGGGCGCGTTGGGCGAGGACGAACGTGCGCTGCTGCGCCGGCTGGTCCCGACCCGCTGGCACGCGATTACGCGTTTGGCTCCGCGCGAGGCAAAGGGGACCTGAAACAAAGGGGCTGCCGAAAAAGACGTGGACAGCCCCAGGAATCATGGTGCAGGCGGACTGGTCGAGCGCCGAGGAGACGAAAGATGGTTGTCCAAATTCGATCCGGGCAACCTTTTTTTATTCCGGCTTGCAGCGCTCGAGGAACCGGGCAACCTCGTCTTCGATCTGGATGCGTGTGTGGTGGAGCCTGGCGAAGGGAGCCTGCAGATTGAAAGTGTCGATCAGGCGATTGAGAGCTCCCGCGCGATTGCGGTAGGTCTCGCACGTGCGCTCGCGCACCGCCAAGAGCCGCTCACGTTCGGCAATCATTTTGTGCGGCGACAGCGTCTTGAGGCGAGCGTATTGTCTCTGATGCCACTGCGCTTGCTGCGCGAGCCAGAGCGCCAGCGTGTCGGTCTCGCGGCGGATCGCCTTGTCCTGTTCGATCCAGGCCGGGGCGACCCCGGCGTCTTTGAGCAGCTTGTAGGCGAGACGCCATTCCTCCGGCGTGAACGGATTGTCGGTTAGGTCGAGCGGCTTGCCCTTGGCGATCGGCGCGTCGAATTCGCCGCGGTCCATCGCCTCGCGGATCTGCCGTTCGATCGCGTTTTCCCCCTTGCGTGGGGCGCTCTTATCCGTGTCGATCCTTCCTTTCCAGCCGTATAGGAAAAACCCGTTCTCGCGTGGGATGCGAAAACGGGTTTGGGATCCGGTCTCTGCAATGAGCAATAGCGAACGATCGACGAACTCGAAACGGGACGCAGGCCGTCCCGCACTTAGCGTACGTCAGACCTTAGAACCGGTTGTGCCGTTCGCGGCCCCCCCCTCCGCCGCCGCGGCGTGCGCCCCGGTCACCGGGGCCGCCGCCAGCGCGGTCCTCGCGCGGCCGAGCCAGATCCACGCGGATCGTGCGATCGTGGAGGGATTGACCGTTAAGTTGGCTAATCGCCTTTTGGGCGTCCTCCGGCGTCGCCATCTCAACGAACGCAAAACCCTTCGAGCGGCCGCTTTCTCTTTCCGTCACCAGCGTGACCGACGCGACGCTCGCCACCCCGGCGAACAACTGCCGTAGGTCGTCCTCTGTCGTTTGGTACGACAGGTTGCCAACAAACAGCCGCGTACTCATTGGATTCTCCTTTGTTCTTGACAAGAACAGGACCGGTTCCGACTGGTCGACGCACGCCCGTTCGCACCAAACTGATTCTCTAGCCTTCGTCGTGCTCTTGACGCAAACGCTGCATCCGAGCGCGGCGGCGACCCTTCCGCTCATCCATGCGGCGCTGTTCGCCTTTGGGGACGAACCAGCGGCGGCGGCGCAGGTCTTTCATCACGCCGCCTTCCATCACTTCTTTGTTGAAGCGACGGAGTAGGCTATCGAAGGACTCGCCTTCTCGTAGTTTCACGGCCACGGGGCAACACATCCCTTCTGTATTGGTTTTGATTGAAGCGGTCACAAAAACAAGCCGCCATGCCCACGCGGCTTGGCGGTTCGCTCCAGACCTGTGACCTGGGCAAAGATGATACCATTGCAGCCCAGAAATGTCAAATGAACCCGGCCCCATCGCCACGGTTTCTCCTGGTCGAGGCGGGGGCGTACGGCTGCAAGAAGGCATTCCCGCTAAACGGCAGACCAGAACGCTAGTGCTAGTGCTGCCGCCTGCCGCGCAATTGTTCTGTGCAGGTCCGCCGTTACGGCTGTGGTGGATTTCGCGCGTGTCTCACCGAGTATCTTGGCGGCCACAAATTCATGGTCGGACCTATCTTGACGACCGTGTCGCTAATCGCCCCTTCCACACATGCGTCAGCGGCCAGCCTGCCGTTGCGCCTGACTACGTCCGTGTCCTTGCCTCGTGCTGAAGTTCGTCGACAAGCTCGATCGTGCCCTTTATCGATTCCATGTGGGCCCTGTCCAGACAAAACTCATCCCGAACCCCACGATGAATATCTCCTCCAGAAACTGAGAAGGGCTGAGCGGTCCGGCGAGCAAATGGAATAGCAATCCATAGAAAGCGTCTCGGTCGTCCAGGGTGAGCGTCTTCGACGAAATGAGCGACCCAAACCGGGTGAAAGTCGCTTGGCTGCTTCAAATTTGTCCAGTCATAGGCGATCTCGATGCACTGTCGCTCCTGCGGCGTCTCGCAAAAATACGGGGACCCGTTCGAATTGTCCACTTGCCACCCCGTCGGATAACGCACTTGAACGCCGAGTTGATTCTGTCGATAGATGGGCCATTCGGTTACGGGCGGCATCGGTGTCGAAATCGGCGTTGACGAGGCCGTCAGCCTAAGGGTTTGCGCGATCGCATCGAATAAGCGTCCGTCGCCCCGTCCGCGCAGCACCAACACGCGTTCACCGTCCTCGACGACCAACACGTGATCGACCACCCCAAACTCGCCCATTGTTTCCATGCGAATCGCGGGCTTGCCGTCAATCGTCTCCGTACGCCGGTCGAAAACCGTCAACCGAGCGCCGCGGTCCAAGATCTGACCGGGGCCGGGAGTCGCGGTCAACTCTTGCAGGAGCGATTCGGTGTCGCTCTGACGGTTGAACATGCTTTCGATGGAGACAAAGACCTCTCCGCCAAATGGAGTGAAATCGTTCCCGTCAGTTTCCGGCGAAGGGCTGAGCGTTACACATGCGAAGCATTGGTAGCCGGGTGTGCTCCAGTCCCGGCTCACGTACCATCCGGCTGGATACCGCAACGAGAAATTCCTGCCTGCGTCCAGATAAGTTTGGTCTAGCTTCGGTACAGGCGCTTGAGGCGTGTCCGGCCGATACGCGAGCAGATCGTCCCAGTTCGATTGGCCGTAGTAGCCGACCGCGTGTGGAGCAGGCCGGCGCGACCCTTCGATCGCTTGCGCTTCCCCAGTCGCGGGATTCGCGGCCATCAATACCATATCGTCGCCGTCGCGCTGTACGTAGTACAAAGTCGAGCCGTCATGGTTCCACGCCGGCGCGTCCTGAAAGGCGTCCACCTGATTCAGCCGATGATGCGCGTGCGTCTTCGGATCGAGCAGGTACATGTGCCGCTTCAAGATGGCGGAATTGTCGAAACCCATGTAATCCGCTTCGCCACTGGCGCTGTCCGACGCGGTGACCGCGGCGTAGGCGATCCAGTCCCCGCGCGGCGACCAAGCGAGGTTGCCGGGAATCGCCTCGGTTTTGCTGATGACAGTGGTCACCTGACCGGTCGCGACGTCGAAAATGTCGAGCCACTTGTTGACTTGAGCGGAACGGTCCCCGCCGTCGGTAAATGCAAGTGCGGATCCATCGGGCGCCCAGCTTTGATAGAGCGAATTGAGGAGTGCACTGTCCGCAATCTGCGTCGCCTTGCCCGTTTCGACATCGAGCACGAGCAACGGCGTTCCATCGGCTTGGATGGACCCGGAAAGCGGACCAAGCCAGAAGAGGACGTAACGGCTGTTAGGCGCCCAACCGCCAAAATCGATCTGCTCAGGTAGGTTCGCATTTGGCTGGCGTTGATCGGACTTTGCCTCGAACAGCAGCGTGGGATGATCGGGCTGATGCGCTTCGACGCGGACTTGCCATATCTGGATCGGCTCGGTCGCTACAACGCCTGCGCCCGGCTGCGGCGGCAGCCAATGCGTTTCCACGACGAGCAAACGGCGGCTGTCCGGCGACCAGCTCACGGCTTGTGCGGTGCTGCCCGGCGCGAACACTGAAAAACTCTTGCCATCGTCGCGCTGCAAATTCAGTGAACCATCGCGCGTGTCCGCCACAGCCGTCCATCTACCATCTGGCGATGCGATTTTCGAGACGGTGCCGTACGGATTGGTCGCAGGTGAGGCAGTGGAGACGGGGGTGAGGGTTGGAGACGGCTTGGCCGTCGGCGAAGGTGTTGGAGAAGGACTGAGAGTCGGCGTTGCGGCCGGCGATTCCGGCTGCATAGGTGTCGGGATCGCTTGGACCGATGCCGGGGCGCCGCAGCCGCTTGAGAACGCGCTCAAGATCGCGCACGTCGTCAATACGATGCAAAAGGCATATCGTCTGTTCGTCATGGTCATTCCTCATGTCGCGAGCCAAGCAACTACGGCATTCTAGTCAATCCACGCAATCGGGATTGAACGAGCCGCGACACTCTTTGGGCAAGGCGACCAATTCTTTCCCGCAGTAGACAACTTGACTGCGAGGGGGTACGAGTTGGCTGCGCATAAGATCACCATCTGAGCCACCAGATGCGTCGCGACGCCCAATGAAGACCCAATGGCGACGCGCGCAGCCGATTCAACGTACGATGATTTCATTGCGCCTCCGTTGCTGACCTCCCGCCGGCCCCTCTCCCCAACGCGACTCCCCCTTCGCCTTCAGGGGGCCGGGGCAATGGAGCGTCGCTAAGGCCCGGCCTTTGGCCGGGCGTAATGGTCGCTCCATCGAGGTCGGCAAGCGATGTCGAGTGACTTGCAGAAGCCGTGGGTACATGGAGACCCACCACGGGAGACAGCAGCCAGCTAGCCCGCGAAGCCGCAACTGCGTGAGATACGCGCTCCTGGAAATGACGCGTTTTTCGCGCGACGGTCCGTCGGCCGATGCTTTGCGAATGTTTGCCCCTGGTCCGCGGTTCGCTACCAGCCGCGAGAATAGTGCATTGCTTTAGCGGCGTCTCCCAGCTTGTCATAGTACCGGAATAAGTCATACCTGAGGTCAGGGTCGACCTTTTCGTCATTCAACCCGGCTGTCAACGACTCTACCAGATCAAGATACCCACGGCAGAGTGGAATGTCTCCTTCAAGCAGTGCTTCAAGCGCGATGCTGAGCGACTTGTAGTACCGCTCGTGGCTTTCCTTCGGTCGGCTCTCAGCCGCGTAGATGTCTCCTTCCTCCCGTAAGAGCGTCGCGAGCAGCAAGGCCTTATCCTTGTCCAATGCGCTGCCGAATCTGCATGTCGTGATCAGTTCGTTCGCCGAGAGCTGCGCCGCCAAACTAGCGCTCAGTCCCAGGAATTCCTGTAGGGCTTGGTCGATCTGCAAGAGAGCTTGTTGGTATTGCCCGGCCTGTTTGAGACCCAGAATCCGCGCGATGGCTCTCGCGGCCTGGGTCACCATCCTGAGAATATGATCTTCCTCATACACGGCCACTTGTCTCCGGAGTCACAGATCCTAGTCCCACATCTAATCGGTGCCGCTTCTGGTCAGTCTGCGTACGGTCGACGCCGCGATTCTCGAGGGGTTGGTACGCCCCTAAAGCGGCGGCAACGCGCCGATCCGGTAGATCTTGCCAGTCGTTTGGTTAACAAAATAGATCACGCCACCCCGCTTCCCGGGCCCGGCCCCGGGCATCGGCAACCTGACTGCTCCTCTAATGGTGACGACCCAGAATGGATCCTCGTCGCGGCTGTCGTACGATCGTGAGCCGTCGTAGGAGGTCATGCTTTGGTACCATTGGATGCTTATCCTCCCCGGCTCCAGGCGAGGCGTCTCGAGACACCACGGATCGTCCCAATCCGCGTTGTTGATGTCCATGTCCAAAACGACCGTGAGGATTTCCTGTTCGCTTTCTAGCGGATGAGAGAGCGTGGCATCGGGCGCCGCGGTCCGGACGGGCTGTGGCAGACCCGGCGTGGGAGTCGGGGCGGGCGTAGGCGGTGTTAAGCGCGGAGTAGCCACGGGCGGTGGAATCCGTGTCGGACGCGGCGGGCACGTGGAGACCAGGTTGGTCTCGAAGGCCTGGTCTGTTGGCGGCACCGTCGCAGGCTGGCGATTCGAGAGTTCAAGGTCCAGGAGGACTGACGCTGCAAGAATCGTCGCGGCCGCGGCAACAACGAGATGCGCTTTGCTCACTGTCCACCTCTTGAAGGACTGCAGGCAGAGGTAACGAAAGCCGCTACACGGGGTTTGTCTCTATTGGCTCATCCGCCTCAAGGGGGTCTTGGCTTTGTCGAGCTGAGGACTGCGCAGAAGGAAGGTTGCGTTCCGCCATATGGAACCGTTCATCCGCGCGGCCGTCGACGGCGACAAGCGGCGCCGCATGCGCGCGTAGCTGCCCCTACCGGGGGAACCAGAGCGCGGCCACCCCGCGCGCCCAGGGGAAGGCGTCCCCGGCGAATCCCTGCAGGTTATTGCCGTCGGAATTTCCCTGCACGAGAAACGTCCGGCCGTTGTCGCGATAGGTGTTATTGGTCACCTGGTTGCTCGTCGAGTCCTGTAAGTGGATGGCGATGGAATTGGACTGCAACGTGTTTCCGCACAGGCAGTTGCCGTACGACCGGTAGTCGCCCGCGGGAAGGAACGCAAATGCCGCATGGTCGTAGTCTTCGGAATAAAAGTAAAGCCCTTCGTTGCTGCTGATGATCTGATTTCCCGAGACGGTGTTGTTGCGGCTGTTCGACGAGATGATTCCGTGGTTGTGCATTCCGACGATCGTGTTGCCGTTGATCTCGTTGTCGTGCGCAAATCCGATCCAAACGCCGTCCAACCCATCCCGCATCTGGTTGTTGTCGACCTTGTTCCCGGTGCAGAATCCGAGCTCCACGGCGTTGTAAAGAACGGACGAGATCGTGTTGCCGCTGATCGTATTGTTGTTGCCGCAGGGAAGCGCGTGCGCTTTGATGAAGACTCCGTTGCCGTTTCGGCCGATGACCGTGTTATTCGAGACGACGTTTCCATTGGCCCCGTCCTGCACGACGATGCCGCCGGCGTCGCAGCCGTACCCGACCGTCCCGGCTCCCCAGGTGCATTTGCGGACGTTGTCGGCCGTGGTATTGTTCAGCACCTGGCTGTTTTGTGTTCTCAGAATGTTGATTCCCCAGGCCGAATTGTCGGACGCCGTGTTCCCTTGAACGAGGACTCCACTCGAATAGCGCACGTCGATCCCGATAGCCTGGTGAACCGTCGTGTTCCCCAGGATCTGCGCATTGGTGGCGTTATTCACTCGAATGCCGCCGCCTTCGACCATCCCGAGGAATTTGCCAAAACGAGACGTGGGGTCGGTATCGTCGTAGTTGTTCGAGCTATTGCTGTCCCTTACGACATGATGATCTCCGCTTTGAATGTAGATCCCGTACGTGTAATTCGACACATTACAATTGCGTATTTCTACGTTGGAGGGAGACTGCGTCCCCAATAGACCATAGTTGCGAACCGCAATTCCGTAGCCGGTAAAGTTGGCGCCTCGGATCGCGTGCCCGGCGCAGTCAAGCACGACATTACTGGCGGCGATCGAAATGCAGTCCCCGCTCGACGTGAGGTCCCCGGTCAGACTATAGTTCCCGCTTTTGTCGATCGTCCCGCATCCGGACACCGCGCTTGATGGGACCGACGTTGCCGGCCTGGGTGTCGGCGGTACGACGGGCGCCGGGGTTCGAGTCGGCTGAGGCGGACGAGTGGCCGTAGGCGGCTTCGTCGGCTTTGGTGTAGACGAAGGGGCGGGTGTCAAGGTGATGGTCGGAGTGGGGCTGACCGTTTGGGTTTTCGTGGGCGTAAAGGTTCGCGTCGGGGATGGAGTGTTGCTTGCCGTGGGAGTCGGTGGGGTCGTGCTCAATAGAGCGACGAAGACCGCCGTCGTGTGAGCCACCGCCGTGCGTTCGGCGACGATGCCCATCGCGCGATCGTACTGATCTACCAGAACCGCGAACACTCCCATGGCCACGAGACCAAGCACTGTCGTTTCGACGACGACCAGGACCGACAGTTCTTTCCTTCGCATCAGGTGTGCCTCGTCCTTTTCAGCATCGACGACGATTCTAGCACAGTGCACGCGCGGTGTCAATTCGTCTTATGCAACCGGGTGCCGGTTTTTGCGTCGCGATCGACCGCCGCTCGAAATGGGCAAGACTCTGTTCTTGGACATGCCGCCGCCAGCGTGAGTCAAGCGAAATCGGCGTATGCCCCCTAAGTCGAAATCTGTTTTTAGGGACCTCCGACTCGGCGCAGTACCGGCGGATTTCGCCGTCCCGCGGGCGTCGATCGGTGTCTCCGTCGAAGGCGCGGCGACTGAATCCTTCCGCGAGCGAACAGACCCAAAAGGGGGATTGAACCGTGCGCTGAAAACGTGTTAGAATAGCTCAGGAATTCGACCCGCCTCCGGAGCGTGGCGCTGGCCTGCAAGATTTGGCATTTTTTCCCGCGCTGTTTCAATCCCGATCGTCAGGCTGCAAATTGAGGAATAGCATCGAGAATCTGGAGCTCGAACTGAGTCTGGTCGCGGACCCAAAGGCAAGAGTCGACGTTCTTAACGAACTCGCCTGGCAAGTGAGACACAGCGACCGCGAGCGATCGAAAACGCTCGGCGAGCAAGCGCGATCGCTGGCCGTGGAACTGCTATGCGATGACAAGCCGTATTCGCAGGGCCTTGCGGCCAGCTTGAGAACGCTGAGCTATCTGAACGGGGCGAACGGAAACTACAACCTGGCTCTGGCGCAGTCGCTCGAAGCGTTCGACATACTTGAGCGCGTGCCGGAAAACGCCCTGCAGATCGACGTTCTATGCAACATCGCCTGGGTATACCGGGGCTTTGGCGACTACGGAATCGCGCTCGACCATGCAATGAAGGCCCTGAAACTGGCGCAAGCGAGCACAGACCGCGAGCGCGAGGCGACGGTCCTCGACCTCATCAGCAACATATACTCCGAGTCGAACAACCTTCCCGAAGCTCTCCCAACCTACGATCGGGCGCTCGCGATCTATCGCGAGCTGGGACTCGTGCAAGGAGAGTCGCTGGTCCTGAACAACCTAGCCCTGACGTATATTCAAATGGGTCGCGGCGCCGAGGCGATCGAGGCAAGTCTGCGGAGCCTCCAGATCGCGCAAGAGAACGGCCTGTCCAGCCTTGTGCTCACGGCCCTCGGCACAACGGGCGAGGTCTACGTCGCGCTCGCCGAGTGCGACAACGCGATCAAGTTCCTCAAGCAGGCGTTGTCGATCGCAGTCGAGCGCGGAGCAAGTTACGATCGTTTCTGGAGCTTGTTCAACCTGGGCAAGGTGTATCTCAGTCTCGGCGACGCCGACTCGGCGCGGTCTCATCTACAGTCGGCGCTGCTGGTCAGCCAAACGCTGGATAACCGGCCCGGGCAGTTCCAGTGCCACGAGCTCTTGGCGCAATTGCACGAACGCCGCGGCGAGCTTGCCGACGCTCTCGCGCATTACAAGCAATTTCACTCTCTCAAAGAGACGGTGTTCAACGAGGACGCGGCCAAGCGGCTGGCCGGGCTGCAAGTGATCCACCAGGTCGAAACCGCACGACGAGAGCTCGAGATACACCACCTCAAGACCATCGAACTCCAAAAAGAGATCGAGGAGCGCAAGTCCGCGCAGGCCGCCCTCGAAAAGCTCGCGACGACCGATGCGCTGACCGGCCTATTGAACCGCCGAGAGTTTTTCGTCCTCGCGGAACGCGAGTTCCAGCGCGCCCGTCAAGAGAACTTCGCCCTGTCCGTGATCTTGCTCGACCTCGATCATTTCAAGCGGATCAACGATACGCTGGGCCACGCGATCGGCGACCAGGCACTCGCGGCGGCGGCGAAGACCGTCCGCTCATGCTTGCGCGAGGACGAGATCGTCGGGCGCTACGGCGGAGACGAATTCGTCATTCTATTGCCGGGCAGCGATCTCGCCGTTGCCGCGCAGGTTGCCGAACGACTGCACGCAAGGGTTGCCGCGCAGTCGATTCCGACCGAACGCGGACCGGTCGCTCTCTCGATCAGCCTGGGGATCGAAGAGCTCGGCGTTCAGAGCTGCAGCCTGGACATCCTACTCGACCACGCAGACCAGGCAATGTACACGGCCAAGCGCGCAGGCCGCAACCGCTCGGCCGCATACGGCAAGGCCAGCCGCCGGCGGTCCAGGCGCGCCGCGGACGATTGAACGGGCGGCGACCGATTTTCCCTCCGCGGCCGTTTGTCGGACAGCCGCGGGTGGCAACAACCTTTGTACTCAAAACGAAGCCAGGCGGGTGAGGTGTGTTCCTCACCCGCCTGGCTTTTGGCATATCTGGTACCTGCGCCCGCGCTAGATAAAGAGAGGCGCCAACACCAGCGTAATCGTCGAAAGCAGTTTGATGAGGACGTGAACGGACGGCCCGGCCGTATCCTTGAACGGGTCCCCGACCGTGTCTCCAACTACGGCCGCTTTGTGCGCCTCGCTCTTTTTCGCCTGGATGTTGCCTTGCTCGTCGCGGAACTCGCCGGACTCTATGAACTTCTTGGCGTTGTCCCACGCGCCGCCGCCGTTGTTCATCACCGTAGCAAGAATGATGCCGGTGATTGTGCCTACCATCAAGAGCGCCGCTTCCGCCTCCGCACGCAGTATGACGCCGACGACGATCGGCGCCCCAACGGCCAAGACACCCGGAAGGACCATCGCGCTCAACGCGCCCCGCGCGGTAATGTCGACTGCTTTGGCGTAGTCCGGCTTGTTCTTGCCCTCCATAATGCCCGGGATCTCACGGAACTGGCGCCGCACCTCTTCGATGATCTGCTCCGCCACGTGGCTCACGGCCCGAATGGCGAACGACGAGAACAGGAAAATAAGCGCCGCGCCGAGCATCGCGCCGACGAACACCTCGACCTTGCCGATGTCGACCCGGTGCGCCGCGGTCCAGATCACCTGCCCCTGCGCGGAATCCGCCGCGACATTTTGGATCGCCTGCCGGACCGCCGCGACCTTGTCCAGATAGGCGCTGAAGAGCAGGAAAGCCGCCAGCGCCGCCGATCCGATCGCATACCCCTTGGTCAACGCCTTGGTCGTATTCCCGGCGGAGTCCAGCGCATCCGTACCCTTGCGGATTTCTTCCGGTGCGCCGGACATTTCGACGATGCCCCCGGCGTTATCGACGATCGGGCCGAACGTGTCCATGGCGAGAATGAACGCTGCCGGCATCAACATTCCCATCGTCGCCACTGCGGTGCCGAAGACGCCGGCGACGTACGGCTGGACCCCGAGTGCTGCCGCCGCCTGCGAGCCAAGAAAGAACGAGGCGATCAGCGCGAGGCCGACCGCGATCACCGGCGCCGCCGTGTTCTCAAAGCCGACGGACAAGCCCGTAATGATATTCGGACCGGCTCCTCGCAGCGACGCGTTCGCGATGCTCTTGACCGGCCGATACCTCGAATCGGTGTAGTACATCGTGATGAGGAAGAACGCAACGCTGGTCAGCAATCCGACGATGCCGGCCCAGAAGAAGAAGAGATTGCCTAACAACTGCGTCACGACAAAGTACATCATCGCCGCGGCCAGGATGACGGTCAAGGCAAACCCGCGCAGCAGCGGGTTCATGGGCGCTTCCCCTTCGTTCAACTTCAATGCGGGGAGCGACGTGGTGGCCCACACGCCGATGATCGAAGCGATCAATCCGAACGCGCGAACGACGAGTGGGAAAAAGATCCAGTCCTGGTTCTTGGTGACGGCGTAGATCGCCACTCCCAGTATCATCGCGCCGATGTTTTCGGCGACCGTCGACTCGAACAGGTCGGCGCCGCGGCCGGCGCAGTCGCCGACGTTATCCCCCACGAGGTCGGCGATCACGCCGGCATTGCGCGGATCGTCTTCCGGGATACCGGCTTCCACTTTGCCCACCAGGTCTGATCCAACGTCAGCCGCCTTGGTGTAAATCCCGCCGCCCAACTGGGCGAACAGCGCGACGAAGCTGGCCCCAAAGCCCATCCCCACGATCAAAAAGGGAGCGTTGCGGGCGGCTTCGGGACCCGACAACCCGCCGTAGGCCCAGAACATCACAAAAACGCCGATCAGCGAGAGGCCGACGACCAGAAATCCGGAAACGGCCCCTCCGCGGAGCGCCACGGCCAGCGCCGGTCCGACGCCCTGCCGCGCCGCGCTCGCGGTCCGCACATTCGACTTGACCGCGACGAACATTCCGATGATGCCGCTGAGGGCGCTGGCTGCGGCGCCGACCAGGAAAGCGATGGCGGTACGAATGCCCAGTCCTGCACCGACGATGCCAGTCTCCGAATAAGTCTCAAACGCGCCCACCAGTGCGCCGATGACGACGGCGGTGATGATCGCAAGCGCCGCAATCGTGCCGTACTGCCGCGTAATGAATGCGACCGCGCCCTCGTAGATCGTCGCGGCCACGTCCTGCATCTCTTGGGTGCCGGTGTCGCGGCGCAGCACATCCCACGCGAGATAGAGGACGAACAAGAGCGTCAGCACACCCGAAGCAGGAATGATCCAAACCAGCCCCATGACTCTCTCCCCCTCATTGATTTAAAATACAAATACGGTCGAACACCGTCGTTCGGCCGGTTTATTTGCAGCGTCGCAGAGGTCAACCATATTCATCGTTAAGGTAGTGGCGCGAGGCACTATGCTTTTATTTATTCTACCACAGGTTGGGCGAAAAGCAAAATCCCTTCCGCAATTTTTAGATCGCGAACCGTGTCAACGCATTCCCAGGTTCCCGCACCCCGGCCGAGCCGATCGGTTCCTAGGCGTTCGCGATCTTGTCCGACAATGTCGGAAGCACTTGGTATAGATCGCCGACGATCCCATAATCCGCCATCTTAAAGATCGGGGCGGACTTGTCCTTGTTGATCGCGACGATCCACTTGGAACCGAGAATCCCTACGGTGTGCTGGATCTGACCGGAAATGCCGATCGACACCAGCAGCCGGGGCTTCACCTTTTTCCCGCTGATGCCTACCATTCGCTCTTCGCCCAGCCAGTGGTAGTCGGCGGATAACGCGCGGGTGCAGCCGATCTCTGCTTTCATGACCTTGGCCAGGTTCTCCGCGAGACTCAGGTCCGACTGTTTGGCAAATCCCTTGCCGACCAAAACGAGCGCCTCGGCGGTCTCGATGTCCGCGGTCGCGGCCGCTTTGGCCTTTCGTTCCGCCACCTTGGTCCGAGGATCGCGCAGATTGAGCGCAACCCGTTCCACTTTTCCCCCGCCCGGCTTTTTGACCGCCTCGAAGGTCTTGGGCATGATCGAAATCACCTGCGTGGCAGTGACGACGACCTGGACCGCGACCGTGTTCCCACCCAATGCGTAACGCTGGACCTGAAGCGTCCCCTCTTGCATCTCCACGCCGATGGCATCCGTGATCGCGCCCGCGTCGAGCTTTTGCGCAAGGCGTCCCGCGAGTTCTTTGCCGCGTCGGGTCGATCCCAGCAGCACGACCTTGGCGCCGCTGGCAGCTACGGTCTGCGCGAGCGCGTCGGCGCACACCTGCGCGTCGAAATCGCTCAATCGGGCGTCCTGTCCGACGTATACCGTGTCCGCCCCGTACGAGGCGAATTCGTCCGTCGCAGGTACGTTCGAGCCCAGGACCGCAGCGGCGGCGGATCCCAGCTCTCTCGCCTTGCTCAACAACTCGAATGCTACAGAATCCCGTTCCGAATAGACTAGAATGTCCGCCATGAGTTCCTCTCAGCGCGCCGGCAAGGTCGGCTCGAGCAGGTCACGCCAGCCCGTGGCGCGCCGGCCGGCCGACTTTAGAGCGCTCCCTCTTTCTTGAGCGCTTTGACCAGCTCGTCCGCAGCCTTGTCGATCTCCCCTTCGAACAAGACCTGCTTGCGCGCCTGCTCGGGAGCGAGATTACTCAAGGTCTTGACTTTGC
>JAMCRS010000254.1 GCA_023380675.1 Chloroflexota bacterium
CTGGATCGGAGGCTGGCAGAGCGCCTGGGGCGCAGCAGCACCCCAGGCACAGCCGCGCTGTTCTGGCGCCCCGACTCGCGCGTATTGGGTAAAGGGCTTCTCTCGGCCTCTCGAATACCGACACCAGCGTCGCCTGCGCGTTGGGCAGTGAGGTGGATAAATGTTGTCTAGGTTGTTTGGCAGAACGAAAAAGACGAATCGATCGGACGGGGCGTATCGACACGGAAACGAACATCTGATCGAAATGCGCCAAGTGGTCAAAAACTTTGAAACGGCGGCCGGGACATTCACGGCGCTCAAGAACGTCGACCTCAAAGTGGACCCGGGAGAATTCGTGGCCGTCATCGGCAAGTCGGGCAGCGGCAAGTCCACGCTCATCAACATGATCGCCGGCATCGACCGGCCAACTTCCGGCCAGGTCTTTGTGGGCGATACTGCGGTCCACTTGCTGAACGAGAATCAAATGGCGATCTGGCGCGGACGCCACCTCGGAATCGTCTTTCAATTCTTTCAGCTCCTGCCGACGCTCAGCATCGTAGAGAACGTGATGCTCCCGATGGACTTTTGCAATGTCCACGCCGCGCGCGAGCGGCGCGACCGCGCCCTGCCCTGGCTCGAGCCCGTCGAGATGAAGGACCACGCCGGCAAGCTCCCCTCTGCGGTTTCCGGCGGCCAGCAGCAGCGGGTCGCCATCGCGCGTGCGCTGGCGAACGATCCGCCCGTCATCGTCGCGGACGAGCCGACGGGCAATCTAGATTCCAAGACCGCCGACGCCGTCTTCGAGCTGTTCGACGGTTTGGTCCGGCAGGGTAAGACCATCTTGATGGTGACGCACGACAACGACCTGACCAAGCGCGTCTCGCGCGCCGTCATGATCTCCGACGGTCAGGTCATCGAAGAATATCTGGCGGCGGTCTTTCCGACGCTCGAGGAAGGGCAGCTGGTGGAGGCGACGCGACGTCTCGAACCGATACGCTACGCTCCGGGCGACGTGATCCTTCGCGAGGGCACGCCGGCCGACCGGTTCTACATCATCATGAAAGGCCAGGTGGACGTCCTCGTTCGCCGCCCGAGCGGAGAGCCGCTCGTCGTAACGACGCTGGACAAGGGGCAGTATTTCGGCGAGATCGAGCTGATGCGCGGAGGACACAATATCGCGACCATCCGCGCCGCGCTCGCAAGCGAGGTCGAAGTCGCCACCCTCGATCGCGATACGTTTGCGAACGTCATAGGGCAATCGGCCAAGACCCGGGCGTTGGTGGAGCGGACCGTTCAGGACCGCGTGCAGGAAAACGCGAGCGCCAGAAACGGGGCTGGAAATGCTTAGTCCGCGTTGGCGCAAGGTGGTGCGCGACCTGGGGGGTAACAAGCTGCGCACGCTCCTCGTGTCCCTTTCCATCGCCGTCGGCATTTTCGCCGTCGGGATCGTCAGCCAGACGTTCGGGACGATCCACGAAATATTGACCGTCGATTATCCAAAGTCGAACCCCGCCCAGGCGACTCTCTATACGAGCGCGTTTGACGACGACCTGATCCAGACAGTGCGGCGGATGGACGGCGTCGCGTACGCGGAAGGCCGCGCGACGGTCGGCGTCGAGATCCGCGTGGGCGACGGCGAGTGGAAATCGTTGAGCCTGTTCGCGATCCCGGATTACGATCAGATCGAGATCGACAAGGTCTTTCCGCAAACGTCCTACCCGGACCGTCCGTCCCTTGGCGCCGAACGCGGCATGTGGCCACCGCCCGACCGCGGACTGCTGCTCGAGCGCTCGACGTTCTTCGCGCCGGGGCTCGTACCGCCGAACCTGAGCGTGGGGGACAAGATCGATATTCGGGTGTCGAGCGGCAAGGAATATAAGGTGTTGTTCGCCGGCCTCGCGCACGAGCCGTCCCGCATTCCGGCGACGTTTGCCAGCTCCGGGTACGGCTATATCAATCAGGATACGCTCGAGTGGCTGACCGGCTCGCGCTCGATGAATCAGCTCTCTCTCATCGTTACCGCCAAAAACCCCACCCAAAAACAGGTGACGGAGGTAGCGGACCGCGTGCGCAACAAGCTCGAAAAGGCCGGCCGGCCGGTCTACGCGCTGACGGTGCCGGAGCCGAACAAGCATCCGCTCGACAGTGTCTTCCAAGGCCTGATGCTTTTGCTGAACGCCCTGGGCCTGGGGGCGCTCTTGTTGAGCGGGTTTCTCATCGTCAATACGATATCGGCCTATCTCGCCCAACAAGTGCGGCAGATCGGAATGATGAAGGCGGTCGGCGCGCGACAGGGCCAGATGATCTTGATGTACCTCGTGGTCGTGTTGTCGTACGGCTTGCTCGCCTTTGCGATTGCCGCGCCGTTGGCCGTGGTCGTGTCCGCCGCGACGACGGCGATGCTCGCCAACTTTATCAACGTCGACCCGCCGGGACTCGTGGTCGTCCCGAACGTGATCGTGACGGAGGCGCTGATCGCGATCCTCTTCCCCCTCGCGGCCGGCATCCTTCCCGTGATCGCAGGGACGCGCATGACCGTTCGCGACGCCATCTCGGACTACGGACTGGGGCGCGGCGTGATCAAGCCCGGGATCCTCGACCGACTGCTGGACAAGATTCGCGGCCTGCCCCGCCCGATGAAGCTCTCGCTTCGCAACACCTTCCGGCGCAAGGGACGGCTGGCGCTCACGCTCTCGACCCTGACGTTGAGCGGCGCCATCTTCATGGGAGTCTTTAACATTCACGCCGCCATGCTGCTCACGCTCGACGATGCGCTCAAGTACTGGAACTTTGACGTCCTGGAGATCTTTAGTCGCGCCTACCCCTCCGCGCTGATCCAGCAGGAGGCTGCGCGAGTTCCGGGGGTCGTCGCGGTCGAGAGCTGGGGAATCACCGACTCGAGATTGGTCCGGAAGGACAACAGCGAGTCCGATAACATCCTGTTGTTCGCGCCGCCGGCACAGACCACGATGCTCCAGCCGACGATGATCCAGGGTCGCTGGCTGCTGCCGGACGACGAGAATGCGATCGTGTTGAGCAATCAGATCACCGCCGTCGAGAAGGACCTCAAGGTGGGGGACACGATCACGCTCAAGATGAACGACAAAAAATCGGACTGGCAAATCGTGGGCATCGCGCGGGTGGTCGGAAATTTTGGGGGCGGCATCGGACCGGCGTACGCGAACTATTCGTACTACGCCCGGATGGTGGACCAGGTAGGCACGGCCGGCACAGTCCAGGTGGTGACAGACCGCCACGATTCGGCCTACCAGAACAAGATCAAGAGCGCGCTGGAAGAGCAGTTCAAGGTCGCTGGCATGCGCACGAGCCAGGGCCTGACGAGCGGGATGATCAAAGAGTCCAACGAGACTGCATTCAACATCATCGTCGGCATGTTGCTGATCATGGCGGTGCTGATGGCGGCCGTCGGCGGCCTGGGATTGATGGGAACGATGTCCCTCAACGTGCTGGAGCGAACACGCGAAATCGGCGTCATGCGAGCGGTGGGCGCGTCCAACGGGGCCGTGCGCGGCGTCGTCATGGTCGAAGGGATGACGATCGGGTTGATTAGCTGGTTGGCCGGCACGCTGCTGGCCGTGCCGTTGGGCCAGGTGTTGAGCGAAGCGCTCGGTAACATCATCTTCCAGATGCCACTGCACTATGTAGTGGCGCCGAACGGAATCATCACGTGGTTCGTCGTCGTCGTGGCGATCTCCACAATTGCGACGATCCTGCCGGCTCACAATGCCTCGCGCCTGACCGTGCGTCAGGTCCTGGCATACGAATAGGGACCGTCAGCCGCCCGACCGGCGACAGGCGTTCCGACACCGGCTGCCTATGAATACTAACAGACAATTTGCTTCGGAGGTGTGTTTGTGAAGACGTGGATTTTGACGACAGGGGCGTTCCTTTTGATCGCGCTCGCCGGCTGCAGCGGCGCTGGCCCGGCCGCGCCGGCGACTCCCACCGGCCCGGCACAGGCAGTCAAAGCGCCGAACCTGGTGGTCGCCGAGGGTAAAGTCGTTCCCGCAAAGTACGCGACGTTGAGCATGGCGGCCGGCGGGATTGCCTCCGAGGTCCTCGTCAAGGAAGGCGACTCGGTTGCCGTGGACCAGACGCTCGTCCGGCTCGCTTCGGGTCAGCAGCAGGCCGCCGTATCGACCGCCCAGGCGGCGCTCAGCCACGCCCAGGCGGCCCGCCAAAAGCTCTTTCAGGGCGCCGACGAAAACGACGTCACTTTGGCACGCGCCGATCTCGCAAACGCCGAGTCTACTCTGAGGCAGGCGCAGGCGGCGTACGATCAGGCGGGGGGGTCCTCGAACCCATACGCCAGTATGCTGCCGACTTCCGTCCAGCTGGAGCAGGCGACTGCGAGTTACAATGCCGCCAAGGCGCGGCTCGGCACGCTCCTCACGCCGCCCAAGCCGGCCGACATCGCCGCAGCCGACGCGGACATTGCGTCTGCGCAGGCCGATCTGGAACGCGCCCAGGCTGCGCTAAAGGACACCGAGCTGCATTCGCCCATCGCCGGAACCGTCGCGACGGTGGACATCAAAGCCGGCGAGCAGGTTGGGGTCGGGACGCCGATCATTCGGATCGCGGATCTTTCGGACTGGGAGATACAGACGACCGATCTGACCGAGATCAACGTCGTCAGGGTCAAGGCCGGAGACCCGGTCACGACGACGTTTGACGCCATTCCAGAGCTCCAACTGCCCGGCACGGTATCTGACATCGACACCCTGGGCGAGAATCGCCAGGGAGACATCGTCTACACCGTTACGGTCAAGCCGGCCAATTTTGACGAACGGCTGCGGTGGAACATGACTGCCAAGGTGAGTATCCAGCCGACCGATTGAGCGGAAAAGGCAGCGCCGGGAACGCTCTTACGAGTGCTCCCGGCGCTTTGCGTTTGGGGCATCGGCCCGTCGTCGAGACGAGCGGCGCGCCTCAGTTCCGCAGCAAGAACTGCTTGAGGACGGTGACGAGACGAGCTCTTCGATGATACGATACTTCGACACCTGCTCTGCGTGTGGGTTGGACGACCCGTCCAAAGCGGATTCCTCAAGTAAGTCTTTCCGCGCACGCGGAGACACACGCGTTTGCGACTCTCGCCGCTAGATCATTTGATGGCGGCGAAGGTGCCAGATCGCGCCGTATCCGATCGGCATCGGCAGCCAGAACGCGATCCCGCGGGAGAGGATCAGGGACATGAGCGCGATATCCCGCGGCACTCCGAACGCCAGCGAGAGAACGGCGAAACTCGTTCCTAATATTGCCATCTCGCCCGGGACAGCGCTCACGGATGAGAGCACCGACACCGAGGTGAAGACGAGGATGACGACCCCCAGTGGAATCGCCCACCCCAGCCCCAGAAACGCGAAATAGAGCGCCGCGGCGCCCCCGACGTAGCGCACGAGGTTAAGCAGAAACGAGCCCAAAACGTACTGCGGCGAATGGCGCGCCTTTCCCATTCCGGTGTAAAAGTCGTCCAGCGCTTGCTGCACGTCGCGCGGCGCAAACAGCGGACGGCCGGCCAGCCACTCAAGCGGTCGATTGAGGCGTCGCGCCACGCCGTGCACGACGCGCTCCACCCACGGCCGACGGCGATAGACGTACCAGCCCACGGCCAACAAGACGGGTGACGCGGCCGCCAAGAATATAGAAGCGTCGGCGGCAAAGGCCCCTTCCGGCAGCGCGTTCGTCAGCGTCACGATGCCGACGATCAGGACGACCAGGCCGATGAAGGCCCCGATGATGTCCTCGATCAGGAATACGACGGCAACGGCGCCGCCGTGAACGCCCTGGCGGACAAGAAACGCAAAGCGGATGAGCATCCCCGGCGCGCCCCCGGTCGAGAACGTGCGATTCGCGGCCGCGCCGGCAAAAAACGCTTCGGTCATCGGCAGAAAGGGGACGTCGACGCCGAACAACCGCGCCAGAACGATCGTAGACCCAGCGCTCGCAAAGTAACGCAAGACCTCGCTTCCGAGCGCCAGGCCCAGAAAGACGGGATGCGACAATTGAAGTACGGCGGCAACGCGTCCAAAGCCAATCAGGCGAGGAAGAAAAAGAAAGCACGCCAATGCCAATAGCGCCAGCCAAATGACGTGCCGCCATTCGACGGTGAATCGGCGCTCGAGTGTTTTGTCAGTCAAGTAATCGCGCTCCTTCACGCCTTGAGATATGCCAGCGCCTCACTCCGCTCCTCGTCCATCACGATCTCGAGACACCGTCCGTCCGATGCCTGGAATACGTCGACCACCTGAATGTATTCGGCGTATGCCGCGTCCTCCGGCAGGAGGATCGGCAGGGCATTCGGAGCTCCCAGGATAAAAGAGCGGTTGAACAGCGTGTTCGGATCGTCGAGGAACAGCGGCAGCGCGTAAATGTGCGCCTCCACCAGGTCCTGGAAAAAGTGCGTCCCGTACGAGACGTCTGGAACACCCTGACCACGCGGCGAGGCCACTTCGACGAGCACGCGTGCGCTGTTGATATCGGCGTACCCGACGGGCACGCCCAGGTCGATGTTGGAGCTGCCCCAACGGCCGGGTCCCATCAGAATGAACGACTCGCCTTCCAATCGCTTGTTCAGTCGTCCGATGACACGCGCCATTTCGAGCTTGATCGTGGGCTTGGCGAGCCGGCTGTACTTTTCAGGAACGACGTAGACGATGTAACGCACGTTCGAAACGATTCCTTGCGGAACCAGCCGGTGCGTCGTAAACACCTTGTCGGCGTTCGGAATATTCGTCGGAAGCCGGACCCGGCGTCCCGTCTCCAGGCTCACCGTCGGTCGACACTGCAGCAGGTGGATTACCACGTGAGGCGGTCCGGACCCCTGCGTGATCAAGTCGCCGGTGAATTCGATGTCGACCGGACATTCGTACTGCTTTTCCAATCGCTTGAGCAGCGCCCTCATCTGCGGGACGAAATCCGTCTTTTTGATCAGTCCGTCGAAGGTCAGGATCAACTCGTGCGGCTCGAGCATCCGGATGTCGGAAAAGGGCTGCTGAATATAGTCTCGCTTATCGACCGAAACGAGATACGGCAGCGTCGGATCGTCTGCCGAAAAAACGTCGGTGACGGGTCGGGTGTCGAACTCGTTCGACTGAAGGTCCAACAGATCCACAAAGCGCTGCGAGTTGCGGCGGATCTCGTCGGCGCTCACCTCGGGACGGAGGAACGGGTGACTCAACGCGAGCATCCGCGGGTGATCGTTCCCCACACGGTCGACTGCTCGCGTCCCCAGACCCCACACCAAACGCAAAAAGCCGTCCTCGCGCCGAATCTGCGGATTCCATCGAAACGGGTTCCGGCTGTAGCCGACGCCGGCCAGAGTGGGAAAAAAGAGCGAGCCGTGCCGGGCGCCCTGCACCGGTTGGAGAAGAACGGCCATTCTTTCGTCGTAGTCGAGCAGCCCCATTTTGCGACGATACGCGAGCGCGTCCGGGCTCAGGACGCTCGCGTAGACGGTCTTGATCGCCGTGATCAGCGCCGCGAGATTCTCCTCCGGCGTCCCCTGATTGGCGCAAAAGAGGCTTTCGTACTTGCCGGCGAAGGACCGCCCGAAGCTGTCTTCGAGCAAACTCGACGACCGAACGATGACCGCGCGTGTTCCGATCGCTTCCAAAAACTCGCGCAGGCGAACGGTGATCGAGTCCGGAAAGCGCGCGTTCAGATACGCTCTCAGGACCTCCGGGTAATCCGTGTCGATCTCTTCGCGGCTCTTGTATTTCTGATCGACGGTAAAGAAAAACCCGTTCTGCAGGTTAAAGTCGTACAGGACGTTCGCCCCTAGATAGTAGGACTCGGGGATGACGATCCGGCTGAGATCGACCCCTTCTTCGGCGCCCGCCCTCTGGAGCACCTTCCAGGCCAGGAGCATGCCGGCCGCCTTGCCGCCGATCTTGCCTTCCCCGATCTTGCGCCGCCGCACTTCGCGCAGGTCGGCGACGGTAAAGTACTCTTTGGCGATGTGCACGAAATCCAGTTGGTCGCTCACGACCGTCTTGATGATGACGACGATCATCTCTTCCAGGTGGTGGCGCGCCTGGCTGCGCTCGTCCGCCGGGAGCGCTTCGTACTGCTCCGCCTGGGCCAGCACCATGTCGAGCGGCGCGAGCTCCGGGTTGAAGGTCAGAAAGACCTTCTGGTTGGGATTGCGTTCGGCGACGACCGACTGGACGATATTCTGAAACAACTCGTGCGCGAGGTTGTGCGCGAAATAAAAGTCCGTGAGGGTATCCCGCGTCTGCTGAACTCGCCGGTCCCACACTTCAGCCGACTCCTCGACCAGCGGGTTGACCAGTCCTTCCAGCTCCTGTGAGCGCTGCGCCTTGGCCTTGACCTCGTTATCAAAGGTCACGCGCGCGATCACCCCACGCGCAAACAGTTCTTCGCGCATGCGCGCGCGAATGATCGGCGCGAGGATCGGGTATTGACTCAGCTCGAGGTTGATCCGGAGGACCTTGGGGGCGTTGGCGAAATCGAAACTCATCCGTTCCACTTTCTCGCAACGGCGGCGGCTGGCGCTAGACGAGCCGTGTGATCAAGACCTTTTCGATCTTGGGGCCTTTCATCTCGGTGATCGTCAGGCGAACGTTGTCCACTCTCATCTGCTCGCCTTCCTTGGGTATCCGGCGAAGGGCGTACAGGATATAGCCGGCGATCGTCTGATAGTTCTCGCTTTCGGGGACGTGCATGCCCAATTGTTCGTTCACCTCCTCGACGCGCAGCTGCGCGTCGATCTGCGTGGTGCGCTCGTCGATCGTCTCCACCTGCGGCTCCTCGTCGCCGAGCTCGTCGCTGAGGCGTCCGACGATCCGCTCGATCAGCGCTTCCAGCGTCACCATTCCGGAGGTGCCGCCGAATTCGTCGATGACGACCGCGAGTTGAGTGTTGCGCGCCTGCATTTCGGCGAACAGGCGCCCGATCGTCTTGGACTCGGGAACGAAATAGGCCGGCCGGGCGAGCTCGCGCGCGGTCTGGTCGAGCGCGGCCGCGCCCTGGCTCGAGATCGCGCGGAGCACGTCCTTGATCGATAGAAATCCGGTGATGTTGTCGACGCCGTTCGAGTAAACCGGAAAGCGCGTGTGGCTGGCCGCGCTGTACGTTTGCACAAAGTCGGCGATCGTGGTATCCTCCTCGACGGCGATCATGTCGGGACGCGGCGTCATCACCTCGCCCACCAGCTTGTCGTCGAACTCGATCACGTTGTGCAGCATCTCTTTCTCACGCGGTTCGAGGGCGCCGCTCTGTTCGGTTTCGGCGATGAGCTGCTTGAGCTCCTCCACGCTGTAAACGGTCTGGTGGGCGCCGAGCGGCTTGACGCCGAGCAGCCGAACGACCCTGCCGGTCGCGTCGTCCAGCAGCGCGATGATCGGGCGCAGCAGAACATCAAACAAGGCGACCGCGCGCGCGGTGAACAGTGCGAAGCGGTCGGGTGACCGCATGGCGACGATTTTCGGAGTCTGCTCCCCGAGAACGATGTGAGCCGACGTGATGGCGACAAATGCAATCGCCAGGCCAATGCCTGGCGCAACGCCGTTCGCGATCGGCGAATCCGGCGCCAAGGAGAACAACAGCCGGATGACCTCGGCGGCGACGTTCTCGCCCACCCAGCCGAGCCCGAGGCTCGCGATGGTGACTCCGATCTGAGACGCGGCCAGCACCCGATCCGTGTCCGCCAATAGCCTCTGGACCAGCGCCGCGGTCGCGCTCCCCTTGGAAGCCAGTTGATCGATGCGGGCGTGCGGGACCGTAACGTATGCAAACTCGACGGAAACGAAGAATCCGTTCGCCGCAAGCAACACCGCCATTACCCCGACTTGAACGACGAGCAGCGCAAGCTCTGGGTTCATCGTGAAACTCTCCTCGAATCCATTATATCACATCCCCCAGGTTAACCAATAATCGATGAACACCCCAGGAGCCGAGTACGTCGCAAGCGCGCCGGGAAAGGTGATTTTGTTCGGAGAGCACGCCGTCGTCTACGCCCGCCCCGCCGTCGCCGTCCCCGTTTTCCAGGTCCGCGCGCAAGCCGCCGTCCGGCGGCTCGTCGGACGGGTCCAGATCGACGCCGCCGACATCGGGCAGAACCTCGACCTTCAGCACGCCGCCGGCGACAATCCGATCGCCGCCATCATTCACAAGACTTGCGCGCGTTTGGGGGTCGCACCAGCGGACCTGCGAGTCCAGGTTCGGTCCACCATTCCGGTCGCACGGGGGCTCGGAAGCGGCGCGGCGGTCTCCGTGGCCGTCGCGCGCGCGCTGGCCGGGTATTACGCGATTGAATTGTCGAACGAGGAGATTTCCGGTCTCGCGTACCAGGTGGAGTTGCTGCACCACGGCACGCCGAGCGGGATCGACAACACGGTCATCGCCCGCGGCGAGCCGGTGTATTTCATCAAGGGACGACCGATCGAGTCCTTTCGCGTGGCAAGGCCGTTCGTCGTCGTCATCGCCGATACCGGCGTCGCCGCGCCGACCAAGGTCGCGGTCGGCGACGTCCGTCGCGCGTGGGAGAACGATACCGAGCGGTTCGAGCGGCTGTTCGACCAGATCGGCGCGATTGCGTCCGAGGGGCGCACGGCCATCGAGCGCGGCGACGTCGACGCGCTGGGACCGCTCATGAACGCGAACCAGGCCCTGGCGCGCGAGATCGGCGTTTCCTCTCCCAAAATCGAAGCTCTGGTCGACGCGGCCCGCGCAGCGGGCGCTGCGGGGGCCAAGCTGTCTGGTGCCGGACGGGGGGGCAACGTGATCGCCCTGGTGAACGAGGGGAATCGAGAACGAGTCGAGGAGGCGTTGAAGAACGCGGGCGCCGTGCGCTTGATCGCAACACGAATCGAGTCGAACTAGACCCGGCTCAAACGACAGGCCGGCGAGCGAGCCCAAGCTTGTTCCCCGTTCGCGGACGCCCGGCTCACCAGTACTCGAGACTATAGTCCGCGATGACGGCATCCATCCGCATCCGCTCGATGGCGTCGATCACCTTCTGAAGCAGCCCCTGCGCATAGTCCCGGTCCCCCGAGACGCATACGATCCCCAGAGTCGCATTTTGCCAGGCGTCGAGCGAGTCCACTTCCGCAATCGAAACGTTGAAGGAACGGCGAACGCGTGCCGTGAGCGACCGGACCACGCGCCGTTTATCTTTGAGAGAATGGCTCGAAGGGATATCGAGCTCGAGGGTACATACGCCGACGACCATTGCAAGTTTTAGCTCTTTCGGATTTACGAGCCGGTCTCATCCATCAGAAGGTCACTGCAGCGCGCGGCGAACCTCGGATTCGATCAGCGCCTCGAGCCGTGACCCATCGACCTGCGGCGTCGCGTTCAGCCGGGACGGGTGGCGCTCGCTCACCGGGCAGGCATTGCACTCGGCGCACACGTCGCGTCCCATCTTGGCAAATACGGTCTGGCGCATCCCGGCGATCTTCTCGATCGCCTCAGGCGGCAGCAGCGCCGGCGGCGCGTTGAGCGCTTGCTGTGCGGCCAGCGTCACCTGTGCCGAGTGCTCGACCCGCTCGAGCCGCATGTACGCATCCCAGAGGGTCGGGCCGACGGTCACCGTGCCGTGCCGGTCCAGGACGATGGCGTCGTACTTTTTTATCAGCTCCCGAACGGCCGTCGGCCCCTCCGAGCTAGCGGGCGTCGCATACGGCGCGGTGGGAATGGTGCCGAGATCGTAGAGCACTTCGGGCAGCGTACACTTGGCGAGCGAGATGCCGGCGAGAGTGCAGGCGATCGTCATCGGCGGATGCGCGTGAATGACGGCCCGCACGTCCGCGCGCTGCCGATAGCACTCGAGATGGATGCGGATCTCTGAGGAAGGGGCAAGGTCGCGCGAGGGTCCGAAGGTCGGACCGACCTTGTTGCCTGCCAGGTCGACGACGAGCAACTGCTCCGGATCGAGAAACCCCTTGCTAAATCCGGTCGGCGTTACGAGCAGCCGCTCGCGATCGAGCCGGACGGAGAGATTGCCGTCGCCGGCCGCGACCATTCCCTTTTGGTGAATGAGCCGGCCGATTTCGACGATGCGTTGGCGAAGTTCGCGTTCAGTTTGCAGATCCACGCTGTGCCCCAAACCGGATGCCGGGTGCCCGGACGAAGCGAACGGACCGCTGGTCTCGGCGCGGACGCCGGTCAACCGCATCACACGTAGGCTGATTCATTCGGTGCGTTCCCCATACACGATCTCCCCCATCCCCAAGGGAAACCGCAGGCGCCCGTCGACCATGGCGAGCAATACGAGATTGTTGTACGCATGGTGCTGCATCCGTGCGATCACTCGGTTGAGGCGAGAGCGCGGATTCTGCGGAAGCAGCGGGCGAATGCTGTGCGCGACGCCTACTCGAGCGTTTGGCTGCAAGCGATGGATCGCGTCATATGCCGCCGCGTGCGCTCTGAGCATATTCGCGCCTACTCGCATCGCGAGCCGCACGTCCTTTCGCCCGGGAGGCCAATTGCCGTTCAAATAGCCGGCATAGACGTAGACGGTCGGCTCGTTGATCGTGATCCAAAAGTCACACAGGTCGCCGAATTCCTGGACGGCTCTTGCCGCATAGCGCTCAAAGAGCGGGACGACGTCCCGATTCTCCCACGCACGTTTGGCCGCCAGCCAGCGCGGATTCGTGAAATGGTGGAGCGTTATCAGCGATTTCGCGAGCAAGTCCCCTCGATAACGTTCACCCTTCCAGCAGTCGCACGCGACGGTCGAGCGGTCTTGGTTGCGGATCCGGCCGGGCTGCTGTTCCCAGTCCGACCAATCGCTGTTGGCGCTGGCACCTTCCACCTGGTGCGCGGCGGTCGCGGTGCCCCATAGAAAACCATCCGGGAAACTCTGCATCGCCGCGCTCAGACGATCCGAAACGCGTCGACGAGAACGCAACGGCGTTCGCGCGTGAACGTGCGCGGACGCGTCATCCCCTCCCCGGTGTACCCCGCGATCGAAAACGAGGTGAAACCTTCTCCGCCGTAGCCGAGTCCAGCCAGGCACGGACCGTTCTTGACGAAGATCGAAACGTTGATCTCTTTCGCCATCCGGCTCAGATGGTCCAAATGCCGCGAGTGCATCACCGCGGTGTGCCGCCGGCCGCCCTCGACCGCGATCGCGAAATCGATCGCGTCGTCTGCGCTCGGCACGCGCACGAGCGGAAGAATGGGCATCATTTGTTCCGTCCAGACCAGCGTGTGCTCGCGCGGCACTGGCGCGATTCCCAGCCGTACGTCGTCGCTCACCGTCACGCCGATCTCTTTCAGAATCACAGCGGGGTTCTGGCCGATCAGCTTCTTGTTCAGACCGGTCGGCTTGCCCGGCTTTACCGGCTCGGCAAAAATCACCTTCTCCAGTCGCGTGATCTCTTCCGGAGTCAGGATGCGGCAGCCAAGGCCGCGCAGCGCCGCGATCAGCCGGTCCGCGATCGTGTCGACGACGATCAAATTCTTTTCGTCCGTGCAGATGATGTTGTTGTCGAACGATGCGCCCTTGATAATGTCACGCGCGGCCTGATCGACGTCCGCCGTCTCGTCCACGACGATCGGAGGGTTGCCGGGGCCGGCGCAAATGGCGCGTTTGCCCGACTGCATGGCGACGTGCACGACCGCCTCTCCTCCGGTCACCATGGTGAGCGCGGTGCCGGGGTGCTTCATCAGCTCCTGTGCGCTCTCGATCGTCGGCTCGGCCACGGCGCAGACCAGGTTGGCCGGACCGCCGGCCTCGACAATAGCCTGATTGACGACGGCGACCGCACGCCCGGAGCATTCCTTGGCGCTCGGGTGCGCGTTGAACACCACCCCGTTCCCGCCGGCGATCATCGCGATCGAGTTGTTGATCACGCTCGCGGTGGGATTCGTGACCGGCGTGATCGCGCCGATCACGCCAAACGGAGCGCGTTCCAAGAGCGTCAAGCCGCGGTCGCCGCTCATCGCGGTCGGTTCGAGGTCCTCTACTCCCGGCGTCTTGTTGGTGACGAGAAGGTTTTTCTCGATCTTGTCCTCGTAGCGTCCCAGGCCGGTCTCGCGCCAGGCCGCCCACGCCAGGAGCTGCGCGTTCTCCCGCAGCCGCTCGCGCAGATGCGCGATCACCTCCTTGCGTTTCTCCAGCGGCAGGGCCACCCACATGACCTGCGCGCGCGACGCCGCCTGCACGGCGCGGGTAATGTCCGGGAACAAGCCGGCAGCGGGAGCTGCGCTGGCGCCGCGCTCCTTGAGCTCCGCCATGACGTACTGGACAATATT
>JAMCRS010000255.1 GCA_023380675.1 Chloroflexota bacterium
GTGCACCATTACGTCGACGCCCGGCGCGAGCTCGACGAAGGCGCCAAATTCTTCGATCCGGACGATCTTGCCGGTATAGATGTTGCCGATCTTGGGCGTCTCGGTCATACCGCGAATGCGGTCCATCGCCATGAGCGTCCCCTCTCGGTTGGTGGACGCGATGAATACCGTTCCGTCCTCCTCGATGTCCACCTTGACGCCGAACTCCTCCTGCAGCTTGCGGACGTTCTTGCCGCCGGGGCCGATCAGCGCGCCGATCTTTTCGGGATCGATCTTGGTGACTGTGATGCGCGGTGCGTACTGCGAGATGTCGGTTCGCGGTTCCGGCATCACCTGCAGCATCCGGTCGAGGATGAACGCGCCTGCTTCGCCTGCATCATCGCGTCGTGGAGGAGCTCGGGCGGCACTCCTTGCAGCTTGAGATCGAGCTGCAGCGCGGTGATTCCTTCCGCCGTGCCGGCGACCTTAAAGTCCATGTCGCCCAAAAAGTCTTCCATTCCGATGATGTCGGTCAGAATCGCGTGACGGTCGCCTTCCGTGATAAGTCCCATGGCGACGCCCGCCACCGGGGCCTTGATCGGCACGCCAGCGTCCATCAGCGCGAGCGTCGATCCGCACACGCTCGCCATCGAGGTCGATCCATTGGACGACATCACCTCGGAGACCAGGCGGATCGTGTACGGGAACTCTCCCTCGTCCGGGATCATCTCGACCAAAGCGCGTTCCGCCAGCGCGCCGTGACCGATCTCCCGCCGACCGGGCCCGCGCGACGACCGCGCTTCGCCTACCGAGTACGGCGGAAAGTTATAATGGTGCAGGTAGCGTTTTTCTTCTTCGGGGGAGAGGCTGTCGATCCGCTGCGATTCGCTCGGCATGCCGAGCGTGGCAATCGTCAGCACTTGAGTCTCGCCGCGCTGGAATAACCCTGAGCCGTGCGCCCGGGGAAGCAGCCCCACTTCGCACGAGATCGGCCGGATCGTGGTATAGTCGCGTCCGTCGGCCCGGCGTCCCTCGTTCAGGACCATCGCGCGCAAGTCTGCCTTGACCTGGCTCTGGAACGCCTCGGCGACGTCGGCCGGCTCGTACGTTCCGGCAAAGGCGTCGACCACTTGCTTCTCGAGCGCGTCGAGCACTTCATTCCGCTCCGACTTGGCGCCGCTTTCCTTGATCGTCGCCGTGATACGGCCGTCGACTTTGGCCTTGACCGCTTGCTTCAGCTCGTCGCTGAGGACATGCAGCGGAACGTCCTTCTTCGGCTTGCCGAGCTGTTCCCGCATTTGTTCCTGGAGCGCGATCACCGGCTGCATCGCCGCGTGACCCTTTTGGAGCGCTTCCAGCATCAGTTCTTCGGTCACCTCGCTCGCGCCGGCCTCGACCATAATGACCGCTTGTTTGGTTCCCGCGAGCCGCAAGTCGAGAATGCTTTTCTCCATTTGCGACGACGTGGGATTGAACACGAATTGACCGTCGATGTAGCCCACGCGCACGGCCGCGATCGGTCCGTTGAAAGGAATGTCGCTGATCGTCAGCGCCGTCGACGCGCCGATGATGGCCAGAATGTCGATATAGTGCTCCTGGTCGGCGCTCAATGCGGTGATGACGATGTTGACGTCGTGGCGGAACCCTTTGGGGAACATCGGGCGGAGGGGACGATCGGTGAGGCGGCACAACAGGATCGCGTTCTCGCCGGGACGGCCTTCGCGCTTGAAAAAGCTGCCGGGGATCTTGCCGGCCGCGTACAACCGCTCTTCATAGTCCACCGTGAGCGGGAAAAAGTCGACGCCGGGCCTTGGTACGTGCGCGAGCGTCGCGGTTGCCAGGATGACGGTGTCTCCCTGACGAATGGTGACGGCGCCGTTGGCCTGACCGGCGAGCTTGCCGGTTTCGATCGTGATGTCGGCGTCGCCGAAAGCGCTGGTGAACGAGTGACTGTCGTTCATGTAAAAGAAATCCTCCAACCGGGAATTCGCGTCAAATGCCTTACCGGCCGGCCGGCGCGGCTTTGCGGTCGACTGCGAAAGCGATGACACGAACCCGAGTAAACCTGTTTTCCCGTTGGAGGTCAGGGACTGGAGACTGAATCCCTTGAGATTCACTCTCCAATTCCTGCTCCCCCTCGGGGAGATTTGACGTGCGACGTTGCCTCTCCGCCGCCCGGTCGGCCGCGCTGCCGGCTGACCTTACTTTCGCTCACTGACTCGCCCTGCGGAGAGGACCCTACAAGCAAACGAGTAGATGGGTCGGCCGCGCTCCGCATCTACTCGTCATCGGTTGCCTATTTGCGCAACCCTAGCTTTTCGACGATCTCCTTGTAGCGGGCTGCATCTTTTTTGCTCAGATATCGCAAGTGTCGCCGACGTTCGCCGACCATCATGAGTAATCCGCGCCGTGAATGGTTGTCTTGCTTATGGCCCTTCAGGTGCTCGACGAGTTGATTGATGCGGGTGGTAAGAAGGGCTATCTGTACCTCAGGCGAACCCGTGTCGGTGGCATGCGTGTGGTACTTCTCCATGATGGCTGTTTTCTCAGCCTTTTTGAGCGCCATGCGCTTCTCCCTTCCAGTATCGCCTTCTCAAACGTGCGTGGAGTATAGCACAGATGGGCGAATCTGGCAAATTAGAAAGCGTGAAGACGCGATTGGCGGCTCGTCCATTCCATGTTATGATGCGCGACGGTCGTCAGCATTCCAGGGAGGCAGCCGCATGGAGCTCTTGTTGCTCGCCGGTTCGTGGTGGCTGATCGGTTTTACCGGCGCGATGATGCCGGGGCCGGTCACCACGCTCGTCGTGACGGAAACGGCGCGACGGGGCTTTATCGCCGGCCCGCTCGTCACGCTGGGGCACGTGCTGCTGGAAGCCGCGATGGTCGTCGCGCTCTTGTTCGGACTGGGCGACGTCATCAAGGCGGATGCGGTCGCGGGTGCCATCGGCATTGTCGGCGGATTGTTTCTGCTCTGGATGGGCTATGACATCATACGCAATGCCTGGCAAGGCCGAGTTTCTCTGAGCGTCAGCCGTTCGGACGAAGCAGTCAAGTCGAGTCCGAGCCGGAACCCTATTGTAGCGGGTGTCTTGACCAGCATCTCGAACCCCTATTGGCTGCTCTGGTGGGCCACCGTAGGTGCGGCCTATCTCGTCACCTTTCGGGCGTTCGGAGTTGCCGGGATCATCGCGTTTTACGTAGGGCATACGCTGGCCGACTGGGTCTGGAACGACGTCGTCGCCTTCGCCATGGCGACTGGACGGCGTGCGATGAACGACCGGATCTATCGTGGAATCCTGATTGTTTGCGGTGCGTTCTTGATCGCTACCAGCGGCTACTTTTTGGTTTCCGGCGTGGCGTTTTTTCGAGGCTGAGACAAGCAAAGCTGGTAAACAACCAATTTTTCTTGAGACATCCGAGCGCACGCTTATGTCAAACCGAACACTTGTTTGGCGCGTTTGCCAATCGACTCGTTTGATGCTAGAATGGGTTCTATAGACGAAACCACCCTCGATTGCGGCGTGTATGGGAATGACGCCGTGTGACCAGTGCCCCAAAAGGAGGCGTATCGAATGGCAGACGAAGTGATCATGGCTTACTGCGTGAAGGAAAAGGCGCAGAAACCCATGAACGACGCGAAGGAAGTGACGCTCAAGAACGGCAAGCATGCCATGCAAGGTGTTTGCTCGTCCTGCGGCACAAAAATGATGAAGTTCGTCTCCAGCAAGAAGAGCGAGCCCGTTCCTCCCGCCGCCGCCTGACCCATATTAATTCCAGTATTCGGCAGGCCCGTCTCGTTCGAGGCGGGTTTTTGCTTGTCCCTCCGGAGTGATCCGAATGAAGCGCAGACCGCCTCGACCACTCATCGTCGTCCTATTGCTACTATCGGCTTGCACCGCCCCCACTCCGGCTCCGCTTCCGACGGCCGTCCCCGCGGCTCTGCCAACGTCGACGCCCGACCCCCTCGCCGAATACGCGCCGGCGCTGATTTCGGGCGACCAGGGCGACCCGGCGCTAGTTGATCATCCGACCCGGTATAGCCTCGATCTGACGTACAGCCCGGACGTACCGACCCTTACCGGCTCAGAAAACGTCGTCTACACCAACCGGGCGTCCGCTCCGCTGAACGAGATCTACTTTCGCTTGTTCGCGAACTACTCCACTCCCAGTCTGTCCAGCGCCGTGATCGAACCCGGGCGAATTACGGTCGGCAGCGTGTCCATCGACGGTCAGTCAACCAGCACCGCGCTGGAGGCGCAGGACACGGCGCTGCGCGTTGCGCTGAGCCAACCGCTCGCGCCGAACGCCTCACTCGATCTTCATCTCGATTTCAACGTCAAGATACCGCGCAACAGTACAAGTCACTACGCCGATTTTACGGCCGACGACAGCATAACGACGATGCCGTCCGTCTACCCTATCATTCCGGCGTACGATTCCAAAGGGTGGCACATCGAAGTTCCGCCTCCCTACGGCGACCTCGTCTACGCCGACGCATCGCTCTACGCGGTGACCATGACGGTTCCGACGACGATTACGGTGATCGCGTCAGGCTCGACGGCTGCGACGGTGGACAATCACAACGGCACGACGACCTGGCACGTGGTCGGCGCGCCGATGCGCGATTTCGACCTCAACGTCACTTCGCAACTTGCGCACGTCTCGGCAACCGTCGGGGCTACGACGGTCAATTCGTGGTACGAGGCGGCGGACGCGGACGCCGGCAGGAGCGCGCTCGATTTCGCGACCGCCGCGCTCGGCGTGTACGCGATACGATTTGGAGCGTATCCCTATCGGGAGTTGGACGTCATCGAGACGCCGACGACGGCCGGGGGCATCGAGTATCCGGGGGCGGTGTCGATCAGCCGCGCCTTTTATCGAGACAGCCGCAACCGGAGCGTTTTCGAGTTCGACGTCGCGCACGAAGTGTCGCATCAGTGGTGGTACGGGATGGTGGGGGACGACCAGGTGAACCAGCCGTGGGTCGACGAGTCGCTGGCGCAGTACAGCTCGCTCATTTACGAGGAGGACACCCACGGCCAGGATGCGGCGAACCAGATCCTGAAGAGCTATTTCACCGCCGAATTCGACCGGGCCCGCAATGCCGGCCACGACGCGCCGGTGAATCAGCCGGTCTCTGCGTACGACGAATCCGACTACAGCGCGATCGTCTACGGCAAGGGGCCGCTGTTCTACGACGCCATCCGAAAACGGATGGGCGATACGCTTTTCTTCCAGTTTCTCAAAACGTATTTCCAGCGCTATCGATATCGAATTGCGACCGGCGACGATATCCTCAAGACCGCTCAAGAGGTGTGCAACTGCAGCCTCCAGAGCGAGTACGATCAGTGGATCACGAGCCCGAGCAAGTAGCGGATCCGGCGCGATTGCCACCGTCGTATCCTGCCCGGACCGGACGCGGCGCGATCGCTCTGCGCAGAACAGCCGAACACCCCTACAGTCCGTAAATCTCCCCGAACTTGGACCTCAAGTACGTGACGTACGACCGCGTCTGCAGCGGTTCGCCGGTGATCCGCCTTGCGAGCTCGTCCAGCGTGTACTTGCGGCCGTGCTGATGCAGGTTCCCGCGCAGCCAAGCCAAGAGCCCGCCGAACTCCCCCTGCTCGATCTGCGCCGGCAGCGACGGCAGGTCGCGCACAACCCTTTCGAACAACTGAAGCGAAAAGACCGTGCCGAGCGAATAGGTGGCAAAGTACCCGACGCTTCCGATCGACCAATGAATGTCCTGCAGACAACCTCGGGCGTCGTCCGGCGGAACGATTCCAAGGTATTCCTTCATCTTGGCGTTCCACGCCTCGGGCAGATCGGCCACTTTGAGCTTGCGCTCGACCAGGTCGTTCTCGAGCTCAAAGCGCAGCATGATGTGAAGGCTGTAGGTCACCTCGTCCGCTTCCACCCGAATGAGCGACGGCTCGACCTTGTTGATGGCCCGATAAAATGATTCGACGTCCTGGTCGGCCAGTTGGGCGGGAAAGACGTCACGCAGTCGTGGAAAATAGAACTTCCAGAACTCGCGGCTGCGCCCTATCACGTTCTCCCACAGGCGTGACTGTGACTCGTGCGCGCCGAGGGACGCACCCCCGGCGAGCGGAGTGCGCTCGAGCTCCGGCCGGTACCCCATGTCGTACAACGCGTGTCCGGTCTCGTGGATGGTTCCGAAGAGCGCCATCGGAAGGAAATGGCGGTCCACGCGTGTGGTGATGCGCGTGTCGCCGAGACTGAACCCGGTCGTAAAGGGATGGACCGACTTATCCTGACGTCCGCACGCAAAGTCGAATCCCATCCGACGGATCACTTCGATGCCAAAGTCCCACTGCTTTTTCTCGTCGTAATCGCGATGCAAACACGCGTCGTCGGCCCCGTCGCCCTTTGCCGCAATCGCGCGCACGAGCGGGATCAGCTCCTGCTTGAGACCGTCGAACATCGTTGCGACCTGCGACGTCGTCATCTCCGGCTCGTACTCGTCGAGCAGCGCGTCGTAGATGCGATCCTCGAATCCCAGATAGTTGGCCAGCCGAATCTCCAGCTCGACGATCTTTTCGAGGTCGGGCTGAAAGCGCTTGAAATCGGACTCGGCGCGCGCCTGCGTCCACGATCCCAACGCGAGTGCCGTCGTGCGCGCAATCTCCTCGACCAGCTCCGGCGGGACTCGCTTGGCCTTGTCGTAGTCGCGTCGAGTGACGCGGACCAGGCTCGCCTCGTCCGAGTCATAGTCCAGCTTGGCGGCGTAATCCTCGAGGTCGCTCAAGAGCTCAAGAT
>JAMCRS010000256.1 GCA_023380675.1 Chloroflexota bacterium
TGACCTTCCTTCGTACCATTTATGTGGGGTTACATAAAAAGTACGAATGGAAGGTCCTTTTGGTTTCACTCTGTCAAGCGACTTTTGAGAAGCCGTGACGGTACCCTGGCCGTCCCAAGGCCCGCCGGAATCGTTCCGGATCGAGCCCTACCTGCCCGGGCGAGCGCTTGGCGTCGATCGCTCGAATTACGCGTCCGCCTCACTCACGCCGCAATGGCCCTCGGATCGCCACCTGCACGTCAGGAGCGGCCCGGAATCGCCGCGAGGTCGCGCACCGCACGACCGGCAAAACGCGCCCATCGGCCGGGTCGTTTCGCGCACAGGAAACGATCGATCCGGCCAAAAAAAGCACCGTTCCTGGGTCGGTACTCCTTGACAGCGCGCGACGACTATGTTAAAAGAACTAGTGATGACAGTAGAGCAACTGCGTCTCTTTCCGCCGACGAGCGTAGGTCAAAAGCCGCGCGGCGCGCGCCGTTCTCCGCCGATAGCAACTCCGGCGCCTCTCAGCGCGTCGTCGTCGCTGGCCGCGGCCATTGGCGCTTATCACGAGCAGATGCAGCGCCAAGGACTGTCGCCGTACACCGTCCAGGCATTTGGCGGCGACCTCAACCTGTTCCGGAAATTCATCGGCTCGAACGCCGCCCTGAGCGACCTGACGACCGAGGAGCTCGATCGGTTTCTCACTTGGCTGCGGTACGAGCGCGGCGTGTCGTGCAAGCCAAAGTCGTTTCAGCGCCGGTTGACTACGCTCAAAGTCTTTTTTTCCTGGCTCAAACAGACCAACGTGATTAGCCGGGACCCGGCAGCGCCGATCGCCCACCAGCCGGTCACGACGCCCCTGCCCCTTGTGCTTTACGACGACCAGATCGTCAGGCTGGCACAGGCAGCGCGCGCTCTCCTGAACGCCGAAAAAAGCGACGCCCGACCCTACTTGCTCGTTACGCTCCTGCTCGAGACCGGGATAAAAAAGAGCGAAGCGATGGCGATTCGCCTGAACGACATCGACGCCGCGGACCTCAAGCGTGCCGTGCTTTACATCCGTTACGACGAAGCCAAGAAACGACACAAAGAGCGGAAACTGCGGCTGCCGCCGGAATTCGCCGAAGCGCTCCCGCGCTATCTCGAGCAGTATCATCCGCGAACGCACTTGTTCGAATGCACCGCCCGCAACCTTGAGTACGTCCTGGCCGACCTGGCGAAGGCGACCGGCCTAGGCGACACGGTCTCCTTCGAGAGCCTGCGGTGGACGTGCGCCGTTCAGGATATGCAGAAAGGGATCCCCGAAGACCACATTCGACAGAAACTCGGCCTTTCGAGGATCACCTGGGAAGAAGCCGGCGACAAGCTCCGCCGCCTCGCCGCCAAACCCCTCTGAGGCTGACGTCGTCAGCCGTTCTCAAAACCTGGACCGCGTCCAAACCGGCCCGGGAATTCTCCAGATGGCCCATGACAACCTCGTTCAACCGCGTCCTCGATTCGCGACCCGATCCGCTTGACGTCCTCAAATCCACTCGCCGCGTCGTCGAGCACGCACGCAAGGTCAAGATCGACAGCGACGCGATCAAGCGCACGGCCGACCAACTCGCAGAGCAACGTGTGCAACCGCCCGCCTGGAACTATGAGTACCACTATCACGACGCGACCGAGCACACGGTCAACTACCTTTTTTTGCTCGACACGCTCAACTTTAGTTTTTGGGGCAAACCCAAGTGGGCGATCGACTATTCGGGTAAACGACTGGACGGCTATTGGGCGTTGGCCGCGTCCCTCAAGCGCGCGGCCGAGAGCTCGCTCCAGACGCTCGACGCCGAGTACCTGGCGCAGATTTCGCCGCAGGAATTGCAGGCAATTCTGCGCGGTCACGGCGAGATCCCGCTCTTTTTAGAGCGCTGGCGAAATGTGCGGGCGCTCGGAGTCGCGCTCCGAGACCATTGGCGGGGACAGGCCGTTCGGTTGATCGACGAGGCGCGGCGCGACGCTCCCGCGCTCGCGAGGCTCATCGCCGAGAGCATACCCTCGTTCGACGACATCGCCGTCTACGACGGCCGCGAAGTACGGTTGTTCAAACGCGCTCAGATTCTGGTAACCGACGTCTGGGGTGCTTTCGGAGGCGGTAACTGGGGAGAATTTGCGAATATCGGCGATCTGACGGCCTTCGCCGACTACAAGCTTCCGCAGATATTGCGTGCCTGGGGAGTCCTACGGTACGCTCCAGCGCTCGCGCGACAGGTCGACGCGCAGATCGAGCTGGCCGCCGGCGGTCCGAATGAGGTCGAGATTCGGTCCGCCACACTCTGGGCGGTCGAGCTGCTGCGGGAAGAACTGGGGGCGCGGGGGCGAAAACTGTGGAGCGTCCAGGTGGACTGGATACTGTGGCAAGCCAGCCAGGGGAGATTCGCCGGGATGAAGCCTTACCACCGGGTCAGGACGATCTACTACTAAGCCAGTCGACGATAGCGAGCGCGTGCTCTTCGTAGTGCTCGAACGTATTCCCAGTATCGATTCTCCAAGCGCGGCGCCGTTCAGCCACTCGTATCATTGTCCACCAGTGCCTTTGCAACTCGCTTTTCAGCGTCCAGCCAGCGATGAATATTCTCGGTATGCTCTTCATAGTGGCCGTACGAGTCTCCGCGGATGCACTCCGACAGCGGCTGCGAGGTGTTCCAGAATGGCAGCACGTATCGGTCGTAAGCGTGCGGTGCAAAGAGGTCCTGATCGGATAGCAGCTTGACCAACTGAAGCAGCCGCTCGTAAACCAATCTGGATTCCTCGACGATATCGGTCAATGCCCTGACCCTGTTCTCCCCCCAGATCAGCGCGTTGCGCTCTTCAACATCCAGGACATCCCGATGCGATGCCGCGGTCACTTTGCCTCGCACGGCCGCTTCGAGCCAGTCCTGCAGCCAGTGCTCGTAGTAAGCCACGTGACCAATCGTAACCTTGACCGACCA
>JAMCRS010000257.1 GCA_023380675.1 Chloroflexota bacterium
CGAGGAGACGACGCCGGCGATGAGTACGGTGACGACAGTCTCCATGACTCACCAACTGAAAAAGTATTCGTCCGAGACACCGCTCGGAAGGACTAGCTTGACGAAATACCGCCCCGAATTCAGCGGCGTATATCCAAAGATCGTGATCCGAATCGTAGCGCTTGGGTTCCAGTCCGTGGCGTTTTCCACGACGTACTGCCAGTTCGGCGTGCCCGTACTGTAGGGGATGCGCGCAAAGTTTCCCTCGGGTCCAAAAAACAAGTCCGCCGATTCCAGTCCGCCAACCCGCAGGGATCCGACATTCTTTACCCACACTTCGATGTTCGAACCGGTCTGAACGGCGTGAACGATTTGAATCTGAGTCTGAAGCTGTTCGTTCATACGCCGTTCCATGCTGGTCATCGCGTCGCTGCTTTGGGCCACGACGGGGAAGATGGACTTGAAGGCAAAGACCGAGGAGACGACGCCGGCGATGAGAAGCATGGCGGTGACTACAACTTTATCCAACCTTGGCCTCCCCGAGCATGCGCAGCGCTTCTTCCACGCTGCCCGCGCGCTCGACGAGCGAGTTGAGCTTCGTCAACTGATCGAGCATGCCTTGCTTGTCTTCGCTCTGAGCGGCCGGTTTGCCGGCAGCCAACAACTCCAGCAGCTTGAGACTGGCGCTATCCGCCGCCGTTTGCGCACCGATGCCATCCCCGTTTCCATGTCTGTTGCCGTTAGACCCGGCATCGACTTGCGGCGCTGTAACCGCTGCTTTGGCAACGCTATCGGGCACTAATTCGTTTTGCGCAGCCCTGATCTCTTCGAGTGTCACCTTTTTCAACGCCGGCGCCGGAGCAGCCGGCGCTGCCGCAGCAACAGGCGCAAGCTGCGGCGCGGGCGCCGCAGGAGCCGGCACTGCCGGTTCAGGCGCCGCAGCAACCGGCGCACCCGGCATTTGGCGCGCTCGCAACGCTTCGATCGACTGTATCATGCCTTCGGAGGGCTTGGTCTCTTCGGTCCGGAGCACAGGATAGTAATGTACGAGAACCTGTTCCTGGATATCCAGCAACGTCCTTTGAACCTCATTCTTGAGGATCTTCATTTCGTACTCGAGTGTCTTGACCCTTTGTTCTAGTTCCACAGCAACCTCCTCATTGCGCTGGCAGTTTGAGCCGGCCGGTCCCGCCCGTTCGTGCCCCTTGCACGATGAAACGGGGCCGCGCGACCGTACGCGCGCTTGGGCTGGACGGCGCACGTAGCATAACATGCGGTCCGGGCTTTGTCAGCAAAGAGAGGGTGAAGATTTTGTGAATGTTGCGTGAAACAAGTGGGAGAGAGGCGGAGGGGCGTTTCCGAATGTCACGTTCCGGAGAAGGAGGCCCGGGGTGCCGGCACCCACGGGCCTGCCGTTGCACTCTCGTGCGAGGGCGTACGGAAAAGCACAAGACCTGGTTTGTGCGCGGCGAATTTGGCGGCGCGCGTGGCTTGCGCGTCCGCGGCAAATCCCGGCCATCGGCGAGTAACGACTATTTGTAAAGCTGGGCGAGCCAGTCGTCCAGCTGCTGGTTGTACGGGGCCGGCGCGAGCCGGGCGGCAGCTTGTCCCTCGCGCTCCGCGGCGGGGAGATTGCCCGCCTGCTGGTAGATCAGCGCGAGGTTCTTGTGCGCTTCCCAAACGTTCTGCGCGTGGGGCGCGAGCCGGATGTACGCGGAGTACGCCTGAACGGACTGATCGAGTTTTCCTTGTGCATAATAGATGTACGCGAGCTTGCTCTCGGCGTCGGCCAGGTCCGATTCCAGTGTCAGCGCCTTTTGAAAGGCCGTGATCGCCTTGTCCAGCTCGCCTTCCTCGGCATACGTCGATCCAAGGTAATAGTACGTTTGCGCGTACTTCGGATCAAGTTGGAGCGACTTGCTCAGTTTGCTTTCGGCGGCCGCGTAGTCGGTGATGTATTGCAGATTAAAGTCGGCCCATTCGTCCCAGAGTCGAACGTCGCCCGGGATGAGCCGCGCCGCTTGGCCGTAATATTGGTCCGCTTGCTGCGCCAAGCTCACTTTGGTCGGCGAATCGGCCGGCAGGGCCGGCAAATAAAAGCGCGCCAGATTCACACTGTAGTTGCCCAGCAGCGGATTCAGGTCCTGCGCGCGCAGGAGCATCGTCACGGAAGCGAACAACAGGTCTTTGCGATTCAACTTCGCGGTCTGCGCCGCATCCAAGCCAAGGATCGCGGCCGGCGACGTTCCATCGCCGAAGACGGACGCCGACGACGCGTTCGCCTGGTTCGACTTGGCAAACAACGCGTGCGCCAGCGCCTCGTAGTACTGGTCCTGGCTAGGCACCAACTGGATCGCGTGTTTGAACAATGCAATCGTACTGTCCGGCTGCGGGCTTGACGTCTCGATCTCGCCGCCCAATTTGTAGACGATGTCCGCGCGAATTGGGTTGAGGTCGAACGTATTGACCCAGGCCACGGCGAGCAGCACGGTCGGGACGAGCGCGACCCAACTCCAGCGGTTGACCGCCCAGGACCGCGCCGGCTGGCGTTCGAAGACGACGACCAAAGCGGACAACGCAATGAACGCGACGAGGGCGGCCGCGTAAAACGAGAAAAGACCGGCGAGCTGATCGGACCGAACGAGGGTGTCCTGCACCGACTGCCCGGCGACGCTGGCGGCGGCGCTCAATTGGATGGCCAGCGCCATTCCGAACACGACCATTACGGCGAGCGTTGACAATCCGAGCGCAACGACGGCCGGGCGCAGCTCCTGCGCGTCGAGTCCGCTCTCCGCCTTCCAATCCAGCCAGGCCACGCCAAGCCCGACGAGCCACACCACCGCCAGCAAGGCCGGAATCGCATACGAGGTCGAGCCGGACTGAGTCGTCGTCAGCGACCGCAGCAGGACGGAAAACGGATCGTGAGACGTGGCGTCGTACGTGCAGAAATCGTACAGCAGCGTCGCCAAGATCGTCGCAATGACCAGAGCGTAGGCGAACGCGTCGCCGGTCCAGCCGAGGCGCACCGGCGCGGGCTGCACGGCTTTGGTCGAGCGCCGGCGGGATACCGGCTCAACCGTCTCCGGCTCGGCCTGATCGGCCTTCGGACGGCCGAGGCCGACCGCGACGATGATCGCGGTCGCGACCCAAAACGAGACTCGCGTCGCCGCGACCGCAATCCCGAACTGAGTCTCGACGTAGTGCGAAAAGATGGCCGCGAGACATGCAACCAGGATGATCTGGCGTTCCGGCTCGGCCGCCGCACGCACACGCGAATGCAGGGTAAAGACGACGATGTACGCGGCCGTGGCAACCATCGTACCGAACGGAATTCCCGGTCCCAGGTAACCCGGCCCGGCGACGGCGACAGCCGCCGCGCCGCCGATGAGACCGCCCGCGACCCACAGCAGCACGAACGCGTTTCGCTCTCGATTCGACGGGACCAAGCCAAGAGACTTGAGGCCGAACAAGAATACGCTCAAGAAGAGGAATTGATACGCCAGTAGCCCAAAGACCCCGGCGTTGATAAGCCAATCCCAGGTCTCGCTGTGGCTGCGCACGTAAGCCGTGTCGCGCGCTTCCAGGTTTCCCAATTCCGCGGGATAGACCTGAGGAAAAACGTAACGCGTCGAATCGGGACCGAACCCCACCAGCGAGCGTACGGCCTGCAGCGGGTCCATAGTCCCGTCGGGATACTGGATGGCGGTCTGCCCCGTAACCAGGGAAGCGTCCGCCTGCCAAATGAGTGTGCGAACCCGCGCGCTGCCGGTGTCGCTGAAGAGATTCCCCAAGCGGTCGAGATACGGGAGCGTCCGCAGCGTCGCCGACGGTGCGACGGGGAGATTCAAGACGATCAGGAACGCGCCGCCGGCTGCGGCCGCTCCCAGCAGCGCGATGAGCCACCGGCGTTTCTCCCAAACGGAGGCCGCGAGGAGCGCAAATAGGAACAAGCCGCCCAACCACCCAAGCCAGGGCCCACGGCTGTCCGAGAAAACAAAGGCGGCGAGCTGGACCACTGCGATCAGGACGTAGCCGCAAACCCGCAGCGCGTCGAGGCGGCTCCACCCGTCCGGGATCCGCAGGCGCCGGATGGACGTCCAGATGCGGCTCAAGGTGATAAAAAATGCCATGGCGAGGTACGCCGCGAGAAAGATCGGGTTGCCTACGCCAGCGCCCACCCGGCCCTCGTGGTCGAGGTTCCAGGCTAAAGGATCGAAACCGAATTTCTGAATGAGTGCATAGAGGGCGACCGGGAAACTGGCAAATAGGATGGCAAAGAAAAGCCGGTTGAGCTGGGCGCGTGTGCGCAGCCCTTGAGCGATCAGGGCGAACACGACGATGTAACAGATCATCGTGTACGTTCCTTCCGGCCGCACGTAATCGCCGAACAGCGAAACACGCGGTACGACCGACGTAACGGTCGCCAGAAGATAGACCGCGACGACGAGCAGAACGGGTAGGACCATCGGCGCTTTCAGCGCCGTGCCGAAGCGGCTGCAGCGTTCCCGATTCTGGTCGACCCACGCGACGAACCAGGCAGCCGCCATCGCGAACGCGAGCGCCCGCAGGACCGCTACCTTGTCCGGCTCGACATTGCGGCTGGAGTACACGTCGAAGAACAAGGGCGCCACGGCGACGGCGACGAGCCATCCGCCTTCGATAAACCGCTCACACAGTGCGCTCAGCTTGCTTTCGGTCATCCTATCCTCGCTGCTAGACGTCACCGTAAGTCTACCACACAACGAGCGGTTCGGCCAGGTGTCACCCTGCCGAACCGCCTTGCATGGAGACGGACCTTGCTATTTTGAGACCCTTTAGTGCAGATCGGTCACCTGCGTAATCTGAGCCGGCGCCGTCCGCTGGATCAAGAGCACGCCGCCGGTCGGAGGTGTCACCTGCAGCGCGAACGTCTGATTCGCAGTGATCGCCGAAGGCGCGTGCACCGTGATTTGAGCAATGTCGCCTGCGGAAAGGATCGTCACCGCGGTAGAACCGGCCGTATTCGTCGAGGTCCATTCATTTGCCGAAGGGGCGCCCGTGCCGGCAAGGAAGGTGAGGTCCTGATTGGTGGTCGTGTCACGATACGTCATGGTGACCTTGGTCAGATCAACCGAAGAGCCGCCCGCGACGGTGGCGAGATCGAACACAATCGTGCCGCCCGTGCTCTCGAGGACCACGCTCCCCTCGAGCTGCATCGAGCTGCTCACCTCTTCCAGGCCCGAGTAAGAAGCTTGCTTGCTCCGCTCGGTCAGAAACGTGCCGGTCGTCAACACGGTGAAAGCAAAGATGGCGGCAACGACCACGAAGGCAATCAAGATGATTGCAGTTTCCAGCGCCGTGATCCCACGTTCGTCCTTCATCACGCGATTCAATTTGGCATTCATCATATTCTCCTTTGCGTTGGGTCCTTGAAACGGCGGTTCGGCTGTAGTCGCCAGCCGAACCGCCCTGGTTGTAAGGCAAGTGCGGTCTAATGCAGGTCCGTCACTTGCGTGATCTGGGCCGGCGCCGTCCGCTGAATCAAGAGGACTCCGCCGGTTGGAGGCGTGACTTGAAGCGAAAAGGTCTGGTTCGCCGTGATACTCGCCGGCGCCTCAACCGTAATGTGCGCTAATTGGCCGGCGGCCAGGATCGTCACCGCATTCGAGCCGCCAGTGTCGCTCGAAATCCAGTGATTTGCCGATGGCGCAACCACTCCAGTATCGTACGTCAGGTTCTGATTGGTGGTCGAGTCGCGATACGTCATGGTCACCTTGGTCAGGTCGACCGACGAGCCGCCTGCCACAGTCGCAAGATCGAACACGATCGTGTCGCCCGTGCTTTCGAGGACGACGCTTCCCTCGAGCTGCATCGAGCTGCTTACTTCTTCCAAGCCCGAGTAGGACGCTTCCTTGCTCCGCTCGGTCAAGAACGTGCCGGTGGTCAGCACGGTGAAGGCGAAGATGGCGGCGACGACTACGAAGGCAATCAAGATGATTGCTGTTTCCAGCGCCGTAATCCCACGTTCCTCCTTCACTACTCGATTCAGTTTGCCGTTCATGATTTCCTCCGTTCTTTTTGCAATCGACCCGGGTGGGCGGCCCGGCTGCTCATCACAGCCAAGCCGCATTGACTCGGCAGATCGAAGACAATGTTATCTAGTGCAGGTCCGTCACCTGCGTAATCTGAGCCGGGGCCGTGCGTTGGATCAGGAGCACGCCGCCGGTCGTAGGAGTCACCTGCAGAGAGAACGTCTGGTTCGCGGTGATTGCCGCAGGCGCATGGACCGTGATTTGAGCTATGTCGCCCGCGCCAAGGATAGTAATCGCGGCGGAGCCGGCCGTGTTCGTCGAGGTCCAGTGGTTCGCCGAAGGGGCGCCCGTGCCGGAATCGAACGTGAGGTCCTGATTGGTGGTCGTATCACGATACGTCATGGTGACCTTGGTCAGGTCGACCGACGAGCCGCCCGCCACGGTGGCAAGATCGAACACGACGGTGCTGCCTGTGCTCTCGAGGACGACGCTCCCCTCAAGCTGCATGGAGCTGCTCACTTCTTCGAGTCCCGAATAAGATGCTTGCTTGCTGCGCTCAGTCAGGAACGTGCCGGTGGTCAGCACAGTGAAGGCGAAGATGGCAGCGACGACCACGAAGGCAATCAAGATGATCGCTGTCTCCAGCGCCGTAATCCCGCGTTCTTCCTTGATCACACGATTCAATTTGATGTTCATCATTTTCTCCTGTTGACGACTGATGTGAAAAGCACTCCGAACGGACCCGCCCGCTGTTATGTTTACTTATTGAGCTTGCCTCCTTCAGCCGTCTGGTCGAGCAAGACGGACCACCCATCGAACCTTTGAATTCATTCGGATTGCGTTGAGTTTATTCTAAGTCTTGATGCCGACCGATGCTCTTTCAGTTCCGTTGCAAAAAAGTTCGGCGGCGGCCTAGTGCGCCTGCCTCTGACCCTTGACCAGATCGAACATGTTACGAACAACGAGCATGGCGACCGCCAGCAAGAGCGTCAACGCAATAAACAGCCACGCGGACGGCACCAGAGTGTCGACAATCGACACGATCAACACGACGAGGGTGAGCAGGACCCAGATCACAGGCCGATCGCGCAGGCCCGCTACGGCATTGCGCCAGACGACGCCTTGCCACTGTCGGTCCTCCTGTTCGAGGAGCAACATCAGGGGGTACATCTGAAGCAGCAGCCAGAGAAAGGCGATGGCGACCCAGAGCGCTCGCAGCCAGCTCACGACGGTGGAATTCAATCCGAACGCGGTGTTCCCGGGCAGGAAGAAGTAGATATTGGTGAACAGAACGACAGCCATCATGATATTGAGAAGCGCCAGGACCCACGCCTTTTTCTCCCACCGGGGCGGCTCCGCCGTCTTTTCCGGCAGGCTCGCCTGGATATCGACGAGGGTTTTCTGGATCTCAAATTTGAGGGTCCTGACCTGCTCCTCCAAGGCTTGTACTCTTTGTTCCAGTTCCATAGGAACCTCTTTACGTGTTTCCATTCTGCTCGCACTATACTGCGCGGGGGACACCCGCGCCGTTTTAGTTCCGTTGCAATAAAGTTCGGGAGAGGCGATCCCGAACGGCGATGGCCTCTCCCGTCTGTGCCGGCCGGCCCCGCGGTGGACCGGCGCGATCGTTCGACCGAACCCGCTCGCTCAGGCCGGCGAGAAAAAGTATCCGCGGCCGCGCACCGTTCGAATCAAATTGGGGGTGTCCGGCCCCGGTTCGATCTTGTGCCGCAGTCGAAAGACCGTCGAGCGGATCACGCTCTCGACCGTCCACTTGTCCATTCCTTCGTAGCCCAGCGCGGTCCGGGCGAGGTCGTTGTATGAAAAGACGTGGTTCGGTTTCTCCATCAGTGCGATCAGGATCGAAAGTTCGCCTTCCGTGAGATCGACCGTACGACGCGGGTCGGTGTTCAACGTCGCCTGGCGCTTGTGTCGGTCGAGCGCAAGAATGCCGACCTCGAGCGTGCCGGACGACGGCGCTTCGACCGGCGCCGCGGCCGGCGACGCGGCGCGCGGCTCGGCTGATGGAGGAGCTTTCTCAGGCTGCCGCAGCGCATCCATCGCATCGCCGACGAGGGCAAGCAATCGTTGATGGCGCTGCTGCTGCGCGCGCTCCTCGAGCGCGCGAGTGATGGTGAGGATTAGATCTTCAGTCTTGCACGGCTTGAACATATAGTCGACGACGTTCAGCTTGACGGCGGCCACGGCGCTTTCGATCGTCGCGTGAGCGGTGAGCACGATGATGGGGAGCTCCGCTTCAGCCTCGCGGATCCGTTTCAAGATTTGCGCGCCGTTGGAAGAGGGAAGCGCCACGTCCAGGATTGCCAAATCGGTCCGGCCGTTTCGGATGAACGCCAGCGCATCGTCTCCCGAGCCTGCCTCGTCGACCGAATAACCGTGGCGGCGCAGGTCGTCGGCGAGGGCCGAACGTGCATTGACCTGCGCGTCCAGCAGCAGCAGGGAGGCAGTGCCTTGGGTTTGGTGGGAAATCGGTTTTGTCTCCGACACGCTGTTTGTACTCGATCGGGTAGAATCCATGACGTCTCGCCAAGCAGCCGGCGGCCCCGGGAGGGACGACGCACGCCGAACGTGTCGCCCAGCCGCCGGACTGGCGCCCTATCAGCTCAGCGCCATTAGGCCCGGTTTCTCGCGCAGCAGCAGCGCCTTGATCCGCAACTCGAGCTCTTGAAGGTCAAAGGGCTTGACGAGGTAATCGTCCGCCCCGGCGTCGTAGGCTTCAGTCTTGCTCTGGATGTCCCCGCTGACCGTAACGAAGAGGATGGCGATCCGAGCCGTGGCCGGATTCGCCCGCAGCTGCCGGCACAAAGTGATTCCGTCCATTCCGGGCAGCGCGATATCCAAAAGGACCAGGTCTGGCGGACGGTGTTCGAGCAGCTGCAGCGCTTCGCCGGCGCTGAAAGCACAGGCGACTTGATAGCCGCCCTTGATCAGGTTATTCTTGATTGTCTGGACGACGTCCGGGTCGTCGTCTACTACCAAGACGATAGCCATATACATCCGTTAGCGTCAGACCGCCGCAGCCCGTCCCGAAGCCATGGTTTGAGGAGACGGCAAAGCCGGTCAATCCGCTGCGGGTGTAGGATAACACCGTGCATTGACTTTGTCAGCAAAGAGAGGGTGAAACTTGTGTGAAAATTGCGTGAAGACGCAGAGAGGCTGAGACGCCGAACAAATGTCCGATTAGAACAGAAAGGGGAGGCAGGGGGCGGAGCCAGTCCGCACACCGGCACCGCGAAACGGGTTACGCTTGGGGAGTGTTGTCGCTTCGGACGGTGTAGCCGAATCGGCCGACCGTCTTGATGAACGAGGGTTCCTTGGGGTTTGGCTCGATCTTGTTGCGCAAGTTCTTGATGTGTGCGCGGGTCAGTTGCGGCAAACCCCATT
>JAMCRS010000258.1 GCA_023380675.1 Chloroflexota bacterium
CAGAGGTTCTTTGGCGCGTTCCCGATAGTGGGAAAGCGCGGACGAGGTCGCAAAAAATGCGACGAGCAAGAGCGCCCAAGACAGCCCGCCCAGCGCAAAGACCAGCGTGCCGACCAGGAGCGCACCGACCACGCCGTCGCGCGAGAGCGATCCGCGCCAATAGCCAAGCGCTCCAATGGTCGCGCTGAGGACCAGTCCGAGCAGCAGGCCGGCGAGTGTCAAGCCGATGTCCCGTCATCGTCCCGCGATGCTGATCGCGGCGGACCACAACAAGAGCTCTACAATCAGCGCGCCGGCGGCCAGCAGGAGGGATGCAGCGCGCTGATGCCGATGGACGACCGCGCCAAAGGCGCTGTTGGTCGCGAATACGATGAGCCCGATTATGGGCAGGGCGAAGATGCCGCTCTTGGCGTCGATACGGTCCGGCAGACCCGACGCGTCGAAGTGGAGGGGCAGCGGGTCGGGAAGCGTATCGAAGGTTGCGGCGAGGTACGCGAACAAGGCAAGGTCGGCTATCAAAGCCACGACGAGTGTGATTTGAAAGACGCGATCGCTCGCCAGGAGCGCGAGCAACCTGGGCGCCTGTTCCTGTACGGGTCCCTCGGCGTCAACTTGTAGGGACTCGGGAGATTCTGGCGGCGCGTAATCGGGGCGTAAATCTTCCATGCTTTTCGCGGCTGGGGGATTCCGTGTGGTCGCGACGGCCGAGCGCGCTCGTTTGATTGCCGCCGGCCGAGCAGGCGCATCCGCGCGCGAAACGCGTCGTCATGATGCGAGGGCCTGCTCGACCGGCGGCTCTAATGAACGACACGGCCCAAGCCGCGGCAATCCGATGCGGCGGCTAGGAGTAGACGGGCGTGAGCCAGTCGGTATACTTGGCGTTCTTGCCGCGCACAATGGCGAAATAGGCGTCCTGGAGCCGTTGAGTGACCGGCCCCGTCTTTCCACTGCCGATGGTGCGGTGGTCGATTTCGACGACTGCGGCGACCTGCGCGCCCGTGCCGCAGAACATGACTTCGTCTGCGATGTAGAGCTCCGACCGGTCGATCGGCCGCTCGACCACCTCGAGGCCCAACTCGTCGTGGGCGAGCTGGAGGACGGTGTTGCGGGTGATGCCTTCCAGGATGTTGTCGCTGACCGAGGGGGTCCTCAGCTTGCCGTCACGCACGATGAACAGGTTCATCGCGCTGCCTTCGGCGACGTGTCCGTCCTGGTTCAAGACGATCGCCTCGCTTTTGGCAAACGCCGAGTTGATGTACCCGCCGGTGATCTTGCCGCGAGACGGGATGGTGTTGTCGTCGAGGCGGCGCCAGGAAGAGGTGCAGGCACGAACCGAGAGCGTGATATAGTCGCCCAGCGGCCGCGAGAAGACGGCGAATTGGAAATCGGCGTCATACAACCGCGGTGTAATGTCCTCGGTCGCGTTGTAGATCAGGGGACGAATGTAGGTATCCTCGCGGTAGCCCTCCTTGCGCAGCAAATCGACGATGATGCGCTTTAGCTCCGGAGCGCCATAGTCCAAGCTGGCGTTAAAGATCCTCGTCGCGCTCAGAAAACGCTTCAAGTGGTCTTGAATCCGAAAGACATAGAGCTGGGATTTCTCCTCGTTCCAGTACGCGCGAATTCCGCCGAAAGCGCCGATGCCGTAATTGACGACCTGCGTCATGATGCTGATCTTGGCGTCCGCGATCGGGACAAAGCTACCTCGCAAAAAAGCCCATTGCGGGTGAGCGGTGTCCGAGTCACGAGTCTTGACGACGGAGTTGAGAGCCTGAACCATGGTTTTTATCTCCTTCAGAGTGACGCGCCGAGGCGGTCCGAATCGCCGGCGACGACATTATATCACCTATACGCGCCCTGGAGCAAAGCGCCGTCCTGCCAGGTCTTGAGGTGGTCGATCATCGTGTGACTCGTCATGTCCATGTGCACCGGCGTGATCGATACCCACTGGTGTGCGACGGCCCAGACGTCGGTCCCCTCCTCGTCCGTTTCGCCGCTGGGTGGCTCGCCGCCGATCCAGTAATAGCTACGGCCCGCCGGGTCCTGGCGCTCGACCAGCTCGTCGCGGTAAATGCGCTTGCCCAGGCGTGTGATCCGGACGCCCCTGAGCTGTTCACGCGGAATCGCCGGAACGTTGACGTTGAGAAACGTGTCTTGAGGCAAGCCTCCGTTGGAGAGCATGCGTCGCGCAATACGTACGGCTACGTCGGCGGCCGGCGAGAAATCGATGCCGGTCCGGTGTTCTGCATCGAGCGAGACCGCGAGCGAAGGCACGTCGTTGATCGCACCTTCCATGGCGGCGGCAACGGTTCCGGAATAGGTGAGATCGTGAGCGACGTTGGCGCCCGGGTTGATGCCGCTGACGACGAGCGCCGGCTTGGCGGCGAGCAGGCCGAGCATGACGAGCGCGACGCAGTCGGTGGGAGCGCCGTCGCAGGCGAAGGCTTGCGAGCCGTCTCGCAGCGTTCGCTTTTCGACGCGCAGCGGCTTGTGCAAGGTCTTGGTGTGGCCGGCGCCGCTCCAGTTGTGATCGGGCGCGACGACGACGATTTCGTCCAGCACCTGCAGCGCTTGCTTGAGCGCGAGCAGACCGGGCGCGTCGACTCCGTCATCGTTGGTTACGAGTATCAGACTAGGCTCCTTGCGTATCGCGTTCTAGTTCGATTATAGTCCGAATGCGGAGAGGCGCAAGATGGCGAATCTTAACCGACAGCCCATTCTATGTACATAACCCCATGCCGGATGGGCGGCGCGACCGGGCGCGCGGTTTCTTTTATCTCTATAATAGCGCTTACGCTGTGCTTCGTCGTCCTGGCGGCAGTTTCGGCGCTGGCGCCTGCGCAGCAGAACCCGGTAGCGCAATTGAGGCTGCTCGGGCTTGTACTGTTCCGCGTCTCTAAAGGGCGCGCGGCATTCGCGCGGGCCAATCCGCTCGGCGGGCGGCTGTGGGACTGGATTGTCTACGGCGGCGCGATCGTCGTCTTCCTCGCGCTGGAAACCGGGCTGAACGCGCTCTTCCAGCTGGGCAAGGCGGTTGACCTGGACCCTATGGCGGCGCAGCTGGGGATGGCGGGTTCCACGCTGGTGATCGTGCTCGCCCTTCAGACGATTCTCGAAGGCTCGCTGATCGGGCTAGTGATTGCCTTCGGCGAAGAGTACGGCTGGCGCGCTTTTCTGCAAGGGCAGTTGACGCGCCTCGGCAAAAAGCGCGGAGTCCTGATCGTGGGGCTGATCTGGGGCGCCTGGCACTACCTGATCATCTGGATGGGGTCACGCAGCTCTGCCCTTGATTCTGCAGACCCAAACCTGACTTTGCAGGCGCCCTGGGACAGCGCCTTCGTCTCGCCAACGACCCGAGTAGCTCGAGGCGGGAAGACTCGAGCGCTGTACGGTGTCATGGTCATGATCGATACTGGTATTTTGCGGATCGCCGAACACAACGAGAGGCGTGGTTTATGACGAGGATGTACGCCGGAAAAAGAAGCGCCGGGGGCGGTCTGGCACGCCCCCGGCGCTTATGCGTCACTTGACAATTAGCTGTCCTACCATGCCGGCTTCTTTGTGGCCGGCGATGTCGCACTCGTACTGATACGTGCCGGGGGTGGCCGGCGCCGTAAACGTCTGCGTCACGTCCTTGCCAGGATCGATCATGACCATGACACCG
>JAMCRS010000259.1 GCA_023380675.1 Chloroflexota bacterium
CTGCTTTTTTGCACATCCCCGCGGGAGAGCGACCATCGAAAAATCTCAGAGCGTCAGATTGAACGGCTGACTTCAGCCTTGGCTTACACGAACGGTTGAGTCAAGATTTGGATAAAGTCCAGCTAAGTTAAGGAAGTTTAACCACGAAACCATTGACTTGACGCAGGGCTGTGCTACAAGACAGAGGAGAGATTTTCCTATGCCATCTGTGCGGCGCAAATAAGTGTATTCAGAACCTGTTACGAGGATTAGGGCCAAGGGTTTCCTTGTCAGGCCCAAACCTGCTCGAAGGGAGGGAACAGATGCTGTCAGCGAAGCATGACCCAAAAGCACATCGCGCGAATGCTACACTACGACGTTCGCTCGTGCGCCCGCTCACGCTGATATGTCTCATCGTGTTGATTGGTGTTATACTGCCTGTGTGGTTGGGGTCAACACCACCAAACGCATCGGCTTGGTCGGCATCTAACCTTTTCCAGAATTCTGACTTTGAGACAGGCGCTTTGAGTCCATTCACCCAATCTGCAGGTCCTCCCGGAGCAGCCTTCATCAATACCAATGCCAACCGCAGTCCGGGCGGACAGTATAATTTACAGATCAACGGAGTGGGGCAGAACGTTACGTTTCTGCACATGGATACGGATCAAGAGAAGTTGTTGTTGGTGGGAACGACATTGAGCCGGCCTGGGGACCACCGAACGGGGAGAGTCCTACAGAGACAAGCAATTGGATCGCAGGCTATGAGAGTGTGGCAGGGTATGCCCCGTTTTTCGATTACGGAAGTGCGGATGGGATGCCCTACGATGTTTGGTATGTGTACAATGGTCAAGGTTATCCTGGCTGCCCGACCTGCTCAGGGACAAACGGGTGGAGCCAGGAAAACCTATGGTACGCCACCTGGGGAGCCGCTTCGCCATTTCCGCTACCTGAGATATATCTCAGAGATGGCCGCAATGCAAGTCAATGGTATCGGATGACTCGATACGCTCTGCAGAATCATTCAGCGCCGATGTTCTTTGTGGGTACGGTGACACAGGCGGCGGCCTGCACGAGCCAAAGCTGCCAACATGGGACTCCCTATGCGACCGATAACTCCCCCGGTACCGGATGGGGCCAGCTTATGCAGTTCCTGAACTTCGATTCCTCGGTATATCAGAATATTGGTTGGTCGTCTGACTTCACATGGTAAATGGTGATCGCTCTGAACATGGGCACTGAGGAAGGAGAACTCCATGAATCAGTTACTCGGGCAACCACGCAAATCGACGGTTATCAATATTTTCCTCTTCGTGCTCTTCGCGTTAGTGGTTCTTGGCGGCGTGTTCTTTGCGGGGACTGCGTTGGGAGAAAGCGCTTTTGCCGGAGCAACTCCCAACTACGAGGGCTGGTCTCGCATGCCGCCCGCTAAGCAGACAGTCCTTGCTCGGGGTCTATATCCAACGCCGAATCCGAATGCCAATGCGGCACCACAAGTGGTGCGCCCATCCGATCTTCCGACAAGCGCACCTGGAGAGATGCCCTCGAATCTTCCCCATAGGACAGCGGGTGCTGGAACTATCATCGATGTAGGCCAAGCTCCGTTGCCGGCAACTGCCTACTATGTATCCAACCAATGGTACGCATCGAGTGGCAATGAGAAATTCTCGGTGTATGTGGGAGGGTTTTGGAATGGACCGCACACCGATCACTCGGTAGGATTCGTGCTGGTGATCTACAAGTCTCTGATAGACGACAGTGACACGCGCCCAGCGGTCATGGTGCAAGCGCCAAGTCCAACGGGAGCGTTAAAAATCGTGGACGCGACGGGCATGCAACTGAAATTACAGAGTGAGAAGGGAGTAACGTATCTCTTCGATGTAAATGCAGGAAAGTTTGTCTCACAATAATAGCACTTTGCAGTTGTAGAACGCGGCTGGAGGTTTCTCGCCGCGCTCTTCGTTTTTTCTACCCGATTGACGCACCCGCACTCGGGTTTTGCAGTTTCTGCGCACCTTCGCTCGTCCCCAAGCGTCGACTCGATAGTCTCAATGGTGGTTGGCAAAGCCTCGACCTGGCACTTCTTTGGCCTCCTCAGACCGGACGGCACGGGAATCACAAGCACAGCCGCCAAACCCGACTAGGTAGTCGCTGCGCCGGTCTGACTCGACTCACCGCCGTACGGATCGTACCGCTCGTTCGCGATCACCCGCCCGTTCGCGTCGTAAATCTGCCGTACGCTCCCGAGTGCGTCTCCGCCGAAATACTGCATCGCGGTCTGGTATTGTGCGACCCGAAGGGTGCCGGTGCCGTACAGGTACGTGTTCGTGCCGTCGCTCAGAACCTGCGTCAGGCCGGCGGCCGGATCCAGGGCGTACCGAGTTTGAGTGACCCCGATCGTCTGGCTCAGCCGATCGCCCAGGCCGTTGTAGGCGAAGCTGACGGCCGACGGCAGACCACTGACCGCAGTCAAGCGAATTGCGGCGCACCACGCGGGGTTTATCTCCGTTTTCCGATTCAACACGCACTCCGCCGGCTTGCCTGCACCAAACCTAGTTCTTTTTGATGAAAGGTAGGAAGGAAAAGCTGCTCACCTGTGTCGTCACCGCGGACGCGTTGTTGTCGAAATTGAGATCCAGCAGCGGCACACCTACTACCGACGTATCCACGTAGACCGACATCTGATTTGTCAGGCGGGTTCCGAGCGTCATTGTGGGAGGGACCGCGACAGTGATGGTGAAACTGTCCTCGCTGCCCGCCGCGAGTGAACCGATCGGCCAAGTCATGCCAACGCCGTAGAGGTCACTGCCGTCGCCACGGCTGTCGTCCACGTACTCTGTTCCTGGCGCCAAGACATCGCCGATAGAGTGAGTTGACTAAAATGGTAAGCCCCCGCCTTTGGCGGGGAGACTCAAGTTTGACATTTGCGGGAACATAAGATAGAGCCTCACAAAGTGAACCGCTCGAAGCAGATCACCTGAGGCTCTACGTGGATGACACCAACAGTTTAACCCACACCAAGTGGGAATGCAAGTACCATGTAGCGTGGATACCAAAGTATCGAAGGAAAAAGCTCTTCGAAGAACTGCGTAAGGAACTTGGCCCAGTGCTGCGGGAGTTGGCGCAGCACAAGGAAAGCGAGATCCTAGAAGGGCGAATGCTGCTGGACCATGTGCACATGCTCATCTCGATTCCCCCGAAGTACGCGGTGTCGCAGGTCGTCGGATACATGAAAGGGAAGAGTGCGATCCACATCGCACGGGCGTACCTGGGACGTGAACGGAACTTCGTCGGAGAACACTTCTGGGCAAGGGGCTACTATGTATCGACGGTTGGATTGGATGAAGAAGCCCTACGCCAGTACATCAAGAAGCAAGTGGACGAAGACCGTCGCCAAGACCAAATGAACATGTTCGGCTAGGAAGGCCGCCGAAGGCGGCTCACAGAAACCGCTTTGAGCGGTTCACAGATTCCAAGCCTCCGCCTTAGGCGGAGGTCTATGACTGACAGGCAATGCTTGCTGAAAGAGTCGGCGACGCACTGTGGCGATCCAGATGAGTCGCTTTTTGTTATGTGCCGGCATCGAACATTCTACGATCAATCTACTACGAAAGAGTTGCACAATCAAGTTAAATTCCGTTAACCAAGCCCAGGTCCCCCCTGAGTGAACGAAAAATGCCGACCGCCAACTTGCCGTGCAATGGCTGATCGTTCTTGCCGTCGATCTATTGCGTGACCGTTCGCGTCGATCTCGGAGAATACAAAAGGCACCGTCGCCGACGCAAAGATGCATCTAGCGACAGGTGCCATACCCCTCTTGGTACTATTCAATTTGGCTGCCCCAACGCTGAGCCTGCGTGCTTATGCCGGGGTCCGGCCGTACCGAATCGCACTACGTCCGGTTCCTCTCCGTACGTTGCCGATCGATACGACCTGATTCCCTTCTATCCCGTTGCTTGCGAATATGCAAATCTGAGCAGAATTCACTGCCGACCCCTCCGAACATCGCGGAAACCCGGCTCCTCCGGCGTAGGCGCACACGCGCCCGCGGCCGAGATTTTTCCTTCTGGCGGACACCTCTATCTCTGCGCCCACTTCCGAATCCAATAGCCGTCCTGGCCTACGTAAACCGCTTGGCGATGCGCGGTGTCTCCGGCATCATGGTCCAGCGACCAGGGCTAGACTCTCCCACTGTTCCTTGTAGCGCCTTGCTCGCGAGATGCAAGTACACAGCGCATGGGACCGCTCTGTTCGATGCCGCCTGCAAGGTTCTAGACAGTCCGTTGAGCGGCAGCTCAGCTCTCAGGTCTCTCGAGTAGCACGGTTTGGCATTTGACCTATCTGTGGAATCTGCGAAATCTGCGGAGTGATCTTTTGACATGTCCCCCGGAGGGTGTTAGAATTGAATCATCAGGGGGAACGAAAGATGTCCTCGCTCGGGATTGCGCCCGCCGATGGTGGAATCCGCAGAGTAACTCTACCGCCTATGCCATAACGCACGGCCGTGCGTTGGCGTCAGGCGGTTTTTGTTTCCCTGGAACCGTCCCGTTCCCGCCCGGATCGGCCGTACCGCCGGACCTGCCCGGCCAGCCTCTCGTCGAGTCGAAAGAGTACAAGTGAATTCAAGCGAACCGCTCCTCGCCATGCGCGGCATCAGCAAGACCTTTCCCGGCGTCGACGCGCTCGACGGCGTCGACCTGGACGTCCGCCGCGGCGAGGTGCACGTCCTGCTCGGCGAGAACGGCGCCGGCAAATCGACGCTCATCAAGATCCTCGCCGGCGTCTATCGCCCCGACTACGGCTCTATCACTTTCAAGGGCCAACCGGCACTGTTCGACAGCCCGCGCGACTCGCAGCGCGCCGGCATCAGCGTCATCTACCAAGAGCGCAGCCTCGTCCGAGAGCTGAGTGTCATGGAGAACATTTTCCTCGGCGACGAGCCGCAGCGCCTCCCCGGTCTCCCCTTTGTCGACCAGAAACGAATGTCCGAGGGCGCCGGGGAGCTGCTCGACCGCCTCAACCTGCCGATCGACCCAGCCGCCCGCGTACAAGAGCTGACCTCCGCCGAGCAGCACATGGTCGAGGTGGCCCGCGCGCTCCACCACTCCGCCGACTTGATCATCATGGACGAGCCGACCGCCTACCTCACCTCGCGCGAAGTCGCCGACCTGTTCAACGTCATTCGCACCCTGCGCGCCCAGGGCGTCGCCGTCATCTACGTCAGCCATCGGCTGGAAGAAGTGATGCAGATCGGCGACCGGGCGACCGTGCTCCGCGACGGCCGCAAGATCGATACCGTCTCTCTCGCCGGCAGCTCGCTCGACGATCTCATCCAGATGATCGTCGGCCGCTACGTGGACGAGAAATTCCCCAGAGACGCCGTCCCCATCGGCCCCGAGGTCCTCCGTGTAGAGGGCCTGACGCGTCACGGCGCGATCGAAGACGTGTCCTTCACCCTCCACGCCGGCGAGATCATGGGGATCGCCGGGCTGCTCGGCGCCGGCGGCATCGCGCTCGTCCGGGCGATCTTCGGCGCCGACCCGCTGGATGCGGGCGCCATCTTCGTCGACGGCCAACCGGTCCGGATCGACTCGCCCCAGGTCGCCATCGCTCTCGGCATCGGTCTCCTGACCGAGGACCGCCACGAACAAGGTCTCGTGTTGGATATGAGCGCCCAGGAGAACATGACCCTCGCCGCGCTCGAAAGCGCCTGGCCCGGTCCTTTTATCGATCACGCGGCCGAGGAGCACATCGGCGCCAAGTACGCCGGCCGCCTGGGCATCCGGCTCGAGCAATTGCTTCAGCAAGCCGCCTTTCTTTCCGGCGGCACACAGCAGAAGATCGTCTTGTCCCGGTGGCTGGCGACGCGGTCGCGCGTCCTGATCTTCGACGAGCCGACGCGCGGCATCGACGTTGGAGCGCGCGTCGAGATCTATCGATTGATGAACGAATTCGCGCGCCAGGGCGCCGCCATTGTCGTCGTCAGTTCCGACCTGTCCGAGATCCTGGGTATGTGCGACAACATCCTGGTGCTGTGCCAGGGCCGCGTCGCCGCACACCTGCCGCGCTCCGAGGCTACGAAACAATCGATCCTCGCCTACGCGAGCGGCGGAGGCCCCGGATGAACGCGGCGCTCCACTGGCGGGACCGGCTGGGCGCGCGCGCGGCTTCGCTCGCCGGCGCGCTCTCGCTCAGCCAGGACAAGCGCGCCGTTCTCGTCGGGCTCCTCGCGCTTTTGTTCGCATTCTCCGTCCTCTCCCCTACCTTCCGCCAGCCGGGCAATTTCATGCTCATCGTTACGCAGGCCGCGCCAATCGCCATCGTCGCCGTCGGCCAGACGATCGTCATGCTCGTCGGCGGGATCGATCTTTCGGTCAGCTCCGTGGTCGCCCTGACCGGCCTGGTCGCGGCCAGCCTCATGAAGCACGGACTCGGCCCCATCCCGCCGATGGACGGCATGTTTTCGTATGGTGCCATCGCCATCGCGCTCGCGTTGGGCATGGCGATCGGCGGCGCGCAGGGCTGGCTCATCGCCAATCGCCGCATGCCGCCCTTCATCGTCACGCTCGGAACCATGGTCGGGCTGCAGGGGGTGGCCGTTTCCCTCTCCGGCGGCTCGTCCATCAACTCGCTGCCGGACGATTTCAAGTGGATCTCAGATGGACACATCGGCCTCATCTCGGCGCAGGTGCTCATCATGCTCGCCGTCTACGCGGCGGCGTGGTACATGCTGCGGAACAGCAAGTTCGGCCGATACTGCTACGCCATCGGCGTCAGCGTCGACCGATACAAGATCTACGTCTATGCGCTCAGCGGCCTCCTCTCGGCACTGGCCGGTATGATCTTGATCTCCTACATCGACGGCGGCGTCTACACCAACGGTTCAGGCTACGATCTGAATTCCATCGCCGCGGCCATCATCGGCGGCACCAGCCTGAGCGGCGGCACCGGCGGCGTTTGGGGAACGCTGATCGGCGTGCTCATCATCCGAGTCGTCCCGTCCGGCATGGTGATGCTCAACGCCCCGTCCGAGTGGCGCGATGTCATCACCGGCATCGTCATCCTTCTCGCCGTCCTGATCGACGTCGAGCGCCGGCGCGCCCGCAAGGCGCCGCCCCGGGTGACCGTGACGTACTCGACCGCGACCGGCCATTACCTGGACGAGGTCCTGAGCCGGATCTCACAGACCGTCGAGGAACACCTGGGCTGTCGCGACTGCCGGGTTTACCTGGTCGACCGGGAGACGAACGAGCTGCTCCCGCAGACTGTCCCCGGCTCGGAAGATTCGCGCGCCGCCCCGGGCCGCGCCGGCTTGACACGCGAGAATATCGTGAGCCAGGCGCGCGACCGCGGGGCCTACGTC
>JAMCRS010000260.1 GCA_023380675.1 Chloroflexota bacterium
CGGCGGCGGCGGCGAACTGGCGGAGATCTCCGGGGACCGCGTCCCCCTCCGAGGAGGCGCGCTCGAACGTCACGTATTCGTCCACGGCGTCGAAGCCCATCTCGGCGATCAGACGTCGATTGACGGCGGCGTTTCCGCGAATCTCCTGTCGTTCGTCGTCCCGGGTGACGTCCAACTCCCAGATGTTCGACTTGCCGCGTACGACGGTGCGGGTGATCCGGAGCAGTCGATCGCGCACACAGACGTCGAGCTCGACGCGGGCCTTTTCGAGATCGTAGCGGATCAGGTCGTCCAGGCCGCGTGCGCCGGCTTCGGTCGCCAGCGCCTGTCCGAAGAGAGCGAAGAATACGGCTTCGAACAGCGTGGATTTCCCCGACTCGTTGCGGCCCTGGACGAGGACGCGGGCGCGCTCTGGAAAACGCAGCTCCAGCTCTTGGAGCTGCTTAAAGTTGCTGACGTAGAGCCGCACGAGGTGAATCATACCGACGGCTCAGACCTGGGTTGCGGGGTCGAAGAGGCGCTGGTATTCCTGGAGCGCAAAGCGGTCGGTCATGCCGGCGATATAGTCGCAGACGACGCGGGCGCGCGCTTCGTCTTCCATGCGCCCGACCACGGTCTTGGGGAGCAGCTCGGGTTTGCCGATGTACGCTTTGAACAACTCTTCGAGCACGTGTTCCGCTTTGGCCGCCATGCGCGCGACCCGGTAGTGCTGATAAAAGTTCGCCATCAAGTAATCCTTGAGCCGCCGGTTTTTCGGTTCCAGCTCTTCCGAGAACGTGACGATGGGTTTGCCGGCGCGGCGGAGCGCGGCGACGGAGTCGATCTTGAGCTCGCGCAGCTTTCGATCGGTGGCCTGGACGAAATCGGAGACCTCGCGGTTGACCAGCCAACGAACGAAGCGGTGCCGCATCAGATCGTTGAAACGGTCCTCGCATTCGTTCGTGAGGCTGCACCAATCTCTCCACACCTCCAGGGTCTTGAGGTCGAGTGGGTCCAGAATACCGGCGCGCAGGCCGTCGTCCAGGTCGGCGGTTGAGTAGGCGGTCTCGTCGGCCGCGCTGGCGAACTGCGCCTCGAGGGTGGCGGCCTCTTCCGGGTGGTATTCGGCCGGGTTGACTACGTCGTACTCGGTTTCGTGCTTGGCGATCCCCTCGCGCACTTCGTAGGTAAGATTGAGGCCGTGGAAACCGGGAAAGCGCTCTTCCAATTCCTCGACGATCCGGAGGGACTGTTTCTGGTGGTTGAAGCCGCCGTACTCGCGCATCAGCTCGGCCATCTTGCGCTCGCCGGAATGGCCGAACGGGGTGTGGCCGAGATCGTGGGCGAGGCAGATGGCTTCGGTCAGATCCTCGTTGGCGCCGAGGGCGCGCGCGAAGGTCCGACCGATCTGGGCGACTTCGAGAGTGTGCGTCAGCCGCGTGCGATAATAGTCGCCTTCGCTGTTGACGAAGACCTGGGTCTTGTATTCCAGGCGGCGAAAGGCGGTGGTATGGATGATGCGGTCCCGGTCGCGCTGATAGGCGGTCCGATAGAGGTGCTCCGATTCGGGATATTTGCGCCCGCGCGAAGCGCTGCAATTCATTCCGTAACCGGCGAGGCGGCCGGCCTCCAACTTTTCCAGTTCTTCTCGCGTGTTGTTCATCGCCACCTCCCAGCCGGCAGATCCAAGGGAATGGGTTTTGTTCCGCGTCGAGCGCGGATGGATTTGGGTTGGAGCGATTATAGCACAGGTCGTGCTTTTGCCATTTTCCGACCTGTGGTATAATCCCTGCGGACTATTCTTCAAAGGAGACGCCGTGAACTTTTTCCCGCCCTCTATCGCTTTCAGTATACCCCTGCCCAACGGGGGCTCGTTTCCGATCTATTGGTACGGCATTCTGATCGTGACCGGCGCGCTCGTCGGCGCGTTCGTGGCGACCCGCGAGGCCAAGCGCCGCGGCATCGACCCCGACCATGTGTGGAACGCGCTTTTGGGATGCTTGATCCTCGGCGTGATCGGCGCACGGCTGTATCACGTCGTTTCGAGCCCGGTCGGGACGAACATCGGTTTTTCCTACTACGTGCAAAACCCGCTGGAGATCCTGAACTTTCGTCAGGGGGGGCTCGGCATCTACGGCGCCGTGGCGGGCGGGCTCATCGGCATCTATCTGTACGCCCGGTACGCCAAGCTCAATTTCTGGACCCTCGTCGACATCGCGGTCCCCGGCTTGTTCCTGGGACAAGCGATCGGCCGGTGGGGCAACTTTTTCAACCAGGAATTGTACGGCTTTCCGACGACGCTTCCGTGGGGCATCCCGATCGACGCGGCGCATCGGCTCCCGGCATTCGCCGATCTGACCCAATACCCGGTCGACACGACTCGTTTTCACCCGACGTTTCTTTACGAATCGTTGTGGAACCTGGCGGCCGCGCTGATCGTCCTCTACGTCGCTCGACGCTGGTCGAAAGCCAAGCCGGGCGATCTGCTTCTGATGTGGGGGATGCTGTATGGGCTAGGGCGTTTCCTCGCCGAGTTTCAGCGGCCCGACGCGTGGCTCATCAGCGGGATCCCGACCGCTCAGCTCATCGGGCTGGCGTTGATCGTCATCTGCGGTGTGGCCATGATGTATCGGCACACCGGTCCCAGCAAGGCGACGGTGGCGGCGCAGGCGGCGCGGCAACGCAGGCGTCACCAACAGCAGCCGCAGCAGCCACAACAACCAGAACAGCAGCAGCAACAGCCTCCACACGAGTAACGGCGGGGCCGGAATCCCGGCCGATGAATCGCGCAGGGCCGTTGGATATTTCGCGGTTCGGTCGGCGTGATGCGGAAAAGAATATTGTAAGCGAGCAGGGGCGACCACACGTGACGGGCGACCACGAGGGTCGCCCCTACGCGTTTTGGCGTCAGTGACCCGGGAGCGCCTGGCAATGGGCGACGACGAGGATCGTCGTTACGGGCGCGATTTCTCCAGAATCTCCACGGGCACTCGAGCGAGACGCTTGAATTCCTCCGCGTCGCCGCGAGTGCCGACAACCTCGGAATCACCGTAGTGCATCGGGATCGCGAGTGCGGGCTGGATGGTGTTCGCGGCCTCGGCGGCTTCGGCAGCGGTCATGACGTACGTTCCGCTCACCGGCAGCAGGGCGACGTCGGCTTTGACCTGCGTCATCTCAGGGATCAGGTCGGTATCGCCGGCATGGTAGATCCGCTTGCCGTTCAGGGTGACGACGTAGCCCACGTAGCCCGCGCTCTTCGGGTGGAATTTTTTGTTCGCGTTGTAGGCCGGGACGACCTGGACCGGGACGCCGGCCGGCGTGAGCGCGTCGCCCGGCCGGGCGATCACGACATGGGGGCCCAGCTTGGAGGCGACGGCCGGCGGCGCGACGACGACCGTGTCCGGTTTGGAGATCTTGGAGATATCGTCCTTCGAGAAATGATCGTGGTGGTCATGCGTCACCAAGATCACGTCGGCCTTGGGCGCACCGGCGGCGAGCTTCCAGGGATCGACGTAGACCGTTTTCTCCCCGACGAACCGGAAGCTGTCGTGCCCCAGCCAGTAGATGTTGTCAGTCATCGCTCACCTCCGTCGACAGCATTGTAGACCTGAATAGGGCGAGGAGCAAGATGCGGCGTCCGAAATGGGACTGCAGATGCGAGCGAGCCGGCGGCTGCGGGTTGCGATGGGAGGGCAGGGGCGGCTCACGGCAAACTTGATTTAAATCAACGGTTTTCAAGTTGATCTGAAAACCCCAAAAAACGGCCGAAAAACGGGCCTCCGACTTGATTGGGAGGACCGTTTTCAAGTTTGGGAAGCGGTCTGTGCGGCCGGCCGGCGAGGCGAGCCGGCGTGGGCGCGACGGGGCGGCTCCGGGCGCGCGGCGGCGCCGGAGGGAGCGGGATGGAAGAAACCGGATGCGCATTTGCGGTGACCGTTTCGGAACGGGGACAAGGAATCGTCCTCATTCGTGCTCAGAATAGCTACGATGCGCTGGCTCGTGAGGGGTAAATCGCCCCTTGCGAGTCGGTTTCTTAAGGAATAAAGGTGACCGCTC
>JAMCRS010000261.1 GCA_023380675.1 Chloroflexota bacterium
GCGAGGTTACCGGAAACATCAGTTTTCTCTTCTCGCGAAAAAAGCCGTCCGTCACGGAGGCGCAGACCGACTTCGCGAACAAGCTGGCCTTCTCCGTATCGCTCGCCATCGAAAACGCCCGCCTCTACGCGACCGAGCGAACGATCGCCGATACCCTGCAGAAGGCGCTCCTCATGATTCCCGAACACCTCCCGGGAGTGCGATTCGGATATCTTTATCGCTCCGCTACGGCGGGAACGCGGGTGGGCGGCGATTTCTACGACCTTTTCGAGCTCGAGCACGATTTGGTCGGCGTGATCATCGGGGACGTCTCGGGGAAAGGGCTGGAGGCGGCGAATCTTGGTTCGCTTACCAAGAACACGGTCAAAGCATATGCGAACGAGGGCGATTCACCCGCCAGGGCACTGGCAAAGACCAACCGGTTGCTTGTTAAGACGTCGCCGCCCACTATGTTCGTAACCGTCTTCTTCGCGCTGCTGAACACGACCACCGGCGATCTCATCTACTGCAGCGGCGGACATCCGCCAGGCATGATTCTGCGCGGCGACGCGAAGGTCGAAGTGCTTCCGATCGGCTCGCCCGTGATCGGCGCGTTTGAGGACCTTAAGTTCGCCGACAACAAAACGCGACTCGAGGCACGCGAGTTCCTGTTTCTCTACACCGACGGGACGACGGAGGCGAGACACGGTAAGGAGTTTTTCGGAGACGACCGGATCGTTTCCGTCCTCGAGGCCGCACGCGAAACCGAAGCCCCGCCGAGCGCAGTGCCGAAAAGAGTATTCGAGGCCATCATGTCCTTTACCGAAAACAAGCTGTGGGATGATATCGCGATGCTCGCGCTCGGCCTGGAAACACGCGCCGATAACCGTCGCGCAGGCGCAAATCCCCGAGGTTGATTCTTTGATGTCCGGGTTTATAATATAGTGGTTGTCGTGATGATTAGCTCAGCTGGAGAGCATCGTCGAGTTCGCCTCCTATGGTTTCAATAAGTCGCACAGCGCCGCGTACGCGTTCGTCGCCTACCAGACGGCCTATCTCAAAGCCCACTATCCGAGCGCGCTTGGTTGAGGAGAAAGGTTCCTATAGGGCCTGAGATTTGATAAAATAGCCGACACGGGGAATTAGCTCAGCTGGGAGAGCGTCTGGCTGGCAGCCAGAAGGTCAGGGGTTCAAGTCCCCTATTCTCCACAGACACAAAAAAGCCGCCTGCAAAGGCGGTTTTTTTTGTGCCGGTTGTGTCTATCGGACCTTTGGATGGCTTGAATCCCTGACCTTGGAGGGGGTAATTCTCAGGGGGAGGCAATGACAGCCGAGATTACAAAGGTGGCAGCGGCGTTGAGAACGTAATACACGTCAAAATATTTATTATCCTTCAGGAATCTGTTACCACTCAAGCACCTGCTTACCGGTAGGTAGATGTAGGCCGCAGGCTCAGCAGCCGCAGCCCCCGGCCGCCTCACCGTTCTTGCGGAACCAACTCGAGATGACCGCGCTCGCACAGCCGACCCCGGGACGGACGGACAACGCTTCCGACTGGCAGTTCAGCGCGCAAGCGCCGCACTCCATGCAGGCATCGAGGTCGACTACGCACGCTTTGCGGTTCTCGACCGCGAGCACGCCGTGGGGGCAGACGGTCTCGCACATCTTGCAGCCGTTGCAGCGCTCGGCGTCGAGTTCGAGAGTCGAGACGTTAGGGATGTAGCGGAAGCCTTTCACTACACGAACCCCCTCACGATCGAGACGATCACCGCGAGCGCAACAGCGCCCGCCTGCAGGGGAATCCAGCGCCGCATCTCGCGTTCGACACCGGAGAGCGCCGTGAACGGCGTGGAGCCCGTGAAGTTCATCGCGATATACGAGGTTATCGCCGGCATCGCCAGCAGCAGCGAGACGGCGGCGCCGAGTTGGATGTGCATGGCGAAGATCGTCGCGGCCGCAAGAATGATGCCGACTATCGCGCCCTTCGCCGCGAACGCTCGCGGCGGCAACCACGGCAATAGCAACGGCGTCACAACCGCCCCGCCGATCAGCGCCACCACGAGCGGGGTTACGTTACGGAGCACGTTCAGCATGAGATCGCCGAACGTGAGGGGACGCGTGACGGCCAGGCCCACCATGATGAAGCCGACGATTACGAGCGCGGTGGGCTTCCAGGCGCCGGCAAGCTCGACCGAAGTGAGTACGAACCGCTCGCGAAGAGTGAAAGTGGGCCGTCGCATCTCGGGCCTCGCGCGCATCCCCGCCGCGATGAAATCCGGCAGATCGGCCACCCGAATGGGGCCGAAAGTCACCGAGAAGCCGCTCGACTCGCGTACCTTATGAGCGGCAACACCGGTCGCGCCGAGCTGCGGCACTATCAACCGCCGGTGCGAGAGAATCTCATCGAGTCGCTCGAACCGGGCGCGGTCCACCAGTTCATCGGTCGAGAAGGTGCCTTTCCCAGCGGCGCACCACACGTTAATGCCGCGCGTGTCGAGCGCGAGAAGCCACACGTCCAGGCCTGGAAGGCTCGTTCGTACAACGTCGAATGTGAGCTTGTAGTTCGCTGTCACGACAACGGGAGAGTCCGTCGAAGGGTTGCCGAGAGCGTACAGCCCAGGGTCAACCTTGTAATCATCGCGCCGGATGCCCCATCGCACGCGCCAGTGCCCCAACGTGTCCGCCACCGTCAGATGCGAGTTCACGCGCGGCACCTTTCCGACAGCAGTGTCTTGCGCGCCGTCCACGAACGCCTGCCCGAGACCGGGCGGCTTCATCTCGCCGGCCGGCGAGACGGGAGGCCCTCAGCACGGTGCGGCCGGCTCGCGCTTCGTGGACCCCTGCTGTACGCGGGTATTCGGCACCCCGCTACTTGCGGATGTTCCTTTTTTCAGCGCGGCGTTCTCGTTCATTATTCACTCCGCTTTTTGATGCTTGTTGAATATCGGGCTGCTTGTTGATGAAGCGCGATTTATCCCCGTCTACTTCTCCACCAAATCCACGCCCTCACCGAGCATTCCCCTTAGTTCGCCGATTGCGCCGTTACCCGCGTCGACCATGAAGTTGGCGCCCAGCGAGAGGGTTACCAAGCGATCGCCGTCCTTGAGCTTCATAATGACGGGCGACTCTCCAGGATGGGCCTTAAAAACGGCTTTGAGCTCGTTCATTAGACGCTGATCGAACCTGTCCGCCGGTATGGTGAGATAGAGCTTGGGAACCCGCCCCACGGTTTGTGCCTCCTCGAGCGCGACCATCTCGAGGGCGATGAGTTTAGTCTCGTCCTCTTTCTTATCGAGCCTGCCCTTGAGGCAGACAAGCTTGTCCACCTCCACCAGGGATTTTATCTCCTCGTAAACTTTCGGAAAGATGATCGCCTCGATCACGCCGTCGAGGTCCTCCAGCTCAATGCGGGCCATGGGATCGCCCTTCTTCGTGGTAACCCGGGTGACTTTCGAGATGATGCCGCCGAGAGTGACGTTAGCGCCGTCCTTCTCTTCCGCCAGGTCGGCCGTGGAGCGGCTGGTCTTCTTCTTCAACGTCTCCTCGATGCCCAGCAGCGGGTGGTCGGTGACGTAGAGACCGAGCATCTCCTTCTCGTACGCCAGCAGCTCCATCTTCTCCCACTCTGGAACGTCGACCATCTCGGGGTCCGCCTCATCGGTCGCCTCCTCGGCATCTCCGAAAAGGCTCATGACCCCGGCCGCGTCATCCTTTTGCTTCCTCGCGCCGAGATCGACCGCGCTCTCGAACACCAGCGCGAGCGAGCGCCTCGTCGTCCCGAAGGAGTCGAACGCACCGCCTTTTATAAGGCTTTCCATCGCCCGCTTGTTGAGGAGCGTCATATCGACCCGCCTGGAGAACTCATAAATGCTCGAGAAAGACCCTCCCTTCTCCCGCTCGACGATGATGCGCTCGATCGCCCCCTCGCCGACGTTGCGCACGGCGGACAACCCGAAGCGGATCGAGTCGCCTACGACGGTAAAGTCGGAGTAGCTCTCGTTGACGTCCGGCGGCAACACCTCTATCCCGAGGTTGCGGCACTCGTTGACATACTGGGCCACCTTATCCTTGTTGCCCTTGACGCTCGTGAGAAGCGACGCCATGAACTCGCTCGGATAGTGGGCTTTGAGATAGGCCGTCTGGTAGGCGACGAACGCGTACGCGGCGCTGTGCGACTTATTGAAACCATAGGAGGCGAACTCGACGATGAGGTCGACGACCTCCCC
>JAMCRS010000262.1:0-1335 GCA_023380675.1 Chloroflexota bacterium
CGCGAGCATGCGCTTGTACCTATGGCGTGACCGTACCGTCAAGGCATCTACCGATGACCGGGGAGCCGCTCAGTTGATCGTAGAGGCTCAACGAAGCGCCGACTCATTACGTGGTTCAGGTCGACCCGACAATTGTTGACGGCGTCCAATACGCCGGCGTCTCGCCGACCGAGGTCACCCTCGGGCCGGGGGCGAGCAGCGCTGCTCCCGTCGTTTTGAAAATGACGGCGCGCCTTGGGACGATCAGCGGTGGTTTGTCGGGACCGCCGGCAGCGGGAGCTGTGAATGTTCGGGCCATCCGCCTGAGCGACGGCGTCAGCGTTCAAACGAATACGGACTCTCACGGTCGCTTTGCTTTCACAAACCTCCCCGTGAGCGAGTATCTGGTTGCGGCCGACCAGTTCCCGACAGGTCGGGAGAGCTTGCCCGACGCGGACCAAACGGTAGACTTGCATCAGAATATCTCGCAGACGGTCACAATTGCGCGTCCGGCGGAGGAGGGCGACCTCTTGCGAGGAACGGTGCGCGACGCGGACGGCGGGACCATCCCCTTTGCATGGCTCTCAATCGACCGGTCCGGCATCTATGCCGGCGTTCTGCCGGATTCAGGCCAATTCGTATTGGCCGGTCTGCCGGCCGGACAGTTTAACGTGATTGCGAGCGCACCCGGATATTACAGCCAGGCAGAGCTGGTACAGAATGCGGCAGGAATGCGGCCATCAGACGTTATTACGCTAACGCGCCGCCCGGGAACGCGCGCTCTGCCGTGGGGGAGCGGCGAGGTGATCGTGCCACCCGACTCACAGGCGAGGGTAGAGGCGGGACACATCACGCTGACGCAAGGGTGGCTGTGGGGGCAATCCGGTTCGGACCAGCCTTTGACTGTCGACACTCCGACTGCGGCAGTGACGATCCGGCAAGGCCGTTTTGCAATCGAGCAGGCGCTCGGTCAATCGGGCTGGCTCTACGTGATGGACGGCGAGGCGACCGTTTCGCGCGGCTCAGCCGGAAACGGTGCGGCCGTCAGGGCGAATCAAATGATCGCGATGGGCGCCCCAACGGCTGCGGCGGTACCGCTCGATCCGAATGTCGTCGCGGCCTTTCACCCGGCAGCCGCGGCGCCGATCGCACCGGTCTGGCCGGTGAGCTTGTCAGCGCGCGTGTCTGCCGGATTGCGTGACGCCGGCATAGGCGCCGCGCAGGGCGTTACGCTGTCGACATATTCCGCCGCGGTGCTGTCCCTCGTTGTCGCGCCTCTTGCGGGGATTATCTGGTGGTGGAGGCGGCGCGCGCGCAGGCCGGCACCCGGAAATCAGTAAACATGATCACGACAAT
>JAMCRS010000262.1:1345-5282 GCA_023380675.1 Chloroflexota bacterium
GAGAAACCACCGGACAAGTCAAAAGCCCGAGCCTGGCAGCGTATGCCGCGCGTTATCTCGACATATACGACGATTTTATTTCGCACGTGCAGAGCGCCGGCGTAGAGATCGATTCGATCGACTACACGGACCAAGTCAAGCGGCGATTGGAGGGCCTGAAGCAAAAAAGCGCCGTGGTGCGCAACGACGACAAGAGCGTTGTCGTGAATGCCATATCGCCCGCGTGCGAGGCATGCCGCACCGGTGTCTCCAGCGCGACCTTCTTTATTTCGCTCGAATGCCCGCGCAGCTGTTTCTTTTGCTTCAATCCGAATCAGGCGCAATACGACTATTTTTCGCAGCACCAGCGCAATGTGCAGCAGGAACTGTGCGAAATGCACGCGGCCGGCGCGCCGGTAGACCATCTTGCGCTGACGGGCGGCGAGCCCCTCCTTCACAAACCAGAGGCGATTGCCTTCTTCAGAACGGCCGACGAGCGATTTCCCTCGGCGTACAAGCGGCTCTACACGAGCGGCGATCTGGTCGACGCCGATGTTTTGCGGGCTCTGGGCGACGCGCATCTCGACGAGATTCGCTTCAGCCTGCGACTCCACGACGGAAATGACGTACGGTGCCGCCTGTACGATCGCATGGCGTTGGCGCGCAGCTACATCCCGAACGTGATGGTCGAGATGCCCGTTCTACCGGATACGCTCGAAACGATGAAAGAGGTTCTGGTTGAGCTGGACCGTCTCGGGATTACCGGGATCAACTTGCTCGAGTTTTGCTTTCCCTGGCACAACGCCGAGATCTATCGCCGGAAGAATTATCAGATCAAGCGCCGGCCGTTTCGCGTGCTCTACAATTATTGGTACGCCGGCGGGCTGCCCGTTTCGCGCAGCGAGCTGGAATGTCTGGACTTGATCGAATTCGCCCTGGACAAAAAACTAGAATTGGGCGTGCATTACTGCTCGCTGGAAAACAAGCAGACGGGGCAGATCTTTCGGCAGAACGCTCAGAAGCCGCTCGCCCGGACGGCCTATTTCTCCGAGAAAGACTTTTTCGTAAAGTCCGCCAAAGTCTTCGGCCCGGATGTCGCGACGGTCCGCTCGGCGTTCGACCGCGCGGGCGACCGCGACTATCAGGTGAATCGCGACTATGACTATCTCGAGTTTCACGTCGGCAAGATCGATCGCCTGGAGCCGCTCGATCTCCAGGTCGCTATCTCGTACAACGTGATGGAGGCGCGGGAGGATGGGCAATACCTGCGTGAGTTGGATGTAGGGCTGACCACTCCGCGCGAGTTCGATCTCGCCGCGGACGTCTGATCCCTGTGTCATTACACGAATAGAATTTCTCCGAGCGGTCCGGTCTAACCCGTGACGACCCGCACGCAATGACCGTACCGCCGAACCTCGTAGAGAGGGACCGGTTTCGCCGGTCGTGGGTGCGCAAGGAAACGCGCGTGCCTCCGCAAGCTGGGAAAGGAGAACTGCGTTGGTGTCTCGACGCGTTCCGATAGCCTGCCTCTCCACGCGGCGGGCTATATTGTTCTGGAGGTCAGAAAATGCGTGATTTTCAAACACTGCTCAAAGAGGCGACGGAACGCCACGGTCACCTTTGTTCAGGACAGGTGCTCGGCGTACGGATGGCGATGCGCGCGCTGGGCGAATTGGGCGTGGACGTAGACCGTGAGCCCAAGCGAGTGCTCGTGTTCGTCGAGATCGATCGCTGCGCCGCGGACGCGATGGCGACGGTGGCTCACGTGAGCCTGGGCCGGCGGACGTTAAAGTACTTCGACTATGGCAAAATGGCCGCGACCTTCGTTGATACACAGTCCGGGCGAGCCGTGCGCGTGGTGGCGCTCGACAGCGCGCGCGACCGAGCCCGCGTGTACGCCCCGCACCAATCAGAAAAGCATCAGGCGGAACTGCTGGCGTACCAGGAAATGCCCGACGCAGAGCTGTTTGAGGTGCATCAGGTACATGTCGAGCTGTCGCCTTTCGATCTGCCCGGTCGTCCACTCAGCCGCGTCCCGTGTGCTCGCTGCGGCGAAGGGATCAACGACGGGCGCCAAGTGCTCATCGCCGGCAAAACCCTGTGCCGTTCCTGCGCGAACGGGTCTTACTATGACCCAGCTGACGCCCCGGCCCTGTCGCACGTCGAGCCGCTTCCGACGCCGGTTTGAGTCATGATCCCGCTGCTTTCCGTCGTCGGCAAGTCCGGCTCCGGCAAAACGACCCTGGTCGAGCAGCTGGTCCGCCAGCTCAAGGCGCGCGGGATTCGTGTTGCCGTCGTCAAGCACCACGCCCACCCGACCCGGATCGACCGGCCGGGAAAAGACTCGGCGCGCTTGACGGACGCCGGCGCCGACCTCGTTCTGTTGTCGTCGCCGATCGAGCTGGTGCGCTTTGAGCCGCAGCCTCGCGAACTGACGCTCGCCGAGATCTGCAGCCGGATCGAAGGAGTGGACTTTGTTCTTACCGAAGGGTTCAAGCGCGAGCCCGCTCCCAAGCTCGAAATCTCACGCGCGGCGGTCGGCGCCGGATTGATCGCATCCGCCGAAGAGCTCATCGCCGTGGCAACCGACTATCCGATTGACGCCGGCGTGCCGCGCTTCGACCTGGACGACACCGCCGGCATCGCCGAGTTCATCGTGCGCCGGTTTCTGCCGGCGTTCTGACTTGCAAGTCATCAATACGCCCGGGCTATCCGCTAGGATTGCCCGGGTCGTCACGGCAAGCCAAAGACCGTAGGTCCCTCGAACAAAAGTGGGCAGAACAAGATCGAATTGTTCTGCCCATTTTATTGCGCTCGGTTTGCGAAACCTGCGCGCAACCGCCAGACGCTTGGCTTAAGCGCTGCCGGGTGCGAATGCAGCGACGGCCGCTGTCGCCGAACTTTGCTGCAATTCGGGCAACAGAGTGCGTCCGATCAGCCCGGTCGCGGCTTGGGGGCCGATTGGCTTGGCGAAAAGAAAGCCTTGGGCGTACTCACATTTCATCAGCTGGAGCTGCTTCAACTGCGTGGCGGTCTCGACTCCTTCGGCGACGACCTTCATCTCGAGGCTGTGCGCGAGCGCCAGGATGGCCTGAACGATCTCAGAGACGTTTTCGTCCGATCCAATTCGGCTGATGAATGTGCGATCTATCTTGAGCGCGTCGATCGGCAGCTTGTGTAGATAACCCAGGCTGGAATAGCCCGTCCCGAAATCGTCGATTCTCAGCTCTACACCCAATCCCCGCAAGCCTGACAGAACCTCTCCGGCCACTTTCATGTCCTCCACCAACATGCTTTCCGTAATCTCCAGGATCAGGGAGCGGGGGTCTAGTCCAGTCTCGCGCAGGACCTCGGCGACCTGCGGGACCAGGTCCGCTTGCGCGAGTTGCTTGGCAGACAGATTCACGCTGATCGTCAGTCGCGGGTCGCCCGCCATTTGGGTCTGCCATTGGCGCATTTGCTGGCAGGCCTCGCGCAGCACCCACCGGCCGATCGACACGATCGCGCCGCTCTCCTCCGCCAGCGGAATGAATTCCGCCGGCGAGACGAGCCCTCGCGCCGGGTGCTGCCAACGGACGAGGGCTTCAAAGCCTACGGCGTAGCCCGATTCGAGCGCGAGGATAGGTTGGTAGTATAGCAGCAGCTCTCCGCGCTCCGCGGCTTGCTGCAGGTCAGATTCGAGCGCGAGCAGCGAGGTGACACGCACGCGCATCGTCTCGTCGAACAATTCATGCCGGCCTCCGCCGAGGCCCTTGGCCTGGTACATGGCGATGTCTGCGTCTCGCAGCACGTCTTCCGTCTGCTTGTATATTTCCTTCCCGAGCACGATCCCGATGCTCGCCGAGACGAAAACTCGATTCCCCTCGAGGTCGAAGGGCGCCGATACGCGGCTTTGGATGCGTTCGGCCACGCGGCCCGCTTCGGCGCTCTCTGAAATCCCATCCAAGAGGAATACGAT
>JAMCRS010000263.1:0-4580 GCA_023380675.1 Chloroflexota bacterium
CGGCGGTGAAGAGCGCGAGTTTGCCGATCCGTTCCAGCCGCTTGACGCCGAAGGCGTAGACGAGCGTCGAAATGAGGAAGGCGCCCGCCGAGACGCCGATCAGATAGATGTAGGCGCCGACCCACAAGCCCCAGGGGACGTAACTGCCGTAGCTGACGTCCAGGTGCCCGTGCGCCACGCGGTCGTACAGCCCGTACGCGCCAACGACAAAGCCGGCGATCGCGACGAGCCAGAGAAACTTTTCAAGGTTCTTCATCGGATGACCTCCGTCGTATTGCTGTGTGAGAATTCGAGAATCTCAAGCCATCGAGCATCGGACTCGAGCATCGCGCGGGTCAGATTGGCGAGTCCGACAAAGAAGGGGTGGGCGCTAGCGGCGACCACGGCGGCGCTCCAGCGCGGCACCCACGTCAGCAGGTGCTCGCGCAAAAAGACCGCCGAGTCCGCCAAACCGCGCCCGGCATCCTCGCGCGCCAGAAACGCCATAAAGCCCAGTTCGAGCGCGAGGTGATCGGGCGGAATGCGTCCATCAGCATTCGGGCGCACATTCCGCGCGAGGTAGGCGCGTCGCGCCGCGAGCGCGGCCGCTCCCATCAGTTTCCCACCGTTCAAGTAGAACGAGGCGAACGGCGGCGCGGCGGGCTGCCCAGGTCCCTCGAACAGCCGCGTGGCTTGCACGTTTAACGCTTCGACGAACGCGTCGCGGTCAGGCGCGGCGGCGATGCGCGCCTGCATAACCGCGAGTGCGTCAGAGAGCGCGGTTGGTGCGTTATCAAGAGAGAGCGCGGTGACGGCATTCAATGCCGCGCCGTCAAGCGGATACGTATGGAGCCGCGCTAGAAGCTCGTACATCGCCGCCCGCGCGCGCAAGAAATCCGATTCGTTCATGATCTCTCCGAGGATCGCCATTTAGCAGGGGCAACTCTTTCGGTTGCCGCCGTGAGACGCAGGGACAAGCACTGCTTCTACACCTTCTTCGCTTTGACGAGAATGTCACAATACGCCGGCATGCCCATGATCGGCGAGTGAGCGGCGGGGTCGGTCAAGTCATTGTTGTTCGGCGTGATGTCTTTGAAGTAATAGTTCCAGCCCAAGCCGGGACTGAACCTCCCGCCGCTGCCCATCGCCATGCGGATCGTTCCCGGGCGAATCGTTTCTACGGCGTTGACCTTGCCGCGCGTCTTGGCGCCGAGTGGCGTTTCGAGTTCTACCAAGTCGCCGGTTTTCAAACCCAGGTTGCGCGCGTCGCTCGCGTTCATCTGGAAGACGCCGATGGACCACTCGCTGGCGCCGATGTTGAGTTGGCGGCCGGTCGGTTCGGGACCGTTCGGACCGACGAGCACTTCGTTCACGCTGACGGCGTCGTTGAGCGGCAGCCACAGGTCTTCTTCCGAAATATGCCCCAGCCAGTCTACCTGCTGCGTCGCGGACATCGAATGATGAACGCGTCCCGAGACCACTTGGAACGGATAGTCCTGCTTGTACTTGGCATAGTCCGGATTCGTGAACGGATTCCACTTGTTCTCGAACCAGTAGAAGGTACTGGGATAGCGCGACCACTTGAGCTCCGCGATACCTGGCGGCACGTTCCCGCTATCCTCGATGAGTTTGTTGTACGCGGAGTAACGTCCATAGCGCTTGGTCTGATCACCCTGGGTTTCGCTCCAATCCCACTTGAACTCGATCTTTTTTGAGTCGGTCTTTAGGATTCCGCCGGGGTAGCGGAAGTAGGACATCGGCCAGACGGCGACGCCGCTGTGAGCGCGCATCCATTGTACGGTCAGGGGCTCGCCCTGTATGACCTGCTTGGCATCGTCCACCTTCACACGCCCGCCCTCGAGCGAATCGGGCGTTCCGAGAATCTTGTACCCTGCCGGATACTGCGGATAGGGACGCGGCGTTCCGACGTTCGGGCGACCAGGCGAGACCAACAGCGCTTCGTTCCAAAAATCCTCCTCGCTCTTGTACTTGTCCCAAAAGTCGCTGGCTTTGATGTCGGGGTCGCCGCGACCGTGCAGCGCCTGGGCGAGCGCGATCATGATGTCGAACGGCGTCTTGGACTCGAATTGCTTGTCGATCACGAAATCACGGAGCGAAAGCATCGGGTAGGACGGATAGATGTCGGAAAGGCTCATCCGCTCGAGATAGGATGCTTCGGGCAGGATCACGTCCGCGTACAGGCCCGTTTCGAGCATCGGCGTGTCAATGTAGACGACCAAGTCCACGCGATAGTTATCGCCGTCTTTGGCCGTCATGGACTCGATCCAATGCGCGGTGTTCGAGCCGGTGATGACCGGATTCCCGGTCCGGGCAAAATACGCTTTGATGGGGTACTGGTAGCCCCGAAAGGGACCTTGCGTTAGCGTGACCCCTTCGAGGAATCGCCGCGGATAATCGCCGACCACGCCGTAGCCGTCAATGTACGCGACGGGCCAGTCCGCGTAGGCGTCCATATGCAGCTCGGCCGCTTTGCCCTGGACGGGCTTACCGTTCACCGTGCGGGTGACCTTGCCGGGAAGGAGACCCGAGCCGGTGGCGCTGCCGCCTTTGTCGGATTTCGCGAGTTCCGTGTCGATCGCACCGCCCGGCGCGTCCAAGTTCCCGGTGACGACATTCAGCACCGCGCCGAGGATCGATCCCAGATAACCATTGTAGTGATGTCCGATGCCGTTCATGCCCACTACGAGCGCGGCCGGCTTGGTGATGCCAAAGCTGTGCGCCAGTTCCGCAATCTGGTTCGCGGGGATGTCGGTGCGCTGCGCTGCCCAGTCCAGCGTAAAGTAATTCAAGTTATTGATCGGGTCGGGCTTGCTCCACCACGTCTTGAACTCGGCGAGGAATTCATCCCAGCCCACGGACTTGTCTTTGAACGACCAGTCGATGTAGTTGCGCGAGGCATCGTTGGGATCGTCGTGCTCGAGCAAGTAGCGGAGCATCGTGGCAAGCAGGTCCGCGTCGGTACCCGGGCGAATCGGAATCCACTGGTCTGCTTTGGTTGCCGTATTGGAGAACGCCGGGTCGATCACGACGAGTCTGGCGCCGGCGACCTGCGCGCCGACGGTGCCGCGCGATTCGTACGTGATGCGCGTTGCCGTAAAGGGATTCCAGCCCGCGTAGATGATTAGTTTGCTGCGATAGGTGTAATCGTTCTTCAGACTGCCGTCCGCCTGCCGCAGCAGAATAGGGCGCAGGATATCCGGCTCGATGCGCTTGCCGCCCAGCATCAGTTTAGGACCGTGGCGGCGCGGGGTATCACAGATCGCGCCGTGCTCGGTGCAGTGCGGGGTGCCGAAGGCGAAGAACAAGCGCCAGTACGGATCGCGATCGGTCACATCGCCGGCGTCGAAGATGACCGCTTCGGGACCATATTGCTTCTTGATCGCGGTCAGTTTGTCGGCGATGTAGCCGAGCGCTTCGTCCCAACTGACCCGCTTGTATTTGCCTTCGCCGCGCGCGCCGACCCGAAGCATCGGATACTTGACGCGGCTGGGGCTGTAAACGAGCTGCAGGCCCGACGCGCCTTTGGCGCAGAGGACGCCGTTGTTCAACGGCATAGCCAAATTGCCGTAGATCGCCGAGGCGACGCCGTTCTCGACTTGAACCGCCAGCCCACATTCGGCGGGACACATCACGTCCGTCGTGTACTTGACCTGCGGTGCTTCCGCCAACAGGGTCGCGGCTTGGGCATCGCTGATCCGATCAAACAAACCAGCGCCCGCGAGTACGCCAGTCGTCAAACCGCTGATCTTGAGAAACTCACGTCGAGTGATCTTTGACTCATTCATGGTTATGCTCCCTTATACCAGGTAGTACACCTTTGGCTCAGTGCCCAATTCTTCTTTGAGCCGCATCACGTCGGGCTGACCGATCAGTTCGGCTACCAGGCTTTGCACGTCGTTGGCGTCGCCGAAGAAACCGGCTCTGCCCATGCAACTTACGACGCACGCCGGCAGTTCGCCAATTTCGATGCGGTGAATACAGAAGTGACACTTGCGGGCATTGCCGATCGGCGAGCCGCCCTGAGCGCGCACCAGGTTCTCCTTGTACTCCGGCGACGGCAACAGTTCAAACGGCTCGCGTGCGCCTCCATCCAAGTCGTTGTAGAAAAAGCCGCGGTCGAAAACGCGCGCGGAATAGGGGCACGCGGCGATGCAGTAGCGGCAGCCGATGCAGACCTCGTAGTCAATCGCGACGATGCCGTCGGGACGTTTGTACGTTGCGTTGACAGGGCAGACGGGCACACACGGCGGATTGTCGCACTGCATGCACGGACGTGGAACAAAGCGACGCGTGGGGTGCGGGTAGGTGCCGGTGGTTTCGGTGATCACCGGGCGATACACGACGCCAGGCGGAAGTTTGTTTTCCGTGATGCAGGCAATGGTACAGCCCTGGCAGCCTACGCACTTGCGCAAGTCGATGACCATCGCCCAGCGGCGCTGCTCAACCGGCTTGGCGAGCGCGCGGCGCAGATCTTGCATCATACGGATGATCGGATCTTCGCCCGCCACGGCCGCCGGGATGTCCGGCAAGTCCGTGGGCTGGGATGAATTCCTCGCCGAGTTCAAGACGTGGTGGAGCAA
>JAMCRS010000263.1:4590-10126 GCA_023380675.1 Chloroflexota bacterium
TCCGGCAAGGGCGCAAGGCCAGGCGCTTGGGTTGGGGGCGCGGCCAACGCGTTGGTGACGCCGCCCATCAGTGCCGGCGCAACCAGTCCGGCAAAAACGCCGCTGGCGAACTTGGACAGAAACTCACGCCGCGACGCGTCGCTGTCGAGCGTTTCGATGACGGGTGTCCCTGGGACAGTCGTCATACAGTCCTCCTTTGGATGATCTGGAGCAAATGCAGATAGAGAATGGAAACTCCAATGGCCATCGTAATAGATGCGGACGCTTGGGGGAACTGGGGAAAAGGCGAGGAGAGGGACTAGGGGAACTCCTAGTTCGCGGCAGGCTCAACGGATTCAGCGCAATGTCTCTGTTGCCAGACAAACTTCAGGCGTTAACAAGGCTCTGGTAGCCTTAACGGAACTCCTACGGCCGCGCACCGCACTTGACTACGGCGTTGGGACGCCCGCAAGCCAACATCTCGCAGCACCTCGCCGTTCTGCGCGAGGCAAACTTGGTTGTGGACGAACGCGAGGGCATGACCGTCGTGTATCGCATGCAGGATCCGCGTGTGTTTGACCTGGTGGATCGGCTCAAGGCGTTGGCGGCGCGCGCCCCGGGCTGAGCGACGCGGCTGCGAATGCGGCAATCGCTATGGCGGGCGCTGTGACGAGCCGACCAAGACGGAACGCAAGGAAGCGCTGGAAGCCTTCAAGAAGCACTTGGAGGAGCGCCTTGCGGACGTCAGCGACGAACTGGGCAAGCTGTAGGTACTGGCGAGCGAGCCAGCGACTTGATTGGCTCGCCCGGCCCGGCGAGATCCTTTCATATTGCCAAAACTAGTTTTATAGTTATAATGGAAGTATCCACTTCCTGATCTTTTTCGGCAAGGCGACGATGATCGTGAGTAAGTACCCAGGTCGTGCTGCTCCTGCTCGTGCCGAGCGCTCTCTACGTTTTGCTGAGTCTGGCGCCGCGCGTGCGCGAGTATTTTGATGGGCGGCGGAAAGCGATCGCACCGGCGCCGGCGGCGAGATAACCGAGCCCCCGGGAGGGCGAACGGTACAATATACGCACGTCGCCCCCGGGCGATCAAGCAAGATGGTGTTATTCCAGCATAGGCGCGCGATCCACCCATTCGATCTTTTGCGCATGCTGAATGGACGAGGCGCTACCGGCAGGGCGGGAGACGCAGCGAGGATAGCAACATGACGAATCGCTTGGCGCGTTGGGTTTCGGTCTTGTTCGACAGTTCGGTCTTGTCGCTCCCCATCTTTTTCGCTTTCGGTTGGATCGGGGCGGGCGCGGTGGGCTTGGCGTGGGCCGCTTGGGTACTCTTGATCATGACGGGCATTCCCCTGGCGTATCTGACGTTCGGAAAACGATTCGGGTGGGTCAGTGATCTCGAAATGAGTCAGCGCAACGAACGCCCGCGCTTTATCCTGGTGAGTTTGAGTAGCGATGCACTTGCGTTGCTCGCGCTAAGCGCGTGGGGCGGTCCGCACCTCTTGCGCGTGATGGCAGTCACCTACCTCTTCCTCGGCGCGACGATGTTCACGATTTCGATTTTCTGGAAAATCAGTTTGCACATGGTCGGCGTCGGCGGCTTTTCGATCGCGCTCGTATTCGTTTTCGGCGCGCCAGCGCTGTTCGCCTTTCTGAGCCTGCCACTGGTCGCCTGGGCGCGTTGGCAGCGCCGCAAACATTCGCCCGCGCAGTTGGCGGCGGGTGCGCTCGGCGGCGCGGCGATTACGGCGTTGGTCTTTGGCGGGTTGGGACCGTGGATTTGAGGCGAGGCGTGGGGATGCGGACGGATCTAAAGACACATGGGGGGAGGCTCGTTTTATGGCAGTCTCTCAACCGCTGGTCATCAAATGTTCACCGCAGCAATGCCGGCATATTGCCAAGCAAGCCGCCGTGTCTCATCCGCTTCTGACGGACGAAACGCAGTTGAAAGCGCGCGGCCGTATCTTTCAAGCGTTGGGCAACGAGACGCGTCTGCGGATTCTGGCCACGCTGTCCGTGCAGGAATTGTGCGCGTGCGACGTCGTGGCGGCGCTGGGCGGCGCGGCGACCACCGTGGCTTTTCACTTGCGGATGCTCGAAGACGCGGGCTTGATCTCTGCGCGGCAAACAGGCAAGTTCACGCTGTACCGCCTCAATCGCGAACTACTGGACCGGCACTGCGTGTTAAAGTAGGATCACGGAATCAGCCCGCGCTGGACGGCGTACCGCGTTAGGCCAGCGCGGGTCGGGAGGTTGAGTTTACGGAGAATGTTCGCGCGGTGAAAGTCTACCGTCTTGACGCTGATAAACAACGCGTCGGCAACCTGTTGATAGGTTTGACCTTGCGCGAGGAGCACGAGCACCTCGCGCTCGCGGTCTGAAAGCGATTCGTACGAATCGGCCGGAGCGTCGCCGCGCGCGTCATCCGCGACGACGCCGGCGATCGAAGGATCGAGGAAGGTGCCGCCTGAATGGACGACGCGGATCGCGTCGATGAGTTCGTCCCCTTCGGCGCGCTTGAGGACGTAGCCCGACGCGCCGACTCGCAGCGCGGGGAGAACGTACTCTTTGTTTTCGTGTTGAGTCAGGATGAGGACGCGCGTCCTGGGGCAAGTCTCGCGAATTTGCCGTGTGGCGACCAGCCCATCCAGGCCCTGCATTCCAATGTCCATCAGCACAACGTCGGGCTGCAATTCGCGGGCACGCGCCATTGCTTGCACCCCGTCGCCTGCCTCGGCGACCACCTGCATATCGGGCTGCATTTCCAGCAAGGCGCGGATGCCGGCGCGCAAAACCGCATGGTCGTCGGCGAGTAGGATCCTAATCTTGTTCATGGTTTTCCAACCGTTGTTTGCGACCCGTAGCGCTGAAATCCTTCATCACTTATACTTACCCTCATCCGGATTCCGCGCGACCGGCTCAGCATGCGTTCTGATCCGCGTGTCTGACGTCCTCAGCGACCAGTCGGCTTCGCGGATCGCCTGCAAGACCCCCTCCGCGATTCGCCTCGGGCGTTCGCCGATGCCGGTCACTTGGGGTTGCGCGCGCGGGTCGACTTCGATCACTTTGGCGCCATGGCGGACGGGAACGCCATCGTGGGTCAATCCGCGCAAGACACCATCAATGGGCGCAAGGAGTGTAACTATTTCGACAGAGGCGACGCTCTCCCTGGCGTGAACCCGATCCCCAATGGAGAACGCGGTGCGGAAGATCCCTTCCCTCGGAGCATAGACGTATCGCTCACGCGCGAAACCCGCGAGAGGTTGTGGTTCGCCCTCCAATGGCAGAGAGGAGCCACGGTAGATCACAGCACCCAGCCGCTCGCCCCAAGCCGTCTCGACCACCCGATCGGTGGTTTCTCCGGCGGTGAAACCTGGCCCAAGACCGATGGTCAACCTTGCCAGTCCGCGCTGCGCTTCCGGGTGAACATGCTTGCGCATCCGCGCATCCACCAAGACATCGGGAGCCGCGACCGCGATCAACGCGGCAAGGTCGTTCACCACGACAGGGATCGCCTCTCGGGCGGCGAGGAGCTGTGCCAAGCCACTCAGGTCATCCACCCGCACGGCTCTCAGGGCTTCCAATTCGGCGTAACCGTCAAACACGGCATCGGCAAACGCCATCCCGCGTCGAGTAACCATTGGAAAAGGGTCCTCGTGGAGGACGACGGCATGGCTTGCGCAAAAGAGACCGTGTGCCACCGCCGAGCCGACGTCGCCGCTGCCGCGTACGATGATCAACATCCACGACCTCACTTGTCTCGCGTTAGGATCCGTTTCAAACCAACGACGATCAGAACCGTCGCCAATCATCGTCGGTCAGCCGAGGTGCCTTCATTTGTCTGAACTGGTGTTCGTCAAACGGGAATCTCCACCCGCACTCGCGTTCCCGCACCCGGGGTGGAATCAATCGTCAGCGTCCCGCCAAGCAACTCGGCGCGCTCGCGCATTCCCAGCAACCCAAGGCCCCGGCCGCTGGTATCTTGCACGTCGAAGACCTGTGTCGCGTCGAAGCCAATTCCATCGTCCCTGATATCGAATATAACACGTTGCGGCTCAAAACTCAATACGATTTGCGCTTGAGTCGCGTTCGCGTGGTTGCTGACGTTCGTCAGCGCTTCCTGCGCGATGCGGAAGAGCGTCGTCTCCAAATCACCAAACAAGCGTCGTTCAAAACCGCGTACCTCAAGTGAAAAGAGGGTGCCATCGGCCTGCAAGCGGCTTTCGACGAACCAGCGCAGCGCGGGAATCAGCCCCAAATCGTCCAGGACGCTCGGGCGCAGATCGTAGATCGTGCCCTGCAATTCGCGCACACTGTCCGCCGCTGCGCGTTTCAAGCGCGTGACCACTTGTCTCGCCCGCGCCGGATCGGTTTCCAGGGCTGCATCGGCCGCCTTTAATCCGAACATCAACGCGTTGAGTGATTGCCCCGTCTGATCGTGCAGTTCACGCGCGATGCGCTTGCGTTCCTCCTCCTGGGCGCGAATCGCTTTCGCCAGCAACTCGGCGCGTACGCGCTCCTTCGCTTCCAGTTCTTCCCACAACCGCGCATTTTCCAGCGCGACGCCCATTTGACGTCCGACGGCCTCCAGCAGGAGCATTTCTTCTTCACCGAGCTGCTCGGGCGCCGCGCTCGCGACGCTCAACACGCCCAGCATCTTGCCTTGAGCCATCACCGGGACCGTCGCGTGCCAGTGCAGCGGCTGGCCGCGCCCATCGCGCGCGCGGTACGCCGAGCAGCGTTCGCTCAATTCGCGCACCACCATGGGTTTCCCATCGCGCATCACCTGGCCGCAGAGACAACTCGGAAAGCCGTCGACCACCGCAGCGGGATTCGCTGGAGAAGGCATTCCTGTGCTGATCACCCGGCACGCCCCATTCCCATCGTCAAGGAAAACCCACCCGGTCGTGAGGTCGAGCGCGGCGAGCGACTGGGCAAGGGCACGCTCGAGACTCTGCGGCGCGTCGAGCGGCGCGTTCGTCGCCATGGCTACGGCGTTAAGCGCTGCCAGTTCGCGATTGCGGCGGCGCATGGCTGCGATGGTCGCTTGCAGCGCGTGCGCCATTTGATTGAACGCGCGTGCGAGGTCGCCAATCTCGTCCCGCCGCCCGTCGCCAATCGTTTCGTCCAAATGACCTTGACCCAGACGTAATGCATGCACGGTCAGGACTTCCAACGGGCGCGTCATCCGTCGCCCTAGCCCCAACGCCGCTCCGCTGCCCACCAGCATGCCCAACAGGGTCAAGCCGGCGATGATGAGCGTCACCTGATTGATCGAAGCACTGATGTCCTGCTCGTTGAAGCCGAGATGAAGCTCGGCGTCGAAGCCATCCAGTATGCGCCAGGCGATATCGCGCACCGGGCCGCGATCTGTTTCCAGCAAACGCACACTGGCGCGTTGATCGTCCGAGGCCAAGCGATTGACGTTGAGGAGATCGACCGGAAATCCGTTGGGAAAGGTGGAAATGACGCGTCCTTCGCTGGGATAAATGACGTAGGCGTAGACGAGATTCGAATTGCTGGCGACGAGGTCGTCCAAAGCGTTCTGTAT
>JAMCRS010000264.1:0-4376 GCA_023380675.1 Chloroflexota bacterium
GCTTCGCCGCAGACGGCAGCGCCGGCGTTCCAGCCGGCAACTCGTCCGCCAACCCCGGATACACCGCCCGCGGTCAGGCCATCTGCGCCTTCGCCCGAAATTCCAAAACCGACAATAACGCCCGCTCCGCCGGCGCCGTCAACCGCATCGCCGCAGCCGGCACGTCCGGCCGTTCAGCCAACGTCGAGGCCACCGTCACCGTCTCTTCCTCCGCCGCGACCTGCGACGACTACGCCGGCGAGCCCAAAGCCACTCACACCGCCCGTGCCTCAGCCTGCGCCGACAACACCGCGGCCGACGGCGCCGAATCCACCGTCATATCCAAAGCCTGCGGCCCCACAGACATCCGCGCCGCGGCCGGCCGTGCCGCCGCCCACATCGAGACCCTACTCGCCGCCGGCTGCTCCGAAACCGGGCGCGCCGTCGCCGAGACTACAACCGCAGCCTCCGCTAAACACGCCGAGGTGGTCCGCGCCACCGCCGCCGCCTGAAGTTGGGACCGCGCGGCCAGCTCCGCCACCCCCTGAGACACGGTATACGCCGCCGGCGCAGCCAAGGCCAGCTACTCCACTTCCGCCACCGCCAAGTCTGGCAGGCAGTGCGACACCGCGGCCGGCACGTTTCGAGCCGCCATCGGTACCTCCGCTTGCAGCGCCGCCCAAGCTGCCGGACGCCAACGCTGCGCCGTTGGAGCTGGAATGGGATTGGCGTCTCGATGCCTTAGGTATCGTAGTCGACGAAGCCCAGGTGCATCCCGGCGAGGAGTATTGGAAGCTAGTTCGAGCGGACTATCAGGGGCCGGACGAAGCGGGGGACGACCATCACATCTTTTTCCACGTGCTCGACCAGCGCGGTCAGCCGGTGGCAGGTCATCGGGTCTGGCAAAGCTGGCCCAACGACAAGACCGATGCGGCCACGAACGAGCAAGGCGAAGCGAGCATCCCGTTATGGACTTCGTTCGCACCCGATCAAGGTGAGAGCGGCGCATATAGCGCGTGGGTTGATGGCTTGCCGTCCGACCGCGTCAACGGGATGGGGCTTCCGCTCAAGCGACGCGTAAACTTTGTATTGGCGTGGCAGCGAGTGGTCAAGCGGTTTTAGCGCAAGCCTGACCCGCAAGAACGCACGTGCGACGCGCGTCGAACGGCTCTGCGCAACCGAATGACAACTGCGGAGTCACCGACGCGTATATAGCTTCGGAGTAATTGTGAATCGATTGCAGAAATATAGAGTCGCTTTGGCGGTCATCGGACTCGGCTTATTCGGGGGCTTGCTCGTCGGCCTTTGGATCGGCTGGAACGCATGGCCGGTCCAAGTCGCCGGCGTCGACATATCCGACCTGAAGCCTGCTTCGCAAGACGACTACCTCGTACTTACCGCAAAGGATTATGCGTACGACCAAGACCTGGCCCGTGCACAAGGCCGACTCGCACAGCTGCATGACGCCAAAGCAAATGAGCGCGTAGCCGCGCTCGCGCGAGAGTATTCAGCCCAAGGGAATTCTGACGCCGCTCCGCTTGCCGCGCTCGCGCTAGCGCTCGGGTCGACGGACGGGGACATCCAGCTCATCGCGACCACGGCCACACCCACTCCTAGCCTTACCCCGGCGCCCACACAGACCCCGCGCCCGACACTCACGCCGATTCTGACTCCGAAGCTATATCCGACCGATACTCCCGCGCCGCCGACTCACACCCCACGGCCCCGAGCCACAAAGACCCCGACTCGAGTCCCGATTCCAGACACCGCGTGGCAACCGGCGTATCCCGGCGAGTGGCCGCCGGGGGTCCGATATCAGCCGGCAAGCGTGGCCGCGGGAAAAAAATACTGGCATCTCGTGAAAGCACTGTACTGCGATCTGAAGGACACGCGCTTCAATTGCGCCAACTTGCCGGGAGGTCCGGAAGGTATTGGCGTTTACGTTATCCTCGCAGGGGGAAAGGCGCAGATGGTGCTGGACGGCAAGCCCGCCGAGCTTGAAGACAAGTCTTCAGACCCCCAGTGTCAGTGCACGTACGAGTTGCCCACGGACGGTGCCTCCATCCAGGTTGGAGATTACCCGAGCGACATGATCGGCGGTCTGGCGCTGAACAGCCTCTTGACCAAAGTGCCGCAGACGCATGTCCGCTATTTTCTGACGTTTCAATTGGTGACACGCTAGCCCAGACACCCAGTGAGTTCTTCTTCACGGTACGTGGACATGGTGCGGCATCCACCTGCGCAAGCCGAACCACACCGTTCCAGCAAAGGCGGGTTTTCCGAGAATGTGGAGTAAGTCGGAAGCACGTGTCACTGCGAGGGCGCGGAGCGCCCGAAGCAGTCTCGCGCGTTGATTCCGGTGCTTGCGTTGACGCGAATCGCGCGTTTTTGTTTCTCCGCGCGAGATCGCGCGCCTCGCAAGCGAGGCGACGTCGGCACACTTGCCCTGGCGGAGACGTGGCTGTGGAGAAGTGCGCCACAGTCATGCCAGGGAACACCGCCTCCTCGCGACCCTGGCACCTGCGGACCCGCCAGGGCAGGTGTGACACGAAATTCCTCCACACTCTCGGTTTCCGTTACTTGACCTTTGCACGCAACGCCTCTATAATTCTCGCGTGACAGACGTCGATATCCTCTACGCCCTCACCTCACTCGACGGACGATATTCCGATATCGTCTCCCCCCTCCGGGAATACCTGTCCGAATTTTCCTTCCTTCGCGCGCGACTATGCCTAGAGATCGACTATTTGATCGCGCTGTCGAAAACCGCGCGACTCGTCCGTCCATTCACGCCATCCGAGTCCGCACTCCTCGCTAGCCTCGCGGCCCAGTTCTCCACAAGCGACGCGATCGCGATCAAGGAGATCGAGCGCACGACGCGACATGACGTCAAGGCGATCGAGTACTTTTTGCGCGCTCGACTCGAGTCCACCTCGCTTGCGGACACGGTCGAGTGGATTCACTTTGGGCTGACGTCGGAGGACGTGGGGCAGACGGCGTTCGCGCTCGCGCTCCGCGACTCGCGCGACGCCGTCCTCCTTCCTGCGCTCGACGAAATAGCGCGTCGGCTTGCCCGGCTCGCGGTCAAGCACAAAGCGACTCCCATGCTCGGGCGGACGCACGGCCAACCCGCGGTCCCGACAACACTTGGAAAAGAGCTCGCGGTCACTCTCATCAGGCTCCAAAAGGCACGCGCCCGGATCGCCGCGCATCGTTTTGAAGGCAAGCTGACCGGCGCCGTCGGCAATTTGAATGCATTAGCAGCGGCAGCTCCGCGCGTCGATTGGCTAGCCTTCGCGGACGACTTTATTCGCACACACGATCTGGAACCGAACCGGTTCACGACCCAGCTCATGCCGTACGACAACTGGCTGCAGTACTTTGCCGACGTCCACCTCGTCAATGCCGTTTTGATCGGATTCTGCCAGGACATCTGGCAGCTCATCAGCCGCGATTACTTGACGTCCAAGGCAGCGCCCGGCCAGGTGGGCTCATCGACGATGCCCCAAAAAGTAAATCCAATCGACTTTGAAAACGCAGAAGGGAATCTGGGAGTCGCCAACTCGCTTCTGGCCCATTACGCGGACAAGCTTGCAATTTCGCGACTCCAGCGCGACCTAAGCGACTCGACCGTTCGACGCACTTTCGGCTCTGCGCTGGGTCACACGCTCGTCGCGTACGTCAACATTGCCGGCGGCCTGGACCGAGTCAGCGCGAACGAAGCGACTATGAGCGCAGACCTCGACGCCCACTGGGAGACGATTGCGGAAGGCATTCAGACCGTGCTGCGAGCGGCCGGGATGCCACGGGGATATGAAACGCTCAAGGCCCTGACACAGGGGAAGCACCTCTCCGAGCCCGACTTGAAGAGCTGGATCGATACGCTGGACGCGGAGGACTCCGTCAAGGACCGCTTGCGAGCCTTGACGCCCCGGACCTACACCGGCCTCGCCGAGCAGCTCGTCGACCTCGCGATCCAAGAGTACGGCCCGGCCGGCGCCTCACGCGCGGCTTGACCATTGCAGCACCTACCTCGTACATAACAACGTCCAAACAGGGGGATCTCGTGCCGGTTACAGTCATCATCGGGACGCAATGGGGAGACGAAGGTAAAGGCAAAGCGATCGACTATTTGGCGCGCGACGCCGACTATGTCGCGCGTTACAATGGCGGGAACAACGCTGGCCATACGATCGTGAACGAGCACGGCACTTTCAAGATCCACCTGGTCCCCTCGGGAGTGTTTTACCCAAGGACTCGCTGCCTGATGGGCGGCGGCATGGTCATGGACCCCGCCGTCCTGATCGAGGAGATGAAGGCACTCGTCGACGCTGGAGTCAAGCTGGTTGGGCGTGTCTTCATCTCTCCCCGCGCTCATTTGCGGATGGTTGCCTCGC
>JAMCRS010000264.1:4386-28266 GCA_023380675.1 Chloroflexota bacterium
AAGGGCATCGGCGCCACCGGAACCACGCGCCGCGGGATTGGCCCGACGTTTGCGGACAAGGTGAGCTATAACGGCGTCCGTTGGAGCGACCTGGCCGACCCGGACCTATTTTCCGACAAACTGCGAATGCAGGTCGACCTGAAGAACAAGGTAATCGCGGCGCTCGGAGCACCGACGCTCGACGCGGACAAAATACGCTCCGAGTACCTGGAGTACTATCAGTCGCTCAAGGCCTTTATCACGGAGTTATTCCCGATCGTTCAAAGCGGGCTGCGCGCCAAGAAGCGATTTCTTCTGGAACAGGCCATGGGGACCTGCCTGGACACCGACTGGGGGACGTATCCCTTCGTGACCGCCTCCACGACGCTCGCGTCCGCCGCGACCGCCGGGCTCGGAATATCGCCTCGCGAGATCTCGCGCGTCGTGGGCGTGACCAAGGCGTACACCACGCGCGTGGGCAGCGGCCCCCTGCCCACTGAAATCGCGGACGAGGCGAGCCCAGCCGCAGTCGCGCTCCGCGAGTTCGCGGCGACGATGCCCTTGGCGTCTTCGCCGGCCGCACCCGACGCGGCGGCTGGTTCGATGCCGAGCCAGTGCGCTTCGCCGTACAGCTCAACGGCGCTCAAGAGCTTTTCCTTACCAAACTCGACGTTCTCGGCCAGTTCGACGAGATCCAGGTCTGTACCGCCTACGAATTGGACGGAAGGCGCGTCCACTATTACGATCTAAACGCGTACGAATTGGGCCGAGTCAAGCCGGTTTATAGAACTGTTCGCGGCTGGCGTACGGACATTAGCCGCATGCGCAAGTATACTGACTTGCCTTCACGAGCGCGGCAGTACGTCGAGATGGTGGAAAGGCTCGTCGGCGTGCGCGTGCGTTGGGTCTCCGTCGGGCCGGAACGCGAGGCAACCATCCGCAAATGAGCGCGACCGCGCCGCGAACCTTCGGCCCGCGCGCGTCCTTCGCGCTGAGACTCCCTGCGGACTTGTTCTTCCTGTGGATCATCTTCAATACGCACTCGGAAGGTGGGATAATGCCCGGCTCATCCTCTTGGAGGTAGGCACACCGGCGTGGTTGGCCCTGGCCAGCGTCGGCGGATTGGTGCTCTACCGCAGCGACTTGTCCGACGTTCCGCTTTTCGTCGCGGCGTACGCGCTGGACTATTGGGGTGAATCGTGGGGGACGACGCACGGAGTTTGGACGTATTGGAATCACGCCACGCCCCCGACTATTTGCCGCCGCTGTGGGCCATCGGGCTGCTGACGGTCACTCATTTGCGAGCCCTGCTCTCAGACGTCGCCGGTAGGCTAGAAACCAACAGGCATTCGGCATCTACGCATGCGGAATGTTGTTGGGAGGAACGTACGAGTGGCTGGGCACGTCGATGCGCGAATGGACGTACATCACCCACGAAGTCCCGCCGTTGTGGATCATTCCGCTTTGGGGACTGGCGTGCGTCGCGATGACCAATCTGTCCCAGATCTCAGTGGCGGCGCTGAGCGAGACCGTACGGCGGACCGTGCCCAGGCGAGCCGCGTCCGCCTCCTAGAATGGCCTAATATAGAACACGACCTTCCAAGCGATGCTTCTGGAAGGTCGTGTTTTGTTATTCGGCTGCCATTTGCTCCACGGCGGCGTTTGCCTGACGGTCCTCTCGCCCGCGGACCATCGACATGGCAGCAGCGAGAAGACCGAGAAAGATCGAGACGTAGAACGCACTGTGCATTCCGATGACGAAAGCCTGCATCGGCTCGGAACCGAGCGTGACGTTGTTCCCGACGAAGAGCTGCATCATCACTTCACGCGGCAGACTGCCGGCGGCAACGGCGAGCGAAAGAGCAAAGCTCGTCACCATGCCCGCCTGACGAAGAGTCGCCAGAGTCGCGGACGCGATCCCCAAGCGCAATCTCGGAGCGGCGTTCATCGCCGCGCTCGTGTTCGGCGGATAGAACAGACCGCCGCCAAGACCCATCACGCCGAGCCCCGCGGCGATCTGCCAGTACGGGGTGCTGGGGACGAGCTGGGTGAAGCTATACAACGCCGCGCACTGTAACACCAGTCCGACGGTCGCCGGCACTCGCGCGCCGATGCGATCGGCGACAACGCCGGCGACCGGGGCGACGACCGAGGTAACGACTGGGAGCGGGATCAGCAGCAAAGCGGCCTTGAGCGCGTCGTAGCCAAGAACGCCCTGCAAGTAAAACACGATCAAAAAGTTGACGGCGAACAAGCCGAGCGCCTGGAGCATGGCCGAAATGACCGAAAAGTTGTAAACGCGATTCTTGAACAGCGAAAGGTCCAGCACCGGATTGGAGGCACGTGGTTCCCACCAGAGAAAGACTGCCATCAATACGACAAACACCCCAAAGAGTACCACAATTGGCGCGGAGGTCCAGGTCAGATCGATGCCCAGAGTGAGCGCGATCAACAGCGCAGTTAGGCTCAGGCTGAAGGTAAGCGCGCCCAGCAAATCAAATTTCTCTCCCGCCACGCGGCGCGACATTTCCTTCAACGAGTGATATCCCCAGGCCGCTCCAAAGATACCGATCGGCACATTGATGAAGAAGATCCACCGCCAATCGGCCAGCGTCAGGATCAATCCGCCCAAAACGGGACCAAGGACACCGCCGATCGAAAAGGTTACGGCGTTTATGCCGAGCGCGCGTCCGCGTTGGTTGGCTGGAAAGACTTCGGTGATTATCGCGACGCTGTTGACCACCATCATCGCCGCGCCGCTTCCCTGTACGAGCCTGAATAGGATGAGCTGGCCGGCGCTGCCAGAGATTCCACAGAGCAGCGAGCCGACGGTGAAAACCACGAATCCGAGATTGTACATCCGTACTCGGCCGAGCATGTCCGCCACCCGTCCGAAGGTCAACAAGAAAACCGTGCTGACCAGGATATAACCCATAATCACCCAGATCATTTCGATCAGGTCGGCGTGCAGCTTGACCATCATGTCCGGCAGGCCCAGAATTACGATCGTGCTGTCGATCGCCGCCATCAGCGCTCCGATCGTCGTTACGCTGAGCACGATCCACTTGTACTCGACGCGCGCCAGCAATCCGCCAGGCGCGTCAGGTGTCGATTTTGCTTGATTCACAGTTCCGTCCTAGATTAGAGTATCGTCATGCCTTTGGGCCATCAAATGACGACCCGGGGATATACACGCGCGCCGAGAACGGTGACGATCGCGGTCGCGACAATGAGGACCGCGAAATCGGTCCCGATCCCAAAGGTGCTTGTACCATTTACGAGCATCAGCCCTCGCAGCGCGTCGACCTCATAGCTCAACGGGTTGACGTGCGCCACCGCTTGCAGCCAGACCGGCATAATGGCCGTCGGGTAAATGGCGTTCGAGGCAAAAAACAGCGGCATGGTCAAGACCTGGCCGATGCCCATGAAGCGCTCACGCGTTTTCAGAAATGACGCCAGGATGAGCGACAGCGTCGAAAAGAACGCGGCGCCCAAGATCACGGCCAAGAGCACGCCAACCATGTCAAAGGGGTTCCACCGAATATTCACTCCCATGACGAGCGCCAAAAGGAAAATGATGAGCGCCTGCGATAGTCCCCGAACCCCGGCGGACAGTGCCTTGCCCAGCACGAGCGCGATCCGCGGCGTCGGACTGACTAGAAACTTGTGCAAGATTCCCAGGTCTCGCTCCCAAATCACGGCGATGCCGTAAAAGATCGCCACAAAAAGCACGGACTGCGCCAAGATTCCGGGCGTCATGAAATCGAGATAGCTCAGATTGCCGGTTGGTATCGCCCGAATCTGAGAAAACACCTGGCCGAAGATCACCAGCCACAGGGTGGGTTGGACCGCACGGGTAAACAGCTCGAACGGGTCGTGCGACAGCTTGCGAATCTCGATCTCGGTGATCGCCGCCGTCTTTTCTATGAACCTTAGCGTTTCGTCGACGACGCTGTGGGTCAACTGCACGCTCGCGCCGAGCGTTTCTTGTCGAACTGCCATGGATATGCTCCTTCCCTGCTAACCCAACCGCTGCGCGGTGCGTCGAACCCGCTGCGTTTCGCGCCAATTTCCGCCGATGTCCAAGTTCTCGCCGGTATAGTGCACGAACACATCGTCGAGGGTTGCGTCCGGTTCGCCGAGACTCGCCTTGAGCTCCGCGGGGGTGCCGATCACGGCCACCTTACCGAGATTCATTACCGCAACGCGATTGCACAGCCGGTCGGCCTCTTCCATATAGTGCGTCGTGACAAAGATGGTCGTTCCGTAGTCATGCCGCAGCCGGTCGATCCGCTCCCAAACGACCTGCCGCGCAACCGGGTCGAGGCCCACCGTCGGCTCGTCCAGGAACAATACGTGCGGGTGGTGGACAAAGGCCTGCGCGATTTCCAGCCGGCGAATCATTCCGCCAGAGTAGTTCCGGACCATGCTTTTCGCCGACTCTTTGAGTCCCATGTACTCGAGGGCCTCGTCGACACGCTGGTTGCGTTCGGCTCGAGGCACGTCGTATAGTTTCGCAAAGACCATCAAGTTTTCATAGCCGGTCAGCGTTCCGTCCGCCGATAGGATTTGCGGAACATAACCGATCTCGCGCCGGACGTCGCCGGCATTCCGCACCACGTCCAGGCCGGCCACCGTCGCACGGCCGGACGTCGGCTCGAGCAGCGTGATGAGCATCTTGATCGTCGTCGTCTTGCCCGCACCATTCGGGCCGAGAAGACCGAATACCTCTCCGGCCGGCACATCGATCGTCAGATCGTCCACGGCGGTGAACGACCCGAATTTTTTCGTCAAATGTTCTACATCAATCATAGTGTCTTTCGCTTGGCCCGCCGGGCAACCGCGCCGTGCTCAGCCAGGTCCGGTTCCGCAAACGCATTCGCAAGAACCTGCAACCCCGACTCGACAAGCCGCCGATCGGCCGCCGAAAGTGGCTCGATCCGCTCAGCGATCTTGCGACGGGTATAGGAGTGGGTCCGATCGTAGAATCGGCGACCGGCGGTGGTCAGTCGCAGCTTGACGTACCGTCGATCGGCGCGCTCGACGGTCCGCTCGACGTACCCGCGGTCCACGAGGCCGCTCACCATCTTGGACATGGTGGCGAGAGAGACGTGCTGTCTCTCAGCGAGATCGCTCAGGCAATGGTCTCGACGATTCAAATGGCGCAGCACTCTGAACTGCGGCATGGTCGTCTCCGGTCCGACGCATTCGGCAATTCCGCTGCGCATCGAGCGCATGACGAGCGGCGTCGTCTCGAGTATCAAATCGGCACACGTCTCGCGGCTCAATTTGCCTGCGCTTTCCAGCTAAATAATTAGTCAAGCTAACTGTTTGATGAGCCAATTATATCCCGCTGCACCCGCCTTGTCAAGTGAGAAAACGCTCATGCGGGCCGGACCGACGAAATGGGATGCTGGGCTAAAACGGCTCGAGGAAGAGAGCGAGGGACGTGGAGGCCCACACAAGGGGTGCGGGCTAGTCTCCAAAGAGAACGCGCAGCGTCTTGAAGCCGAGGCGATAAAACCAGCGGCGCCGGTTCCCATAGACGAGGTGGGCAACCGCACGCTTGAATTGCAAACGGCGGCCTAACGCGCTCCACGCGACGCGCCGGCCATAGTCCGTAAACGAATAATCGCCAGTCGCGAGCGCACGAACCGCGCTGTCGGCGGCCAGCATTCCAAACTCGAGAGCGTGCGAAATCCCTTCGCCCAGGAGCGGCTCGGTGCCCGCCGCATCGCCGGCGAGAAGGACCCGGGGAGCGGAATGGCGAGCCGCGGCATCAAACCATCGCTCGGGATGTCCGCGCAAGTAGCTTTGCGCCAACTCCACGTGCCGGGCCTCGAGCGCTTGCTGAAAGACCGGCAGGAGGCGTGCGGGCGGACGCGCCGGCCGCACTCGGGAATCGAATATGCCCCGATTCATCGTAGGAACACCCTGCTTGAACGAAGGAAAGTCCCAGTAGTAACCCTGAACGCCCTGGACGATCGGCGTGAAATCGAAGACGGCCATGTGGTCCACGAACTCGATCGCGCGCGACGGATCCGTCGGCGTCAGGATTTCCATCAACCGGGAGATGCGGTCCCAGCGGACCAGACCGAGCCGCTGCCGCACGACACTGTTGGCTCCATCGGCTCCGATGACGACCTTGGCGCGATACACCGCGTCCGACGTTCCCACCGTCACACCGGCGCCGTCCGTTGTGATCTCCTTCAATTTCTCCCCTTCGTGCACCTCTACGCCCCGCTGCCGTGCCTCGCGAACGAGCGCCGCGTCGAACTCCTCGCGACGAACGACCCGAAAGACATTGCGGACTCGCAGGGTTGCCTGGATATCCTCGAACCGGAGCCGCACGACGTGAATTGGGAATGAAGCGACGTCGGGGTGGACGCCAAGGCGCCCGAGGAGCGCGTCGGCGTGTGTGGTCAATCCGCCGCCGCAGAGCTTGGGGCGCGGGAAGACGGCCCGATCGATGACGAGGACACGCCGCGCCAGACCGGGATCTCTGTTCGAAAGGCGAATCGCCGCCGCGGAGCCGGCCGGCCCGGCTCCGACGATGATCACGTCTCGCTCATTCACGATGTGGGCAACCTATGAGACACGGCTAATCCCTGGCGCAGGGCGCGGTACTGGACTAGTCGCCCTCGACCGGCGCCGCGACGGCCGCGCTTTGCACCTGACCGCTCCTTCGATTCACCAGCCCGACACCCGAAATAATAAGGAGCAGCCCAATAATTGCTTCCGCCTCTACCGGTTCGCTCAGCAGCAGAGCTCCCCACAGCACACCCGTGATCGGAATCAAATACGTTACCAGTGCCGTGCGCGTGGCGCCGGTGTGCTCGATTAGCCAATAATATAGAATATAGGCGAACGAAGTGCCGAGAAGAGCGAGTATGACAAGGGAACCGATTGCAGTCAGGGATGGCCTGAGCGACCACGGCTGATCGAATAGCAAGCTCAGTGGAATCATCATGAGCGCCGCGGAAGCCAATTGGCCCGTGGCCGCGACCGCGTGCGAGACACCGCGCAGTTGACGACGCGCTATCAGAGTGGCAATCGCATAACTTGCGGCCGCGATAATGATCGCCAGCTCGCCCCAGAATTCAATCTGGACGCCTTGCCGCAATTCTGGCGCAAATAGGATGATAACCCCCAAAAAGCCTACGGCAATACCGGCGAGCTTTGACGGCGTCAGGCGTTCGTCGTGCGTCCAAAAGTGCGCCAGGATCACAGTAAAGAGCGGCATCGCTGCCGTTAGGATCGCGGCAAGTCCGCTCGAAATGTGGGTTTCGCCCCACGTTATCGCCGTGTATGGAATGGCGCCGTTAAACAGTCCCATGGCCGCGAGTGAGAGCCATAACTCACGCGACCCGTGAACGCGTTCCTTCCGAAGGACGATGACAAGGACCAAAGCGACCGCCGCGATCAAGGTCCGCCCGGCCACGAACGTGAAGGCGGGAATTTCCGCACCGCCGATTTTGATAAACAGGTACGACGCACCCCAAATCGCACCGAGAAGCGACAAGATCGTCCACGCAAACATGATGCCCCCAAGAATCTTGCGACAAAAGGTACCTGGATCTTACCTAACCAACCCGCGGTCGGACGCGGACTCACTTCCGGCCGATGATACCATTCTATTGAAGCATTGCTCCTTCGAGCTTGAGCAACATCGCCTTCATCGGCAGGCCGCCGCCGTAACCGTGCAAGCCACCGTCGCTGCCGATCACGCGGTGACACGGCAAGATGATGGGGATCGGGTTCGTCGCTAACGCTCGTCCAACCGCGCGTGAGGCGCGCGGCCGGCCAATCTGATGCGCGACCCACGCATACGAACGGGTCTGGCCAAACGGAATTGTGCTGGTGACTTGAAGCACCGCGCGCTGAAACGGCTTGATGGAGGACCAATCCAGCGGCACATCAAACGTGCGCTGCTGGCCGGAAGCGTACTGCGTCAGCTCCTGGACCATCTGCGCCGGCGCGTTCGCCGCCTCAATTCCCTTTGGGAAATCTCGCCGCAGGTCTCGCTTGGCGTCCGCTTGCGATTTGCGCGGCAGTACGAGGGACACCAAGCCCCGAGCGGACCAGGCAAGGCCGATCCAGCCAATGCTCGTTTCGACGACCGAAAGATTGATTTGCACGAATTCCCCCAACAATTTCTCACGAATCTCCGCCCGTCGACGCGAGGCAGGAATCTTCTCCCGCCGGCGCATCGTTTCGAGGGTGCGCGTCAGCTCGACCTGAGGATCATCACGCGTTCCCATTGTGTGACCGGCCATCATGCCATCTCCCGCTCTTCGGCCCGCAACATTGATTCGAGCCGCTTGAGCGCCCGATGCAACCGGACGTAGGACGTGTTTGGACTGCAGTGCAATATAGCGGCTATCTCGGCGCCACTCAGCTCATCAAAGAACGCCATCCGAATGATGTCCCGGTCGCTCTCGCTCAACTTGTCCATTCCGCGGCGGACGGCCGCGTATTCGTCGGTCGTTTCCACCAATTCCAGACCGCCATCCGTGCCGCCGGCGTCTCGGTCGTCCAGCGTCTCATGGCGACCGGCCCGGTAATGGTCCGCAACCCGGCGCGCTGCGATCCGATACAACCACACCACGACCGGCTTGCCCTGCCAGCGCATATTCTTGAGACTGACCAGAGCGTCTTCAAAAACGCTGGCCGCAATGTCTTCCGCGGCTGCTGCCACGCCGACCCGTCGGTAGGCATACGCATAAATCCGATCATAATAGGCGTCGAATAGCTCGCCAAACCCGGCGGCGCTCGATTGTGCGCGTTCAAGAAGACGCTGGTCGTCTGTTTTAGTCATTTGCACTTACCGCGGGCCGATCGATTGATCATGGACATTCCAACACAACACGTCTCTACTACATATATCGCAAGCTCGATTGGAATCTTACACCGGCACTCCGTAGTAGCTAGGGCGTCGGATTGCCATGCTGAGGCTCGCATTTCTTTGGCACCTGAGCTCGTGCCATGGCATGTCCGCAACGAATCGTCTCGCAATGCGCGCCACCAGGTATTTTCGCCTCTACTGCGTTCGGCTGGAAGACAACGGCACGCCATCAGGGTGAAAGCATATCAGCTCGACGCGCTCGAATAGTGGCGAATGGCAAAGGTCCAAAAGCGATTCGAGACGACGAAGAGACCAGCGGCCAGCGCAAATCCGATCGCTATCGTCTCCCGGTCGATCCGGCCGAGGAGAACGCTCGCGGGAAAGGTCGTCACAAAAGCAATAGGTACGACGAACGTGAGAACGGCCCGGATCACACCGCGATAGATGGTGATGGGATAGCGACCGGCTTCGTAAAAGCCGTAGAAGAGCTCGGTAAAATTGTCCAGGCGCACAAACCAAAATGCCAGGGACACCATCGTCAGCCATAACGAATAGACGATCAGCGAGCCGGCGACAAGCATCAAGAAAAACAGCACGATCTGAACGGCGCTGGGAACGACGTGCAACTGCGCGAGCGCATAGGCGATCAACCCGAGACCGATGAGCACGTCAGTCAGGCGCCAGATCACGATATTGCGGAGGCTCGCGATGAACTGCGCGTTGACCGGCTTGGTCAGCACGAAATCGAAGGTGCCGTCCCGAATCTGGTCGAGGACGGCCCCCACATTCGGACGCAAGAGCGCCTCCATGATACCGGAGAACAAGGTGTAGAGCGCGACGACCATGAGGACTTGCGGCCAGGTCCAGTCCCCCAACCGATCGGTATGCAGGAAAAAGACGGCGACGCTCAGAACGGCCCAGGCCAGCCAAAAGAAGTTCATAAAGACGTTGGCGATAAAGTTAACGCGGTACTCGAGCTCGCCGACGAGCGAATATCTGTAAAAGATAGCGAGAAGCCTGACGTAGCGCATGTTATGCCCCGTACGCGCTGAACTGCTTGATGCCGCGCTGCCAGATCCAGCGGTAGGCCAGGAACGTCGCCGCGACCCAAAAGAGCATCGCGGCCAAGCCAGCGGCCAGGTCGGTCGAGCTGAGCCGGCCGGACACTATCTCCACCGGGAACGACATCATGAAGCGAAAAGGGAGCCAATTGGCGACGGCGGTGACGCCGGGAGGGAGCAGGTCGAGCGGCGCGACCATTCCGCCCAGCATCTCGTACAGCGCGAACCAGATATCGTTCAACGTCATCGAATCGGAAATCCAGAACGCCAGCAGCCCAAAGGTGTACTGCGACATGAATCGAATGAACCAGGCGCCTGCGATCGCGACCAGAAACAGCACAAGTCGCAGAGGGGTCACCTCGTAGTGAATCGTCGGGAACAGCCGCCAGGCCAGGAAGGCGAGGGGGAGAAGAATAGCGGGACGCAAGATCTTGTCGGCAAGGTTGGTGGAGACATAATCGTGGAGGGGATTGAGCGGATGCAGCAGCTTGATCGACAGATCGCCGTGCCGGATGTCGTATGCGAGCTCGTAGATGACCCAGACGGTCGTCATTTGCTGAACGAAGGCAAGCAGGAGGTAATAAGATACAAAGTCGCTCTGGGTGTATCCTTGTATCGGTCCGCCTTCGGACATGGAGAACCACACAGCGAGCATGACGAGGGGCAGTACGTTGATTGCCATCCAGATGAGCATGCTGGCCCGATACTCAAACATCGCAGCGATACCGCGGCGGAGGAGCGCGCCGTACTTGGCCAGCATCAGTCCTCCTCCCACTCTACGTTTTCGTCGGTCTCGCCTCGCTCCGCGCGCGCCTTCGCCGCCTCCTCGAATACCCGGGAAATCACCTGCTCGATCGGGGGATCTTCGATCGTCACGTCCGCGATCGGCAACTCCGCCAACATGCGGGCGGCGACCCCGGACGTGGCGTCGCGCGAAACTAGCAGCTCGGCACGCTGTCCGCGCGCCCGTACCACCTCGCCGTATTTCTCCAACTGCAAGCGGTCCTGGATATCGGAAAACTCGACGCGAATCAGCTTGTGCGGCGCGATACGCTCAGCCAGAGCGCGAAGATCGCCGTCGTACAGGAGCCGCCCGTGATCGATCACGACGACGCGACGGCAGAGCGCTGTGACGTCTGCCATGTAATGGCTCGTAAGTATCACGGTCGCGTGGTGTCGCAGGTTGTAGTCGGCGATGAATTGCCGGATCTTGGTCTGCATCGTGACGTCCAACCCGATCGTCGGCTCGTCGAGAAAAAGCACCTGGGGTTGGTGGAGCAGCGCGGCGGCAAGCTCACATTTCATGCGCTCGCCGAGCGAAAGCTTGCGCACCTGCTTGTTGAGGAGCGGTCCGAGCTCGAGCAGATCCGTCAGCTCGGCCAGCGTGTCTTTGTACTGACGTCCCGGAAGCTCGTAGATAGCGGCATTGACCAAAAAAGTCTCGATCGCCGGCAGGTCCCAATTCAGCTGCTGCTTTTGCCCCATGACGAGCGTGATCTGACTGAGGTATTCTTTGCGCCGGTCGCTCGGTGTGAACCCAAGTACTCGAGCGCTCCCGGAGGTGGGATAGAGGAGGCCGGAGAGGACTTTGAGCGTCGTCGTCTTGCCGGCGCCGTTGGGCCCGAGGAATCCGACGATCTCACCGGCGTCTATCGCGAACGAGACGTCGTCGACCGCCTTGACGTCGGTATAGGTGCGCTTTACAAAAGATCTGATCGATCCAAGAAAACCCGCCTCTTTGTGGTGAACCTGATAGTACTTGCAAAGATGATCGAGGATGATTTGTGCCATAGGATCGGATCGACCTCAGTCTGGGAGCGCTCGACGCAACAGGCGAAGCCAGTTGCCGCCAAGAATGTTCACGACGTCCGTGTCGCCGAACGACGCTGCGGACAGGATGTCGCCCAGTTTCTGCAGGTCGGCCACCGTGTCAATTTCACGCGGGACCGAATTCACGCCAAAGCCGCCGTCGAAATCCGTCCCGATGCCGACGTGGAGCGCATCGCCGGCGAGATCGCAAATGTGCTTCATGTGGCGCACAACGTCGGCAAGACCGACCGCATCTTTCGATGCGTGCTTGTCCCAACCGTCGACCAGAAAACGGTTGTAGACGACCGAGCCGATGACCCCATTGCGCTCGAGGATCGCCTTGATCATTGCGTCACTCAACTGCCGATCCGTATCGACGTAGGTCCGGCAGTTTGAGTGGCTGGCAATCACAGTGCCGTGGAACAACTCAAGGGCATCGAAGAAACTCTGCTCCGCCATGTGCGACGTGTCGAGGATGAGGCCGTGGCGCTCGAGCTCCGGCATCAACGCGCGTCCGAGAGAGGTGAGCGGGCCGGGCGCACGTGTTCCACCCGAATAGCGCGTCTGGCTCCAAGCGGGCCCAATCACGCGCACGCCGGCCTCGAACCATTCGCCAGTTTGCTCCGGCGCGACGATCGGGTCGGCCCCTTCCATCAAGATCACCAGGCCGATGGAGGGTGACTCGGAAGCGACGACCCGATCCAGATCCGCCCGGGTGGTCACGATCGAGACGCGCGGGTCAGCGGCGAGGAGGGCATAATAACCCATTTGCTCCATCGCCTGGTCGTGCGCCTCTGCGGGCGAGTTGTAGACCTTGCCCCACCCTTTGCGGTCCGGGCGTGCCTGCGCCACGTAGAGCGTCGCAAAGAGGACACGAACGTTACCTGCCAGAAGGTCCCAAAACCCGACAACGGCCGGTCCTTCGCCGTGGTCCGGCCGGGGACCCTCACGGCTACGCTTGTCTGCAACACTCTCGAAGAAATCGCGGTTCAGCGCGAACTTGTTCCAAGCAATGTCCAGATGCGCGTCGACGATCAGCGGTTTGGAAATCGCATCGCCTTTCATTGGCTTGTCGTCTGCCATATGTGCTGCACCATCCTCGGTTGAAGTTTACTCTTCGTCACCCGTATCTCCCGTCCGGCCGGGAGCGCACTATTTCTCTTTCTCTCGCTCGCCCTTGCAGTGCCTATTCAGGAAAACGATTATGCGCTCCCAAGCGTCTTTGCGGTTCTCGGGCACTTCCAAGCCGTGCGCCTCGTGTTCGTAAAAGTGCGATTCGTAATACTTGTTCTCGATCTTGAGCGCTTCGATCATCTTGTCACTCATCAGGGGCACGACGAGCATATCATCCTGTCCGTGAAGAATGAGGAGCGGCGACTGGATCCGTTCTGCCAGGTAAAGGGGCGAGCCGCGATGATAGCCTTCCGGGTTCTCTTCCGGCGTCCCCATCTGGCGGCGCAGGTCCATTCGACCGTACCGATCGCCGTGCCGGTACGATTCGGCGATCTCCGAATCGCCGTAGAGGTCGACTCCAGCGCAGAATAATTCGGGCGCGAGGGTCAGAGCGCACAGAGTGAGATAGCCGCCGTAGCTGGGGCCGATGACGGCGATGCGCTCGGGATCGACGTAGGGCTGCGCAGCGAGCCAGCGCGCGCCGTCGACGACGTCAAACGCGTCGGCATGGCCCCACTCGCGGAAATTCGCGTGCCTGAACTGTGTGCCGTAGCCGGTGGAGCCGCGAAAGTTTGGCGCGAGGACAACGTATCCGTCGCTCGCAAGTATTTGTGGGAGGGGGTAAAAGTATTCCGCGAACTCGAAATTGGGGCCGCCGTGCAAAAAGACGAGGGCCGGGCGGCGTGCCGCCACCCCGGCTTGCGCATCAGGGCCTGGCTCTTGCCGCTGCCGGAGGAGCGCGGCGTGAATCGTCAGTCCGTCGCGCACCGGGTACGTAACCCATTCAGGCGAAACGGCGACGTCGCCCCGCAGACCACCGGCACTCAAGTCGGTCAACTGGCGTACCGCGTTCCCATCCGTGGACAGCAGCATCAGGTCCGGCGGTCGAGCCGGGCTGCCAAAGGTGACGGCCAGCGTCTTGGTGTCGACCCAGTCGACGATTCGAAAATGCCCGTCCAAGCGAGAGACGCGCCTGTCCTCGCCGGTGGACACATCGACGATCCACACGTCGAACTTGCCGTCGCGATGACGAATGAACGCAATTTGGGATCCATCAGGCGAATAGACCGGTCCCCCGTGCGGGTCGACGCTGTAGAAAAATGGTCCCCCGTCCTCGACCGGGCCGTGCGTCAGTTGTCGCGTTCGACCGGACTGGAGGTCCTGTAGGTAGACGTGGAACCAGCCATCCTGGTCTGACAGATAAGCGAGGGTACGGCCGTCGGGCGCAAAGTGCGGCGCGCCGCTCCAGCAACCTCTCGGCGAGAGCAAGCGTTCCTCTCCGCCGGTCGAAGGAACGATATAGACGCCGCGCGTCATCAAGTCCTCTTCGCGCACCGCGCAATACACCAGCGACTGCGAATCGGGCGACCAGACCGGATCGACGCTGTCGCATTCATGCTCGGAAACCCGGAGCAAGCCAGAGCCGTCGGACCCAATCGTCCACACCTGCTCCCAGCCTCGACGCCGCGAAAAGAATGCGATTCGAGTTCCGTCCGGAGACCATCGTGGATCGGTATTACCCGCCGGGTGGTCGGTCAATTCGCGCGCACCGGTCCCGGCCGCGTCCACGAGCCAAAGGGCATCATCGCGCACGTAGACCAGGCGCCGGCTGTCCGGCGACCAGCGCGAATCGGACGAGTTTCCGAAACCGGCTGTAACCTGCTTCGGCCAGCGGCTCGAACCGATCGGCATCACGAATATCTGCGAATGTCCCCCGACGTCTGCAGTGAAAGCGACACAGGTTTTATCCGGCGAGAGTGTGTATTCCGTGGGGAATGTGGTCGACGCAAATGTTTCGATCAAAGCGGCCGTGCGATCGTGCATCCGTTCACCTCAGAGAGCTTTTCCCCAGCAACAACGCATTTGAGAATTATAGCGCGCAAAGAGGGACGCGTCAACGAAATCCGGGCGACTGGAAGGGCTACGGCGGAATTCAAGATCGATTTCGCTGATTCTAGCCTATGAATACCGAGTGAACGATCGTTCACTCACTTGATTTAAATCAAGTGTTTTTCAAGATGCTGTTTTCAAGTCGGGAGATGGCATCCGCAACTCCGCAGCAATGTACCGCCCCTCACCCACAACTCAATTCGTCGCGAGCAGGCTCGCAACTCAATTCGTCGCGAGGCAACGTGGATGGACTTTATCAGAAGGATCGTGAAGGCAAAGGGGGTTGCCAGCACCCTCAGCTTACCGTGTCCGTGATCGCGCGTAGGAGGGCCTGGCGGTCGACCAAGCCAAGCGGGCGACCCTGGTCGTCGACGGCGATCATCCACTTGCGGCCGGACGAGAGCATCCGATCGACCGCCTCGACGACCGGGAGGTCCGGCGCGACGGTGAGTACTTCGGGCGACATGAGATCGCGAGCGGTAACATCACTCGGCGGAACGGCGCCACCGCGGAGCGCGTCGAGCACGCCGCGACGGTGCGGCGGCTGAATGCGTGTGACGACATCCGCATCGCTTATCATGCCGGTGGGGCGCCCGCTCACGTCGGTCACAATAAGCCGGTGGGTGCCGGTTTCGACGAACCTACGGACGATGGAGGTGAGGCCGGCTTGCTCCGGGACGAGCGGCACGTCGGGCGACATGACCTGTGCAACCGTTTGCAGGGCGCCTTCTGGAACGCGCTGGCTCCCAACCTTGGCGTCGACGACCTGACGAAGTATGTCCACCCGAGAAAGCACTCCAACCAGTTTGCCGTCGGCGTCCACCACCGGGAGTCGCTTCATTCCAGAGCCGGCCATTCTTGCTGCGGCAAGCCCCAAGGGCTCCTTTGCCTTCGCGGTAACAACCGGCTTGCTCATGACCTGACCGACCGTAAGCGTCGACGATTCGAGCCGGCGCAACTCTTCCTGCACGATCGGTTTGTCGAGCTGTTCGGCAACGGAGAGGCGCTGGCGCAGACCGGCGCGGTTCAACAGGTCCTCGTCCGTTAGAATACCGACGACCTGGCCGGCGTCCACCACCGGTGCGGCCTTGATCAGGTCCTTGAGCAGTCGCTTCCACGCCTCTGAGACGGTCATCTCCGGCGTGAGGGTTACGACCGCGCGCGTCATCACCTCAGACACGGGACGATCGGCCGGCAAAGGATTGAGATAACGATGCGTGTACTTGACGACGCGCACGTCGTCCAGCGTAATCAGCCCTTCCCTGACCATTGGCGCAATGAATTCGAGCGCCTCTGCAATCTTGTCGGCCGAATCGACCACCTGAATTTCGAGCGGCAAGTCGGCCGAAAGTCGAACGATTGACGCGGTGTGGATTCGGGAATGCGCGCCAAAGCCGGCCACTCCACGGACGACCGTGGCGCCAGCCAGACCGTGGCTTTTGAGCGTTTGCAGAATCGCCGCGTACAACGGCTGACCGCGCCATTGATCGGACTCTCCGATGTAAATGATCAGCCGCTGCGCTTGTTGTTGAATGGTCAGATCCGTCATTTGTTCGCCTCGCTTTGCTCGTCAAACCAGTCGGCCCAGGAAGATGCCGAGAACGACTGCCGCTGCGCCCACGATAGCACTACCGAAGAGATCGAGCAAGCCGGAGAGCCACTGTCCGGCGAGCAGCAGGCTTACGCTCTCGTAGGTATAGCTGGAAAAGGTGGTATAGCCGCCCAGAAATCCGATCGCGATCACGAGACGCCACCGCGGGTCGATCAAGAGGCGCTCGCTCGCGAGAGTGAGGAAAAGACCGAGCGCCAAGCTGCCGGTGAAATTTATGACGAGCGTGCCATAAGGGAACGCCGTTCCAAGTCGCTCGGCGATCCAGCCGCCGACCCACCAGCGAGCATTCGCGCCCAATATGGCGCCGGCCGAAATGAGAACGAAGCTTTCCAAATGCTACTCTCCCCGCAGCAGCCGGGCGACCTCTTGCATGGCGCCTGGGTCTTTCAAACGGCTGAGCTCTTCCGGAGACTCCTGGAACCGTTCCAGGGCATTGAAGAATCGATCGAGCAGATCGCCGTCGTACGCGGGGACGACGAAGATGTGGGTATGCGGCACGCGCCGGCCGCGGGCGTAGGTGACGATCATGTCCGGGTGCAGCGTGGTATTCATCCGCTGCGCCACCCTCCGCGCAAGATTAAAGAGGCTGGCCGTTTCTTCCTCGGTCAGCTCGTGCCACCAGACCACATGGCGCTTTGAGATCACGAGGCAGTGCCCCTTGGCGAATGGATTGATGTCGAGGATCGCATACGAAAGCGCGTCTTGTGCGATTCTGTACGCCTGCGCTCGGCCGGCCGCGATCTCGCAGAATACACATTTGGTTTCGTTCCCTGGCATTCGAGCCTCCCGCTGCGGTCGTGGAATGTAACCGAGCAATGCCGACGAACGCTCACTCGTGCGCGAGCGTCAGCGAACGCCGGACGGCGACTGGTCCCCACGCGCGTCGTCCATCAACGCGAACAGCCTGGCGATCAAGCGATCGAGCATCGGGTCGAGCGAATCATGGAGCGCCGGGTCCACCGACCCATAGGCGCCCAATTTGCGGACGCGACATTCCTCGAGGCTCTCCCACGCGAGAACGAGCGTGCCTTCGATCTCACAGGCGGCGCTCTGCTCCTCCTTGGCAAGGTCAAACCTCTCGGCAATGCGCCGGACCTCTTGCCGCATCTCTCCAATCAGCTGGTGCCTGGAGCGCCGGCGGGCCGGCTCGAAATTCGCCGCGCGATGGTAAAGCACGCCGTCGGCGTCCTCGTCGATCACGCGCTCGATCCGATCGAGACGCGTCTCGAGCAATAGGAGCGTTGCGCCGAGCGCCCGTTTCTGGTTCTCGTTCAGCCCCATGGTTGGTCTGTACAACAAAACCTCTACCAACGGCACAAGCCAAGGTAGAGGCTATCAGTCGATCCCACGACGGTTTCGGTCAGCCGCGCCGGCGGAGCGCCAATGTGGCAGGGCGAGCAACCTCGCCTACTGGGCGAGCCTCATCGCCCATATTGTATCTGATGGACCAGCATCCGCTCGGTGAAATTGCCGGCTCGGCGAGAGAGTTCCATCGCAGCGAAACCGTGTCGGTCCATCTTGAGACAATCGTATTGTAATACGTTCAGAGTACCTAGTCAACCAGGGGCCGGGTCGAGACTGTGGAGAAACGTCGTGTCACGCCCTGGCGGGGCCGTGGCTGTGGTGAAGTGCGCCACAGTCATGCCAGGGTCGCGAGGAGGTGGTCTTCCCTGGCATGACTGTGGAGAACTGCGCCACAGTCATGCCAGGGTTGCGAGCCCGCGCGCTCTGCGGGTGTCGCCTCGCTTGCGAGGCGCGCAATCTCGCGCGAAGCAACGAAAGCGCACGTTTTACATCAACGCACGCACCGGAACCAACGCGTAAGATTGCTTCGGGCGCTGCGCGCCCTCGCAACACTTGCACCGCACGCAAGTGCAGGTGTGACACGGGCATACGACTCTCTCCACACTCTCGGTGGGGTCTGTCACTTGATTTATCCACTCCCGGTCATTATACTGGATATCGATTTGGACCTGACGAGCAACGCAAGGAGGTCAACTTGGCTTATCTTCCAATCGAGAATCACGGAATCATCGGCGACATGCACACGGCGGCGCTCGTCGGCACGGACGGGTCGGTCGATTGGTTCTGCTATCCGCAATTCGATTCGCCGAGCGTGTTTGCGGCCGTGTTGGACGAAAAGAAAGGCGGACGATTCAAGATCGCGCCGGCTGATGACAACGTTGCACGGAAACAGTTCTATTGGCCGGACACGAACATCCTGGTCACCCGCTTTCTTTCAGCGGACGGCATCGGCGAAGTCACCGACTGGATGCCCGTCCACGCGCCGGGGCAAGGCCGTGGGCGGAGCGAGTTGATCCGGCGGGTCAAGGTGCTGCGCGGCGCGATCCAATTCAGAGTCGAATGTAATCCGGCCTTCAATTACGGCCGGGACTCGCACAAGACGACGGTCGGGTCGACAGGCGCGATGTTTTCCGCCGCAGGTCTGCAGATAGAACTGGCAACGCACACTCCGCTCACCCGGGCAGCCGACGGCGTGTTCGCTGAATTCACACTGGAAGAAGAGCAGACAGCGCTCTTTGTGCTGCGTGAGCCGAGGAGCGAGGCGCAAGCGGAAACAGAGCCGACCGAGTCAGGGGTGATGGACTCGTTCAAAGAAACGGTGGCATTCTGGCGAGATTGGCTATCCCAGTCCACGTACAATGGCCGCTGGAGGGAAATGGTCGATCGCTCGGCGCTCGTCCTCAAACTGCTGACGTTCGTTCCAAGCGGCGCCATCGTGGCCGCGCCGACGTGCAGCCTGCCGGAGAGGGTCGGCGGAGGGCGCAACTGGGACTATCGCTATTCGTGGATCCGAGACGGGGCATTTACGCTGTACGCGCTCTTGCGGATCGGCTTCACCGAGGAAGCCGGACAGTTCATGCAGTGGCTGGAAGCACGCTGCAATGAGCTGGAGCCGGACCAATCGCTGCAGATCTTGTATTCGATCGACGGCAAGCCCGCGCCCAACGAAGTCGTGCTGAGCCAGCTCGAAGGGTACAAAGGCTCCAGCCCGGTGCGCATCGGGAACGACGCACACCGCCAACTTCAGCTGGACATCTACGGCGAGCTCATGGATTCGGTCTATCTTTATAACAAGTACGGCGCACCCATTTCGTATTCTCTTTGGACGGGGCTGCGGAGATTGATCGATTGGGTGTGCGACAACTGGCAACGGAAGGACGACAGCATCTGGGAAATTCGCGCGACGCCGGAGCATTTTGTCTATTCCAAAGTCATGTGCTGGGTGGCGGTGGACCGCGGCTTGAGGCTCGCCAACAAGCGCTCCTTTCCCGCCGACCACGATCGGTGGATTCGGGTGCGAGACCAGATCTACGAGCAGATCATGCAGCAGGGATGGAACCGGGAACGGAACGCGTTCGTGCAGCACTATGGAAGCAGCGCGCTCGACGCGTCCAGCCTGATCATGCCCCTGGTCTTTTTCATGTCGCCGTCCGATCCGCAGATGCTCAAGACGTTGGACGCGATCAACCGCCCGCCCAAGCACGGCGGACTGGTGTCGACGAGCCTGGTCTATCGCTACGACGTGGACAAGACGCCCGACGGACTCGCCGGCAAGGAAGGGACGCTGAACATTTGCACGTTCTGGCTCGTCGAGGCGCTCGCGCGCGCGGGCAAGGTCGATCCGAGGCGCGTGGACGAGGCGCGGCTGATGTTCGAGCAGATGCTGGGACACGCCAACCATCTCGGACTGTACGCTGAGGAGACCGGCCCCACTGGCGAAGCGCTCGGCAACTTTCCCCAGGCGTTTACGCACATGTCGCTCATCAGTGCCGCGTACAACCTCGATCGGATACTCAAGTCCAGCGGACGGATAAGGAACCCGCAGTAGGGCTTGCCGGCGATAGACGCGTCAACGCGCTGCGACCAGAGAAAAGCCACAGCGCGTTGCGCCTCAGGGGGGTAGGTCGCCAATCGTCACGGGACGATTAGCAAGGAGGAGGAAGACTAGTTAGTCGAGATGGGAGATAAGAGCTTGTCCCTCCTGGCGGGGAATGCCCTTGCGTTGGAAAACTGCCCAGTCCAGGATACTCGCAGCCCGCATGCTCCGCAACTTTCGGCATCCCCCATCTCGCTTGTCATTATCGAGCCGGGAGATTAGAACGAGATGAGAGGCATCTGAGAGTAGGATAAAAACATTTTGGTCGAGGATGCAGCCGATCAGGCCGCCGTCAACACGCTGTACAGGTTCAAATCCGCGTCCGCGTAGAATTGCTTCGTGACTTGAAAACCGGAGCGCTCCGCCAAATGTATTACTTCGGGAATCGTTATCAAATGGCAGTAGCGAAAGCCGGTCCCTCCACGCTGCCAAGACAACAATGCGTCGCCTTCTTCCAGATTCGCCTCGTCGATCCCGACGGTCTTCCAGGGGATTAATTTTTTCCGAAGCCGCTCGTTCCGCTCAAAGTGCCAATTCGTCATCACGAACGTGCCCCCGGGCGCGAGCAGGCGACGAATTGCGGCCAGGAGCGCGCAGCGCAACTCAAACCCGGGCACGTGATGGACCAAGGCGAGCGCGAATGCGACGTCGAACGAACGCGGCGGCAAGGCGGCGCTCCAATCGCCTGAGGTGACGTCGCCGACCAGAAACCGGGCGGCGACGCGACGAAGACGTGCGGCGCGCGACGCTGCGATCGCGATCAGCTCCGACGAAGAATCGATTCCGACGTATTCGGCCCGCCTTGCTTCTTTCTCGATTCGTTCGGCTAACCGCCCATTGCCGCAGCCGACGTCCAGAACCTTGCCACCCTCGGGAATGTACGCTACAATCCGGTCCAGGCGCATTTGACCACTCGAACGGGTCTCGGAAAATGCGCGCGCGAAATCCGAATAGAACTTGACATTGATCGCCAACAGCTCGCCGATGGTTCGAGTATCCACTAATGACCGCCCAAGACCCTGAAAGCCGACAGCGTTACGCCGAGTGGACGAGCAAGCACCGAGCGCCCTTCGACCTCGGCGCAAACGCCGTCGAGCTGACGGCGTTGTTTCAGGCCGTCCGCCGCGCGGAGGAGCTATCCCCCGCCAAGCTCAATCGTTTGATCCTCCACCACCTTCACCCCAATGGACAGCCGGTGACCCAGGACCACGTCATCGCAGCGTACCACGCGATGGTCGCGCAGAAGCTGATCGACGATGATCCCGTCCTGTTCGAACGGCTCAGGCTGAGCCCGATCAGAACACTCTCGGGTGTTGCACCGATCGCCGTGCTGACGGGTCCCTATCCCTGCCCAGGCGAGTGCATTTTCTGCCCCGAGGCCCGCGGCTTTCCCAAGAGCTATCTGCCGTTGGAGCCGGGGGCCCAGCGCGCCGCGCTGGCGCATTTCGATCCGTTCCGGCAGACGGCGATGCGGCTCAAGACGCTGAGCGCGAACGGCCACTCGACGGACAAGGTCGAGCTGCTCATCCTCGGGGCGACATGGTCGGCTTATCCACACAAGTACCAGGAGTGGTTCATCCGCCGCTGCCTCGATGCGATGAATGGCGTCGAGTCGACGACGCTCGAACAAGCGCAGCAGAACAACGAGACCGCCGTCTGTCGAAACGTCGGCCTGGTGGTCGAGACGCGGCCCGACTATATCACGCTGGACGAGGTACGCCGGCTTCGCCGGTTGGGAGTGACCAAAGTTCAGATCGGAGCCCAGAGCCTCGACGACGTGATCCTGGAAATGAACAAGCGCGGCCACGGCGTGGAAGCGACCCGCCGTGCGGTCCGCCTTTTGCGCCTTGCCGGCTTTAAGCTCCACCTGCACTGGATGCCGAACCTGCTAGGAGCGACGCCGCAGTCGGACCGCGTCGACTTTGGCCGTTTATGGGACGACCCGGGACTACGACCAGACGAGCTCAAGATCTATCCCTGCGGACTCATTCGCGACACCGAGCTGTATACGCGTTGGGAACGGGGAGAGTACAAGCCGTACAGCGACGAGGAACTGGTCGACCTGCTCGTCGCGTGTAAAACGATCGTGCCGCCTTACTGCCGAATCAACCGCGTCATCCGCGACATTCCGGCGGACTATATTGCAGCCGGGAGCACCGCTTCGCATCTGCGACAGGTTGTCCAGCGCGAGCTCAAGCGCCGCGGCCTTGCATGCCGGTGCATCCGCTGCCGCGAAGTACGCAAGACAAGGCTGGAGGCGGGCTCGCTGCGCATCGCCGATTTGACCTACGCAACCGACGGGACGGTCGAGCATTTCCTTAGTCTGGTGACGCCGGAGGACCGCCTGGCCGGCCTGCTGAGGCTGTCGCTCCCGTCGCCAGATCCGCTCGAGTCCGAAACACTGGACGAAGTGCGCGGGAAGGCGATGATACGCGAGGTCCACGTGTATGGACCGGCGCTGGAGATAGGGGCGGCGAGTCGCGGCGACGCACAGCACGCGGGCCTCGGCAAGCGCCTGATCGACCACGCCGCCCAGATCGCGCGTTCCCACGGCTATCGAGAAATCGCCGTGATCTCCGCTGTCGGCACACGGGAGTATTATCGGCGCCATGGTTTTGAGCTGGGCGACCTCTACATGTCACGCCCGCTGAGTTGATAATACCCACAACTGCCGTGGGACGCAACCGGCTACCGTGTCAGGATCAGGTGGCTGTCGCCGAATTCGTGCCAAAGATAGCGTTCTTGCAGCGCCTGGGCGTAGGCAAGCCGCAAATGATCGCGTCCGGCGAGCGCGGCAAGCAGGGCAAGGTGCGTAGCGCGCGGCTCGTGTAAACCGGTGAGCAACGCATTGACCGAGCGGACCCCTCGCCACGGCGTCACGACGAGGTTCGTCCATCCCTCTCCCGCCTGAACGTTCCCCTCTACGTCGGTAACCGTCTCCAGCGCACGCACGACCGTCGTCCCGACCGCAACCACGCGCTTGCCGGCTGCGCGCGCCGCGTTAACGGCGCGCGCGGTCTCTAGCGGAACGCGATAGAATTCGTCGTACGGCGGCTCGTCCTTTTCGAGACTTGCCACGCCGGTGTGAAGCAAGAGGGGCACAACGCCGATACCGCGCGACACCAAGCGAGTAATCATCTCGTGTGTAAACGGACGGCCGGCTGAGGGCATCTCGGCGCTGCCAACCTCGGTTGCATACACGGTCTGGTAGTATTCGATCGGCCAGTCCTGCTTGACGTAGCTGTAGTGGACCGCAAAGCCGTTGCGAGTCAGGTATTCGTCGAGCGCACTCGGTAGACGGAGACCCGCAGCCCACACCCGCGTTGGAGCGTCTGAGGCGCCCGGGTCCGAACGCCGGTACGGCGTTCGGAGTGTCACGGACGCACCTTCAGCTAGCCGCAGCGTCTCGCCGACGGCGGCGCCTAGAAAAGGCCCACTTGCGACACCGGTCGAGCGAAGCTCGACTGTCCATTCTCCGCCGGGCAGATGAGTCGACAAGTGCAGCTCGAGAGGGGTACCATCCATGCGTTCGGCTTTCAGCGCCGCGCGCATCGTCCCGCTCGTGTTGACCACGAGTAGGTCACCTGGGTCCAGGAAGCTTACCAGATCC
>JAMCRS010000265.1 GCA_023380675.1 Chloroflexota bacterium
CTGCCCCTCTACATGCGCGATCACCCGATCGGCGTTCTGATCGTCGACAATCCGGATAGCCGCGCGCCGATCAGCCCCGAGAGTATCCGCTCGCTCGAAGCCGTTGCAAACCAGGCGGCGATCGCGCTCGGATCGACCAAGCTGTGCATCGAGCGCGCCCAGAAGCTGGCGGTCGAGGAAGAACGCAATCGCATCGCGATGGAGATTCACGACACGGCGACGCAGTCCCTCTTCGGTATCGTCTACACGTTGGACGGCTGCAGCAAGCTGCTGCCCGAAAATCCGGCGCAAGTCCAGGAGAAACTGGTTGAACTGCGTTCCGTCGCCGCGCGGACTCTGACCGACCTGCGCCGCTCGGTTTACGCGATCTGGGGCAGCGAGCTGACAGAAGCCGAGTTCCGCTCGGAGCTCGTGGAGTCGCTACAAAAGCTGGGCGCGCCAGCGTCTTTGGCAGTCGACATTCAGGTCAAGGGAAATTTCGGCGGTCTGGCCGGCATCGTGCGCCGGAACGTGCTCCGCATCGCAGAAGAAGGTCTCGCCAACGTCGTCAAGCACTCGGGTGCCACACGCGCCTGGGTCACTCTCGATCTTTCAGCGCAACCCCAGCGGCTCGTCATCGAAGACAACGGACGAGGCTTTGAGCAGTCCGAAAACGGCGGGACGCAAAAAGGCTTCGGTTTGATGAGCATTCGCGAGCGCGCTCGCACGATCGGGGCACAAGTCCAGCTCAGCAGCCGGCCCGGCGAGGGTGCACGCCTGCAAGTGACGGTGGGGAACTACGTTCCAATGCCAATGGAGGCAAACGTCGATGCGGATCCTGCTTGCCGATGACCACGCGGTCGTTCGACGCGGTTTGGAGATGGTGCTCGGTTTGGAGAAGGATTTCGAGATCGTCGGTGATGCCAGGAACGGCACGCAAGCCGTTGCGCGCGTCGTGGACCTCCACCCCGATCTGGTCTTGATGGATCTGAAAATGCCGGGCTTGGAAGGGAGCGCGGCGACCCGGCAAATCAAACGTGCGCTGCCGGACGTCAAGGTCTTGATCCTGACCGGCGTCGAGGTCGACGAGGAGATCTTGGGCGCGCTCGACGCCGGCGCGGATGGCTATATATTGAAAGACGTCAGCCCGGAGGAGCTGATCCACGCGATCCGAGTCGTCGGAGCGGGTGAAGCATACTTGCAGCCGAGCGTGACCAAGCGGGTGATCCAGAAAATGCGCGGCGCGCCCGCGCGCGTGGCCGCGCCGCCCCCGGCTCATCCGGCGCTGACCGGACGCGAGTGTGAAGTACTCCATTTGATGGCCACCAGCGCCACGAATCGGGAGATTGCGGCCCAGTTGTCCGTAAGCGAAGAAACGGTCCGCAGCCACTCGAAAAGCATTCTCGCCAAGCTGGATCAACCGAACCGCGCGCAGGCCGTCCTGGCCGCACTGAGAGAGGGGCTGGTGACGCTGGACTGATCGGCAGCCCTTTGTGAATTCTGGGACCAAGTAGTCCCTTCTGGAAATATCCCCCTGCAGGGTGAATCATTTTCCCCCCTGCGGGGGGATGTTTTTATGCGTCGCGCGCACTAGAATTGCGCCAGACAGGAGGTGGCTTCCATGGCAGACGTATTGCATGCCGATCGTGAGTTGGACTGCAAAGGAATGCTCTGCCCGCTGCCGGTGATCAATCTGAGCAAGGCGATAAAGGCCATGCAGGTCGGTCAGATCGTCAAGCTGATCGCCACCGACAAAGGGGCGCCGGCGGACATGCAGGCATGGTCGCGCAATACCGGCAACGAATTGCTCGATTCACACCAAGAGGACGACAAATTCATCTTCTTCTTTCGCCGCACGAAATAAGCCCGCATTGTGTCGCTTCGACAGGTCAAGGAGGATAACCATGTCCAGGTCCGATCCCAATGCGCCGCGACGCCTCGCATTAATCGCCAGCCGCGGGACGCTCGATTACGCCTACCCGCCCATGATTCTCGCCACCACGGCGGCTTCGATGGGTTGGGAGGTGGGAGTGTTTTTCACGTTTTACGGGCTGCCCCTGCTCTTGAAGGACATCGGCGCGGCCGTTTCGCCGTTGGGCAACCCCGCCATGCCGATGAAGATGCCTTTCGGCCCCGAAGGCTTTCAGAACATCAACTGGCCGATCCCGACGGCCATGATGGCCGCGCCGGGATTTAATGCGCTCGCCACCGGGTTGATGAAGCAGCTCTTTAAGAACAAAGGGGTCGCGTCGATTCCCGAGCTGCGCCAGACGTGCGTCGACTTGGGCGTCAATCTGATCGCGTGCCAGATGACGATGGATGTGTTCGGGTTCAAGAAGGAAGATTTCATTCCCGAATGCACCGTCGGCGGCGCAGCGACCTTCTTGGAATTCGCGGCGGACGCCGACACGCAGCTTTTCATTTGAGCAGGCACAGCATGGACGACAACGGCACCAAAAAAATCGTGTACGTCCAGTCCCACGGCGACGACGACCCGGCGCGCGCCGCGACCCCGTTCTATCTGGCGTTCACCGCAGCCGCCATGGACTGTCAGGTCTGCATCTATTTCACCATAT
>JAMCRS010000266.1 GCA_023380675.1 Chloroflexota bacterium
AGACACAGCCGTCGATTCTTGTAGCCTTGAACTCGCACGCTTCCATCCGGGGTGTAAACCCTCCAATCGCATTGGACGTTCAGATTGTAGTAGATGACCATCCGGACGTTGTGCAAGGCGAGATAGGCGTAGGCATCACGCAGCCATTGGTCTCGGTTGCCGCCGCTGGCCGAGCTGCCGGTCTGCGCGACGATCACTGGCTTTGTCGACGTGACGTTGTTGCGAACGATATCGAGATAAGGCCCGTAAACCTGGTCCGGCGTTTGCCAACTTCCGCCGCTGCATACGCCGAAATTGTACGCGCTAATGCCCACCACATCTACAGTACTGTCACCTGGATAATACTCGTCCATGGTGTGGCACGGCGAGCTCCAGCCGTTGGGAGCAAAGACCCACCACACCTGATTGCGCGTCACACCCGCCTGGGAAAAGATGTTTTGGATGCGGGCATAGGCCGCTTTGAAATTGGTAGGGTCGCAGCCGTAAGGGATCCAATCCCCATTCATTTCCTGGAGTGGCGCGATGTACGCTTTCCGATTACTGCCGTTCTGCAGCCAAGCCTTGTACGCATTCGCAACGGCACGAATCGAAGAGTCCAGGCCTCCACCGGCGACGTACGCGGCGGTCTTGCTGGTATTCAAGTTGATGAACGAAGTGTAGCCGTTACTCCAGAGCAGTTCCAGCCTATCCGTGACGTTGGAACTGGGGTTGGAATCCTGGATGTCGAGGAACAACCCCGCCACGGAGTGCCCTTTGTTCGCACTGTGACTCAAGCCGGCCCAGGAGTCGATCCCCTTCAAATAGGAGTTGATGTTGGCTTGCGACCCCAGCCAGTACCCGCTCTGTTCGTAAACTCCAAGAATCGACGGCTGTGTCTGCTGCAGCACGCCGCCGGTGACGAACGGCAGGAAAACGTGATTGCCGGCCGCAGGGCTGGAGCCGACGGTCGTCTTATTTATTGAAACAGGAACGGGCGCGCGGGCGGCGCGCGCCGGCTGCGCGTGTTCTTGCGTTGCCAGCACGACGGCCGCCAGCACGAGGGCCAGCACCCACGTCTTTCCGACGAAACTCATTGGCGAAAATCTCAGTTTCTTCATTACTTCATGTGTTTGAGAGGCGGCTTTACTCGAGGCCCACCAGCTCACGAGGTTTGCCGTAATGAGGACGAAGGCCTGCGACACGCCTCCCGCTCATTCTAATCTCGCTGCGCCCATCTGTATATAGTCCTTTTGTCATGGCGCGAGCCAGTCCGTGAGCGCTCACGACAAATTCACTCGTGCTATCGATAAACTATACGTGGGCCGAAGCCTTGTGGACCTCAGTCAAAAGTGTCTCGACGCGTGCTGCCCAATTGTTCTGAGCAACAAAGGCTGCCGCCCGTGCTTCTGGAAATTCCATCCCGCGCGCCTCGGTCAAGCGCGCCAGAAACTCGGATGAGTTCGTAGCAAGGAGCACGCCGGGCATCCCGCGGAGCGGCTCGATGTCCGGTGCGACGACGGGCCGCCGCATGGCAAGATACTCATACACCTTGAGCGGACTGGTGGCCTGTGTGATCGGGTTGATCTTCCAAGGAATGATGCACACATCCGCGTGCGCCAGGTACGCCGGCAGGTCGCGCTGCGGCTTTAAACCCAAAAAGTGGACGTTGGACGGCGCGCCGGCGCACTGTCCGCGATAGTCGCCGATAACGACCACGGCAGCTTGAGGGTTCCGCAACCCGATCTCCACTAAAAGCTCCCAATCGAACCACTCGCCCCAGAGCGCGCCGGTATAGATTGCCGTCCACGGCGCGGTCGGTAGATCAAGCGGGCGCGCGTAATTCTGAGAGGGGTCAAACAAAGCCGTGTTGACCGCATTCGGAACGAGCTCCACCGGACGACCGGTCATCCGCCGCAGCCGGTCCGCGAGCGATGGGACCGTAGCAATCCGTACATCGGCCGACGCGGCGATACGTTGCTCCACCCCGGTTGTATACCACTGACCACCGAGCGAGGTGTCCCACGCATCCATCGCATCGTAGACGACGATTCCGCCGCGAGCCTGGACTCGAGCCGCGATCGGCAGATAGTCACCGGCCGGGAACTCGATCAAGCACACGAGCATTTGTGTTTCGAGTCCTGAAGCCGAAAGTTCCACCAGCCGCCTCCACCGGGAATCTGAGACCGAATAGGTGACCAGGCGACGGTGCGAGATGTGCAGCGCGAAACGCCCGGTTTCGAACCGGGGATACTTGTTGACGAACACAACCGCATAGCCCCGCCGGAGCAATTCGAGCGCGATCTGTGTGCAGCGTGATCCTCCTCCCGTGTCGTCGATCGGCACGCCGGAGAGCACCAAAAACACCCCCGGGGTCTCGGCCAGGCGGCGGCGGGCCACGCTTTCCTGGCGGCGAGTGCCGGCGATGAATCCAGCGGTCTGGACCGCCTCGACTACCCCAAGGTAAAGCGACAAGAGAACGGGCAGCCGTTTTGCTTTGGCGGCGACCGCGAGGAACAAGACCCATGCGAAAGCAACGGTAGCCAGCCATGCGCCCAGCGGTTGGATCTGCAGCGCCAGAATGGCAAACGCGACGAGGAGCGTGCAGATAATGCCCAAGATGACCGCGCCGACGCGAAGCGTCGTCTGCCAGTAATGGAGCGCACGTGCGCCGGACTCTCCATCACCCTTCGCCCACACGAACCGCTTGGCAAGCGTGCCCGTCCAAGTCTCCGGCGCAGTCCAGTCCACACGCGCCGCCGGCACGAACGCCCACTCGCCGCCGAGCCGCTTGAGCTCGAGATCGAAACACGTGTCTTCGCCGGCCGTGGTCAACCACTCTGGATAGCCGCCGACCGATTCCCATGCCCGCTTGGCGAACGCGATCGACGCGCCGGGGGGAAGAAACGTCTGCGGATCGATCAGGGAAGGCGCGGACCACAGCCAACTGACCTGCCGCAGCGGCCGACCGCGCCGATCGACCGGGCGGTATATGCCTCCGGCGACTTGCGTTTCGGGATCCGATATCGAAGGGTGCCGTAATCATTTCCAGCCATTCTCTCCGCGGCAAGCATCCAAAATCTGTAACGGCGATCAACGGGCAACTGGTACGGGCGATCGCGGCGTTGCGCGCTTGAGCGATGGATGCTCCCGGCTTGGAGAGGACCACAAAGGGTACGGCACTGTGCTGGGCCAGTTCAGACAATTGTTCGAGCGTCCCGTCGCTCGACCCGGTATCGACCACGACGATTTCGTCCGGCGCTCGGGACTGGCCCAAAAGCCGCTCCGACCATCGAGCCACGTTGTCGGCCTCGTTCAGCGCGATAGCGACTAGCGACACGCGAGTACGGGCGCGCGCCGGATCGACCGCAAGCGATTGGCGATGCGGATAACTGGGATATTGCGAAGGGTCGTCGGAGTACAAAGTGACGCGACTGTTGTCGTCGTCCCCGTATGGGACGGAAAAGCCGGCAGGGGGAGTGCGCAGGAATTGACGCACGGCGTTGCCGGAGGAGCGCAGACGGCGCGCCAACGCGTCCAAGAGCGCGCCGGCTCCGCCGCGGCGCCAAAGACGTAAAGCACGACCTGCGAGTGTCATTCCTCCATCCCTGTCTCAGTTTTCCACAGCCGCCGTACGATCGGCGTCAGCCCGTGTCTGCGAATCCGCGAGCGCCTTCAGGATCTGGTCGGCGCGCGCGTCCCAGGTATTCTCCCGCGCGATCGCGTCGATCGTCTTGAGATATTCCGGATCGAGGCCGCATTGGATTGCCTGGTCGAGCTGCATCGAGAAATCGTCGGCGGTGGCCGCCGTCAGAACGCCGGGATACCGCAGACATTCACGCATGGGAGTCGTCACGGTCGGCTTGCCGGCCGCGCAGTACTCGAACAGCTTTATCGGCGAGGTAGAATGGGTGACCGGCGTAAGTTTGAACGGAATGACGGCGACTTGGCAACGCTGCACGATACCGGGCAGACTCTCGTATTGGCGTGGGCCGAGCCAATGGACGTTCGCCCGCGAGAGGATTCCGCTCGCCGGCAGACTCCCGTCGTAGTCGCTGCCGGCGAGGACGAAAGTGAGATCAGGCCGGTTGACCGCAACCGTGTCGAGCAGCTCGTAATCGAACCAAGCCGCGAGCGCGCCGTAGTAGAGCACGATCGGTTTGCCGACCGCGACGAGGGAGTCGAGCTCGTCGTCCGCCCGCAAACCCGGCTCGTGAAAGTGGGAGTAGTCGGCGGCGTTGGGGCAAAGCAGCGCGTCTGGGCGCACCGCGGCCGCCTGCTCGTACAAGGACTCGGATGTCGCGAGGACGACTTCGGCCGCGCGCATGAGGTCGGCATGGTCCTGGCGGATCTGAACGGGATCACCCGAATGCACCTTAAGGTCGTCGAGAAAATCGTACACGACTCGCGGAGAACGAAAATTAGACAAATAGTATCGGTTGTAGGTGTGTGCCACGACGATCGGATTCTTGAGGACACGGAAGCTGTCGGCAAAGACATTGCAGTCGTAAAGCCCTTCGCTGACGGGGCGGAAGCCGATCGCGTCGTTCGGGTCGAAGAGCTCGGCATAAAAGACGAGGTAGCCGCGCCGCGCGAGGGCGCGCGCCAATTGCTGGGGCCGCTGAAAGAGGGAGGTGCTCCAACCAATGCTCGGCGCGAACACAAACGTGCCGGCGGCGTTCGGCGCGGCGACGACAATTTCGATCAGTCGTCTTTCCGGCGCGAAGGATTCGATGGGCAGGTCTTTCCAAATCGCGAGGGAGACCGACTGGACCCTCGTACGCAGCGTTTCCCTTCGCGAGGGCGCGGCGTCGTCGAGACGGGGAGAGAATAGCCGGCGGCCGCCTTTCCATGCCACGCGGCGAGCGAGCGCGCGTAGCCCGCGCTCTCTCCAGGCGCGCAGACCGCGATACAAAAGTGATTCTGAGCCGGCGTGGTCTTTTCCGTGAGGCATCGAGAGTCCAAAACGCTGTCGGGCTGCCGTCAGTCTATGCGGAAATTGCCTGGAGGGCAAGCTGCGACAAGGCGCCGCAGCAATGTCGCGCCGGGTTGGCTTTTGGGGGTGCGGACAGCGGCAGTCGCCAGGCAATCGGAGTTAATGAACCTGCCGGCTGGCGATGCACACGAGCGACAGTCCGATCTGAGGAGGGAGCACGCGCTCGACCGCAGCAACCCAAGGTACGATCGCCCGGTCGTAGAATCGGATCTGGTGCGCCGATTCTTCGACGCGGTGCAGGACGCGATTGTTCAGCCACCAGCCTAAAATGCCAGGCAAGTTCATGTAGCGGAGACTTTCGACTTGATAGTTTGCCGCACGGAAGACGGCGCGCAATGTCCGCGGCGTGTATCGCCGATAATGACCCAGCGATTCGTCCACGGTTCCCATGATCGCCGGAACCGCGGGCACGATGAGAAGCACGCGTCCGCCCGGGACGAGGATTGCGGCGATGTTCTCCAATGCGCCGACATCGTCCGCGACGTGCTCCAGAACGTTGAAGCAGATGGCAGTATCGCACCGGTGTTCGGCGAGCCGGCGCAGCCTTGGATCGGCGATGTCTCCGTCGTAGATGCGAATGCCAGGCTGGTCGGCAAACCGGGCGCGCAGGCGCGCGGCGGCGGCGGCGTGAATTTCCAGACAGACCACGAGTTCTCGGTCGAGCAGGAATTCGGTATAGTTGCCGATTCCAGAGCCGATTTCGAAAACGCGGCGGCCGACGAACGACGAAACTTGGCTAAACAGCCAGCGGCGGTAGTTCACGGCGCCGTTCATGATATCCAGGTCGGATACGGTGATATCTCTATCCATGGACTATTGCTTTCGTCGGGCGTCGATGTGGTAAAGGACGTAGACCGGTCCATAAGTGTCAGACACAGTCTCGGTCCGAGGGACGATCGCTTTGGAAGCGAGGTATGTGACAAACGCTTTTTGCCCTTCCGGATCACCGTAGGTTCCCGTATAAAAAACCCATACCGAGTCCTTCCTCAACGTCGCGTCGATCCGCTCGTAGAACCAATCGGGCATCGGCGGATGACTGCCATACACAAAGCACTCGGAGGTCTTGACCGTGCCGTCCGAAAAATAGTATATGAGCCGCGCGAGGCCCCAGTCTCCTGAAGTGACACTCGTTACCTCCTGGTCTTCAAGTTCGCGGGTGAGATCGAAAATCGCAGGGGAAAATCCGCCCGACCCGCGCCAGGCGACAAGTCCACGATAGTCCACGTCCAATGCATACAGATTGGAGGCGAGCAGAATGGCAATCATCGCGACTCCAAGGTACCGGTTCAGCCGAAAAAACTGCTCGACGAGGTAACCGACCAGGAGGGTCACGAAGATCAAGACCATCAAGATATGCCACGGCTTTAGTATCGAAAGTGTGATGATGCCGCTGACCGTTATGGATGCGATCGCAGCGATCGAGAACTCCAGGCCGAATTCGGGTTTTCGACGAACGGCGCCGCGGGCGACCAGCGCGAGCGCCGCCGCCAGCATCAAGCTATTAGGGAGAACATCGGCCAGCGGGTGCATTCCCATTTCCGTGAGCGAAGTCCCATCGGTCAGCATGAATACCTGAGTTACGCGCACCCAAAGATTCTGCAGCACCATGCGGTTGTCCGCGCCAGCGCCAGTGACAGCGGCATTCGCGGCAATGAACTTCACCATTCCCGGTCCATCTTTGAGCAGGTAGAGACTGTATGGAATAGCGCCGACGAAGAACGCGGCGAATCCCACCCCGGCGTGCCGGACGAGCGAGGAAATCTCAAGTGGGCGACGTGTTCTGATTTGGGTCAAGCCGGCCACCAGTACGAGCGCGGGCAACCACCACAGCCCGTCGAGTCGGATGTTCACGGCGACCCCAAGCATGAGACAGGTCAAATAGAAATAGCTCGGCTTGGCCCTGCGAAAGGCACGGAACGTGAACAAGGCCATCGCCGCAAAGACCGGCATACGGAGGAACGACGAGAATTCGCCGACGCGGCTGTAAAAGACGGACGCGGGCGCCAACGCAAACAGGGCGGCCGCGATCAACCCGATTCGGTCCGAATCCCAGAGCTCCTTGGCCAGCTTGTACACCATAAATGTCGTCAGCGCCGCGGCAAGGATGTTGACGTAGCGAAATAGGAGCGGATCGAACAAGACCTGCAGAATCCCGAGGTACAAGTAAACGGGCAAGGCCGCCGCGTAGGGGCCGACGGTTAAGGGGAGCTGCCGGCCAAATAGCTGGATAAGGGGCTGACCGATGGGTTGGTCCATTTTGACGAGCAGCGCGACGTAGGGCATGTACACTTCGTCGCCCTGCGGCCCTGGCAAGTCGATGTACAAGATGCGAATAGCGACGGTCAACGCGACGAGCGCGGCCACGACGATACCGGTGGATCGTTCGAGCATTTTCTGCAGCCGCGGAAAAAAAGGCGCGCGTGGATTGGAAGGCGCGATCATGGGTTAGTGCCCCCTTGAAGCACTACGTCGTCGAACCAGACATGGCTGTTCTCGTGCACGCTGACGTACACTTGGGCCAGGACGGCTCCGTCCGGTGCCGTCGCGGACATCTGATGCCAGGTCCATTCCTCGCCAGCCGGGACCGGGGTCAGGCTAACGTCGATGATCTTCATGTTCGCGTCGAGCCAGTTGATCTGAAGGCGCGCGGTCTGCTTGGGTTGGTCTGCCCGCGTCCAATGTCCGAGCGTGTATACCTTGCCAGGAGTGACCACGATCCGTTGATACATTCCGTCGTTTTCATCCGCGCGGATTCCAACGATGCCGGAGTGGGCATTTGCTCCCGTCCGATCTATCACGGGCTTACCGTAAGCGAACCATCCGTTCGGGAGTCCATCGCTTCCGAGCTCCTCAAAGCTGCCGTTCGTCAGCTGGTTTTCCGATTGCGCGGGTGAGGCCGAGAGTCTGGAGGGAGCCAGGCGGTACACGTTGATGCCATGGCGCGCGAATTCCAGGCGGGTGTAGTCGTCGAGAAAGGTCTGATCCAAGACCGAAAGTCGGTACTGGGCCGGGCTCGCGTGCACCTGATTCTCGTCGACCAGCAGATAGTCAAAGCCCTGGTGGATCAAGTCGGCAGAGCGTGTCGGTTCCGGGAGCGCCGACGCGGCCAGTTGGGCCGCGCGCGAGCCGGACAGCCCAAAGATCCGCGAGCGGGTGTACATCCTGAATTCATTGCCGATCGAGAGTACCTTGTGCTCGCCGTCGCCGGCGCGGTCGACGTACTGAAGCGCATCGTAGACGGGCAGGTACTGGGAAAGAAACTGTGCCGGGCTGGTAACGCCGAAGGCGACCTCATATGGATACCGCTCTGGTATCTGCCAATTCCAGAGCACGCTGACGAACCGTGTCGTCGGAAGGTAAACTAGGGCGGCCAACAGCGACAGAGCGACCGCAAGCTTGCCGAGGCGCTGCGCGGACAACTCTTGCCACACCGCGTCCAAATTCAACGCCGACAGCACCGCGAATAGCGGCACGATGACAAGCACGTAACGTGAGTATTGCGCGATCTTGAACCACAGCACGAGCGCGGCCAGCCCAAGTCCAAGCAGGACGAGCACACTTCGCCGAAGGCGGCTCGAAAATAATGGAAGGGACCAGGGTAGCGCCGTGAGCGGGAGCGCACCGAGCGAACCGACCGGGGTTACTTCCGAGTAGGCCGACGTACGTACAACCAGATCCCAAGGCATGCGCGCAAAGTCGACCGGACCGTGGCCGACGCCAAAACTCCCAAAATTGAAAAAAGTGTCTTGCAGGGGCCAGTCTGGACTGCGGAAGACCGTGTTAAAGTAGGGGAAAATCGGGCTACCGGTCCAGAGCCAGTCGCGCCAGAGCCACGGCGCGAAGAGGAGGATAGCGGGGAGACCGAAGGCGCAGATGCCAAGTAGAGACCGTCGCGAGAGGCCGCGTCGGAGAAGCAGCGCGACAGTCAGAAAGAGAGCGACCGGCAATATCACGATGGCGGCATTGAGCTTCGAGCCGAGCGCGAGGCCGCCGAGGATTCCGCCGGCGACCAGCCAGCGATCCTGATCGTCGATCCACCACACGACAACCGCATAGAGCGAAGCGAAGGCGTAGAAAGCCACGATCAGGTCGATATAAGCGATTCCGGACTCCCAAGTCACGATCGGGACGGAAACATAGAGCACGGCCGACACGAGACCCGTCCGCAACCCGCCCAGCCGCTGTCCCAGCGTGAAAGTGAGCAAGGCGGTCATTACGCAATAGGCGAAATGCATCAATTCCGGCAGAGGTTGCCCGGCCGTTTCCAAGCCGAGCGTAAAAAGCATCTCGCCATAGTGAGCCCAATTGGAACGAAATTCCTCCTGCACCTGGACGATGCCATGCTGCTGGACATAGAGAGATGGAACGCTCAGGTGATAGACGAGCGCGTCGAATTGGATAGTTGGTGCGAAGGCCCAAATGAGGCCGCCCCACAGGCAGACGACAATGCAGGCGAATACAATTGAGGCGAAGCGCAGATCGGTTGTCTGCCACACCGTGCGAGCTCGGGCGGTGAGTTCTGAAAAGGCACCTCGCAGGGGACGAATGAGCCGAGGAACGAGCAGGACCGTAATCAGCGCAAGCGTGCCGTAGGTGATGGTGGGATAGAGTAAGTGCAGCAAACCCAGTGCGAGCACGATGAGTGCGAGCAAGCCGAGCCCGAGAGCGAGCGAGAGGAGCGTTCGCTCGAGCCGGGTAGCCGTCGACGCGGGCAAAAGAGCCGAGACAAACCAACTGCCCAATGCCGTCGCGGCGATCGCAATCCATACGAACATCGCGATCGCCGGTCCGAAGCCGCCGGCGACGATCGTCAACGCGATGAACACGGCCAGTGTGGCCGCCGTGGCGGCGATCAACGCTTTTCCGCGCCAAAGGGTCGCGCCGAAGAAGATGAGGACAAAGACCGCGACGTAAAACCGGAACCAGAGGAGATCGTATGGCGATTCATTGATGGGGTGGGACACGGCGCCCAGTCCCGCGACCACCGCGACTCCCACACTCACAAGTACGCCCAAGGTGGCCGCGACTGCAAAGACGGTGCGCGAACGCCTTTCAAATGGACCTAATCCCATCGGGTCAATCCCCGCGGTCCAGTAACGATCGAGTATAGAATTCCAGCTCCTGGAAGCGACGATTCACGGTATGCAAGATGAGTCCAACGGAGACCAAAAGCATGCCGAACACGACGAGGCCGACGGCCAGTATTGCTGTCGGCAGCCGGAGGACCAAGCCGGTCGTCAGATACTCTGAAATCGGAATCAGTCCCAGTGCCAGGCCGCCGACGACGAGGACGACGCCAGGCAAACCAACGAAGGTTAGAGGCTTGTAATCGCGCGCGAGCGCCAGGATCGTCCAGAGTATCTTCGAGCCGTCCCGCACAATGCGAATCTTGGAGCGGCTCCCCGAGCGACGGGGCCGAAGAACCACGGGGGTCTCGGCTATGCGATAGCCCCGTTCCAGTGCCTTTATCGTCAGCTCGGCCTCAACCTCAAAACCCGTGAGGAACAGCGGTAGGCCCTTGACCAGACGCCGATTCATAGCGCGATAGCCGCTCAGGATATCGGTCAGGTGGGTGCCGAAAATACGGTTGACCAGCCGCTGGTACATGACGTTCCCGAATCGATTGAACGGATGCAGGGCGCTATTCGTTGCGTCGGCGATGCGGGTCCCCACGACCATATCTGCCTCGTCCGCGAGGATGGGTCCGATTAAGTTGGAAGCACGCTCCGCCGGGTAAGTATCGTCGCCGTCGACCAAAACGTAGACATCCGCGTCCACGCGCTGAAACATCGATTGCACGACAAAGCCCTTGCCGCGTCGTCTCTCCAGGAATACATGCGCCCCGGCATCGGCGGCTTGCCGCGCCGATCCGTCCGTAGAGTCGTTGTCGAAGACCACAACCTGAGCGGTCGGGAGCTGGACGTGGAAATCACGGACGACCTGCGCGATGGTAGGCTCTTCGTTCAAACAGGGGATTAGAACGACAATTCTTGGGTCGCGCTCCGGATCGCCGGAGCCAAGAGGCGGATCGGACAAGATCATCCCTCCCAGGGCCTAAGGCTTCACCGACAGTTGCACCTTGTTGCTGCGCTGTCCCGTCTGCGGGTCGTAAAGGTAGAGCGTGATCCAACCCGGCGAGTTCAATTTTCCTTGCGGCACGCGGGCGCTGACGAGCTCAGGCGAACCAAAATCCGTTGGAAGTTGGTCGTTACCAATGACCAAGACCAGCCCGGGCTTGGCGTTGTGGGTCTTGAACCAGAGCGCCGATGCTCCGTCAGCCTGAGTGTTGAACGATTGACCGAGCGTTACGTTTTGCGGTCCAAAGTCGACGATTTGAACTGCCGCAGCTGGCGCGGAATGAGGGCCGGGAAGGTAGATGCCGTACGTTGTGGTTCCGACCTGATAGCTCACGGCCGGGTCGCCGTATTTGGCGGAGGTGAGAACGATCTCCGAAGCGAACACGCTGTCGTCGAGTTGACCTGACGGCACGATGCTGTAGCTAAAGGCATCCGCGGGGACTTGCCAGAATTCGAGCGAAGAGATCATCGTCATCTGATCGATCGGCACATCTTTGTCGACGGCGATCGGAACGGGCGCCGTGCCGCCGCGGGCCAGGACCTGCTCGACCTCCGCGGCCAATTCCTTTCCGTGCACTGCCTCGGCTTGACCCGCTTCGACCCGGCTGGCGAGATAACCCGTGCCGGCGAGAAAGGCCACGACAACCACGGCAGTCACGACGAGCGCCGTCTGTCGAGGCGCGAGCGTGTAGATCGCAGCCCCGACGATCAATAGGAAGATCAGCAGCCGCATCAGCGTCCCGAACAAGGGCAGCGTGTTCGTCGTGAAAGCGATAACGTCCGGAGATACCCACGCGATATTGACGAACGTGGGATTCAGGTTTAGAGGACTGCCGCTGATGAGCATCCGGTATGAACCGTACAACAGGACCAACGACGCGCCGAGGGCGATCCACGTCAGCGTCACGCGCATGCGGGTGGACAAAGTCCGCAGGCGCCGAACGGAAAGGAACGCGGCCACCGGCAGAAGGGGAAACAAATACATGAGATAGCGACCTTCGATGTAGCTCCGATCCGCGTGCAAGCGCGACAGGTAATAGATCGCAGTGGCGGTGAACGTCGCGGCGAGCAGCACCAGGGCAATTGCGAAAAAGTTTTCGCGGCGGTCGCCGGCCCTGACGCGAGCAAACGGGAAAGCCATGAGTACGGGCAAATAAGGCGCGCTCCCAATAAGCAGGTACGCAAGGCACACGGTGGACCAAAAGACCAGATCCGCAACCAAGGTGTGACTCGCGATCACGGGCGCCTGCAACGCCGCTCGCGCTCCCGCCAATCCGAAAGAGGCCGCGGGCTGGATATTCTGCGAGAGGGTGTAGGCGACCCACGGCGCGTAGACGATGGCGACGCCCGCCAGGACGAGCGCCG
>JAMCRS010000267.1 GCA_023380675.1 Chloroflexota bacterium
CGATCGTTCTGCATGTTGATCGGGCTTGAGATGATCTGGCACGATGCGGGCACCTTCGCGCTGGACGCGCTCCGCGGGCACCCGATCAGCAATTTGGCGGTGGCGCTATTGATGTTAGGCATGCTCGCCAAGTCGGCACAAATCCCATTGCAAGTCTGGCTTCCCGCCGCCGGCGTGGCTCCGTCGCCGGTCACCGCTCTGCTGCACGCCGCAGTCCTCGTCGTCATCGGCGTATTCGCGTTTGCCCGGATTTTCGTCGGCGTCTTTGGTTTGACGCCAACGTGGCAGCTCGTTGCTTCGGCATTCGCTGTGGCGACGATTCTGGTCGCCGGCGCGGCGGCTTTGGTCGAAAACAACGCAAAACGAATCCTAGCGTATTCGACATTTGGGCAGTTGGGGTACGTTTTCCTGGGTCTCGCCACGATGAACGATCTCGGCATCGCGGGCGCGTTGACGTTTTTGCTGGCGCACAGTCTCGCGAAAGCCGGCTTGTTCCTTTGCATCGGCATCGTCGAGCATACAACGCACACGCGCGACATCCGCGAGCTCGGCGGCTTGGTCCGCACCATGCCGATCACTGCGGTGACCTTTATCCCTTGCGCTCTGACGATTGTTGGATTCCCGCCGACGGCTGGTTTCTTTGGCAAACTGATGATTGTCATGGGCGCGGCGCAGGGAGGGAATTTGCTCATTCCAACTTTGGCGGTCGTGGGCGCTTTCCTGACCCTGGTTTACATGCTGAGACTGTTCAATGCCGTATTCCTTGGGGAAGAGAGATTCCCAGCGATCCACGAGGGCACGCCAATCATGTTGGCTGCTGTGATTGGCTTTGCCGCGCTCTCGTTGCTCGCGGGCTTGGCGATCTCGCCTCTCTTGAACTTGGTCAACGCGCTCGTTGCGCAATTGTCGATAGGATGACAAGCGATGGATCAAATTCTTCTCTACCCAATCGCACTGCCCTTTGCCGCCGCGGTGATTTGCATCCTGCTTCCAATGCGGGCATCCGTGATCCGCGAGGGCGTAACTCTGGTCTCTGTACTCGCAACAATCGGTATCAGCGGCTATATCTTCACCCAGCCCGACCTGCGATTCACTATCGCTTGGCTCGCGTTCGATCCTAAATTGGCGATCCCATTCGACTTGCTATCGACTTTTTTTGCGCGGCTGATCCTGGTTGCCGCGGCGATCTTCGCCTTTTTGCTTGTTCTGTATTCGATCAAGTTTATGCAGGGTCACGCGCGCCACGGCGAGTATTTCGCTTACTTGTTGGCAGCGCTAGGCGCGGCGGCTGGCTCTGTCTTGGCGAACAACTTGATCGTGTTGCTCTTCTTCTGGGAACTGCTGGGCTTGTTCCTCTTTCTCTCGGTTACGATTTCCGGTAAGACGGCAATCCCCTCTGCTACCAAGACCTTAATCATCGCCGGGATTGGCGATTTGTCTCTCCTGCTGGGAACGACCTTGATCTGGTTGAATGCCGGGACGTTGACACTCGGCGATCTCGCCGCCAAGCCGCTCGCGTTCACTGGCTGGTTGTCCATCGTCACATTTCTGTTGATGCTGGTCGGCGCGTTTGCCAAGAGCGGCATCATGCCGCTGCACAGTTGGATTCCCGCGATCGCGACGGAAGCGCAGCCGCCCGTCATGTCGTACTTTACCGCGCTGGACAAAATGATCGGCATCTACCTGCTGGCGCGTCTCACGCTGCAGTTCTTTGCGATTGGCGAGGTGATGGGCGTAGTGCTGATGGCTGTTGGAGCAATCACGCTAATCGCCGGCGTCATGATGGCGATGATCCAACACGACTATCGCCGGATGCTTGCCTTCCATAACGTTTCGCAGGTTGGTTATATGGTGTTGGGCATTGGAACCGGAACGCCGGTGATTCTCATCGGCGGGCTTTTCCATATGTTTAATATGGTCATTCTGAAGAGCAATCTCTTTTTGTGCGGCGGCTCGGTTCAGCGTCAAACGGGGCGCACGGAATTCGCCGATCTCGGCGGGCTGGCGCGCGCGATGCCGTGGACGTTTGTCTGCACGCTCATCGCCAGTCTCGGCATTGCGGGTGTGCCGCCGCTGAATGCATTTGTGTCCAAGTGGCTGATCTATCAAGGCATCCTGGATCGCGGCGGCGCGCTGTTCCCGCTCTTCCTCGTCGCGGCGATGTTCGGCTCGGCGCTCACCCTGGCGTCATTCATGAAGTTGCTCTATTCGATGTTCTGGGGCGACCGTCCAGCCGACTTGAAAGACGTAACCGAATCAAGTCCATGGATGCTTGTTCCGATGGTGGTCCTCGCGCTTGTCGCAGTAGGATTTGGAATCTTCTACTCGTTGCCCGTGGCAAGTTTGCTTAAGCCAATCCTAGGCACTGCCGGTACACAAGTCGTTATCCCAGGTTTGTGGGAATCCGGGCTGGCGGCGATTCTGCTCATCCTCAGCCTCCTTGTCGGTTTCGCGATCTACCTCGTGGGTCGACCTCAAGGAGTGCAGGAGACCGAAGTGTTCTTGGGGGGCGAGTCGATTGAACCGGAGCGTTATCGCGTGCCGGGCACGCAATTTTATAGCCCGATCAAAGAGATGGGCGGACTGAAGCAACTCTTCGCGCTGGCAGAACGCGGCGCGTTCGATCTCTACGTTTACATTACCGACTTGTTGAAATGGACCGGACGAGAAGTGTACGAATATATCGATCAAGCCCTCGCCGACATCTACCAGGAGATCATCCCGGCGCTACTTTCGATTGTCGGTTATGTCTTGCGGCTCTTCAACGGCAAACTCATTTTGACCTACGTGCTGTGGTTATTGTACGCCGCAAGTATCGTAGGCGTGATCGCGCTGCCGGCGAACGGAACTGTGCTCTCTGCCGCGCGTGTCGTCGCGTGCGTTGGCATGATCGGTTGGGCAATCCTGGCGTTGGTCGAGGTCGACTTGAATCGTCTTTTGTTCCTTGCGCTGACGAGCCAGGTAGGATTTGTCGTACTTGGAGTCACTGTGTCGCAAGGAGCAGCATTTGCCTATCTGTTGACGTCGGGGATCGCGCTCGTCGTGCTCTTCGTGTGCGGTGAATCGTTCATCCGCGCGCGGCATACCTCGGCGCTCGACAAGATGAATGGTTTGGCAGCGCGGATGCCGGGAATGTTCTACCTTTTCCTCTTTGCCGCATTTTGGCTCGCCGGTCTTCCGCCCTTCGGCAACTTTTTCAGCAAGTACC
>JAMCRS010000268.1 GCA_023380675.1 Chloroflexota bacterium
TCGGCTGATTGTTCGACCAGGGGAAGGGTTTGGCAAACGCGCCGGTGATCTGATCGCCGGTGAGGTGGACGCTGGTCACGTTGCCGGCTTGGACTTGGTCCAGGAACGTGCTGTACGGAATGTTGGCTTGCGGCTGACTGTTGGGCCAGAGCAGCCACACGTTCCAAATGATCAAAGCCAGCGCAATGATCCACCAAAACCAATTGCTGCGCGGCGTCCGCGTGGTCGTTGTCGGGGCGGCGCGCCCGCGCGAGCCGCGCGCGCGGGCGTCGGCGGCCCGCCGCGCGCCGACCTAAAAGTTTCACGCAACCTCTTTACGTCGTGCTTTTTTCGTGGTATATTATGCCGGAGAAATCGATGAGACTGATTATTTTAGGTTGTGGTCGCCTCGGCGCTCATCTTGCCCGTCGCCTCGATCGAGAGGGCAATGAAGTGGTCGTCATTGACCGCAATGCCGAGGCGTTCGCGCGTTTGGGCAGTGATTTTCGCGGTCGCATGGTGTTTGGCACCGGGATCGACGAGGACGTTTTGCGCCGCGCCGGGATCGAAAGGGTCGATGCGTTCGTGGCGGTGACGAATGGCGACAACACGAATGCGATGGCTTCGGAGATCGCCAAGCTGGTTTTCAAAGTGCCGCGCGTCGTCGCCCGCTTGTATGACCCGGTTCGTGAGGATACCTTTCACACACTGGGGGTGATCGAAACGGTCTGCCCGACCCTGATGGGGTCGGACCAGATTCACGATCTCCTGGCCGGCCCGAACAGCGTGGAATCGTCGCGTGCCGCAGCGCAGCGGGGGAATTGATGTACATCATCGTGGTGGGCGGTGGTAAGGTCGGCTACTATCTGGCCAAGACGCTGCTGAACGAGGGGCACGAAGTGCTCATTATCGAAAAAGATAAGCGCAAGTGCGACATCATATCCACGGAGCTGGGGAGCGTAGTCCAGCGTGGGGACGGCACGGATTCGACGGTGATGGAAGAAGCCGGGATGACGCGCGCGGACCTTGCCGTCGCGGTCACCGGCGACGACGAAGACAATCTGATGATCTGCCAGATGGCGAAGAAAAAGTTTGACGTCAAACGGACCATCGCGCGGATCAACAATCCAAAGAACGAGCGGATCTTTAAGCTGTTGGGGATCGATCATACCGTTTCTGTGACGGACTTGATTCTCGCCCAGATCGAGCGCGAGATCCCCGCTCATTCACTTGTACATTTGCTGACACTGCGCGAAGTGGGCGCCTCGTTCGTGGAGGCCAAGGTGCCGGCCGGCTCGCCGGCCGTAGGCCGGGTCCTCCGCGAGCTGAATATCCCTGATGACTGCGTGATCCCGCTCATCATTCGCGAGGGCAAGGCCATAGTCCCGAACGGCGAGACGGAGCTTCTCAGCGGGGACGAGGTCGTTGCGGTGACTACGATCGCGCACGAGGACGTATTGGAGAATCTGTTCGCCGGCGTCACGATCCATTCGGGACAAACCCAACGCGGTTGAGGAGGACGTAAGCACGGTCGTCATAAACGCACGGGTGCCCGGGGTCAGCGTCGCTCCGGGCTAGAGCGTTGCAGGTGATCGTGCAGAAGCTTGCGGGCGTGTGCGACCAGGCGTCCGACGTGGGCCAGTGGCTCACCTTATTTCTGGAGCGTCCGAGCGGCACTCCGCGCGGAAAAATCCCACATAGAAGGTACCTATCGAAAATGGAATCGCTGACAACCGAATATACGGAAAAGGAGCCCCCGGGTAGTATCGCGAGTCCTCAGTATCCGAGCGCGCTCGAGCTCCCCGTTTTCAACGTGGATGAGGACTTGCGACTATACAGACGCAGCCGGCTGTGGGCCGCTGTGTCGCCAGCCCAGTGGGACGATTGGCGCTGGCAAATGCAGAATCGTATTACGACCCTGGAGCAATTGCGACAGATCATTCATCTGACGCCGGACGAGGAGCAGGCAGTCAGGCTCAATCCAGAGCTCAAGATGGCGATTACGCCGCACTTCGCGGCGCTGATGGACCCCGACGATCCGAATTGCCCCATTCGCCGGCAGGTCGTACCGACGATGGCGGAGTTCGTGGTCGACGACCCGGACCTGGAAGATCCTCTCGGCGAGGATGCGCACATGCCGGTCCCGGGACTGGTCCATCGTTATCCCGACCGGGTGTTGGTCGACATTACCGATCAATGCGTAGCGTATTGCCGCCACTGCACCCGTCGGCGCATGGTTGGCACCGGCATGATGCCGGCGCACAAGAGCCGTATCGAGGCGATCGCACAGTACCTGGAGGCGCACCCCGAGGTGCGGGATGTGCTCATCTCGGGAGGCGACGGACTCTTCCTTTCGGACGATATGCTGGACTATGTTCTCGCCCGCTTTCGTTCGGTCAAATCGGTAGAGATCGTTCGCTTTGGATCGCGCATCCCGATCTTTTTGCCGCAGCGGATCACGGACACGATGATCGACACGATCCGCAAATACCATCCGATCTGGCTCAACGTTCACGTCAATCACC
>JAMCRS010000269.1 GCA_023380675.1 Chloroflexota bacterium
AAAAATAACGAAGATCGGCGCGTAAACGGAAAGGAGAGAGAGAACCAAGACCGTCAGCGCCGGCACAGCCCTGAGAGCGCCGCGCAGTGCCGCAAGCGCTTGAGCCGCCAGGATGCCCAAAGCGACATACGCTGCCGGGAAGAGGAACTGATAGTATCTCTGGTCGAATTCTGCGACGAATAACGGCAAGGCGAGAACGCCGGCCACGACCACGAGGGGCACAAACGTCACTCCGCGTTTCCAGCACACGAACAGGGATGCCACAGCCAGCGCTTCGACGACGATCGCCTGCGCGCGGGCGACCGGCGTCGCATCGCCAATCGCGCCGGCGAGGAAAAATCCGGCGATCCGAACGAACGAGACCAGCCGCGCCCCGTATTCGCCCAGCGAGATCGTCGGCGCAAAGATGCCTGTGCTGAGAGGCGCATCCGCCGCATGCGCCTGCGCAAAAATAACGAAGATCGGCGCGCAGCCAAGCACGACCAGCCCGCCCGCAAAAGCCAAACCCAACCAGTCGAGTCGCTGCCGGCGTGACAGCGCAACCAGCCACAGGACGATGCCGACGAGAATAACGGCGCTCGTCGGGTGGGTTTGGATCGCGGCAGCGGCGAGCATGCCGCTCGCGGCAAGCCAGAACCGCCGGCCTCCGGAGACGCCGGCGTAGAGGCTCGTCAGCGCGGCCGTAACGAAGAACGGCGTCCACGAGCTCGACCAACCCAGGTGACCGGCAAACAAGATCAGCGCAGGACAGATCGCGGTGAGGGTCGCGGCGGCAATTCCGGCGGAGCGACTCCACGCGAGCCTGGCGAACTCGTAAGTAACGGCGGTGGTCAGCGCGCCGAGCACGGCGGCCGTGAGCCGAGGTAGAACGATGTTTGTGCCGAATACCTTGAAGAGACCCGCCAGTGCATAAGCGAATAGGGGGCCGTAATAGTTGTTCACCCCCGAGGTCAATGGAAGTCGGCGGCCGGTCGCGATGTCCAGCGCCCAGAGCACTTCGAACCCTTCGTCCGAATAGCGCGGCACCATCATCAATTCCGGCAGGCGAAGGGCGAGCGCCGCGCCGAAGAACGCGGTGGCCAGACCCAAATCCAGGCGGCGGTTCGTCATGGCGATCAACCAGCCGCCTGTCTCTGCAAGTCGACCGGCGAGCGCCGGCTTGTCGAGCATCGTATGTTCGCAGCCGTCAAGCGTCAGCACATAGTGCATCGCGTTGAGAGCGATCGCGACCGGCACCTGCTCAGGCGCGACCGATCTTGGTTGTTCGTCCTCCATGAACAGCCGAGGACCACACGCACCCTGCGCCTGAACGTCGTCGGCTATCGAATAGTAGCCCGCATTGGTGATGCCGGCGGCCGTCGTGTCACGGTAGTAGGCGTGGATCGTCACAAGGGGAAAGAGGATGGCAGCCGCGACGAAAACGGCGACGGCGACCTTGGCGACGCGCGCGAACCACGGGCGCCCCGCCAGAACGAGCCCAGGCGTTCCAAGCCATCGCAATAGATTCGCAGCGAGCACGCCCAACAGCGCGAACAGCAGCGGGATCACGTAATCGTAGTAGCGATACGAATCCCCCGCAATGACTGTCGGAAGCACGAGCAGCGTCGACGCGAGGATGAATAGGACTAGGCGGTTGCGCGCCCGCCAAGCCGCGACGAGCGCGATCGCGAGCAGCAATTCCGCGGCAATTGCAGTAAGGCGCAGAACGAGCGACCCGTCTCCGATCCCGCCGCCGACATAAAAGCCGCCGATTCGAAGCATGACGATAAGCCGGCTGATATAGTCGGCCAGACCGGTCGCCGGCACAAACGCGTAGGTGCGCTGCTGCGCGGTCGCAAAGACGGCATTGTCCGGCCGGAGGAGAACGGCGAGCATGGGCGCGTAGCCGACGATAAAACCCGCGACCCCAAAATAGGTCGCCGCTTGCCGCCAGGCCCGGCGCGGACCGGATTCCAGGACGAACCAGACGGCAATGCCGATCAACGCGACGCCGCTGGTCGGATGTGTCTGAAGCATCAGACCCGCGCATAGCGCGCCGAGCATGACTAGAAGCTTACGAGACCAGATCACGCCAGCGTAGACGAGTGCCGTGCTGGCTGTGGCAAAAAAGGGAGTCAGCGCACTCGACCAACCGTGATGACTGCTGAACACGACGAGGAGCGGGCAGGTCAGCGTGAGGCCGGCGGCGATAAAACCGGCAAGCCGGCCAGCCATGAGGCGGCCGAGCACATAGGTCGCGGCCACGGTCAGGGAGCCGAACACGCAAATGGCAAGGCGCGGCACGGCAAGACCGATCCCGAACACTCGAAAGAGCCCTGCGATCAGATAGGCAAAAAACGGCCCGTCGTACGGATCGACACCCGTAAGCGGGAGGTGCTTGCCGAGCGCGATGTCGAGCGCCCAAAAGACCTCTGCCCATTCGTCAGTGTAGCGGGGAATGAGCAGCAGTTCGGGGAGGCGGACGGCGAGCGCGGCAATGACGAGGCCGGCCACAAGCGCGATTTCCCACTTGTATCCGCCCCAGACTCTTCCCAGAACACCGGATTCCAGCCGCGTCAATCGCTTGTGCATCGAACGACCTTTCGGTAAATCTCCTCATAGTCGTCCACGAATCGCTCCATCGAGAACAGTTCTCGGGCACGCCGGCGGCCCGCCTCGCCCATCCGCCGCGCGAGGTCCGGGTCTTCGAGCAGGCGCGTGACCGCCGCCGCGAGCGCGATCGCGTCCTCGTTGTCGATCAACAGTCCATTCTCGCCGTCGGCCACGACCTCCGCAAGCCCGCCGACACGCGTCGCGACCACCGGCCGGGCCACTTGACCGGCTTCGAGCGCGACGAGACCAAAGGGCTCGCGCCAACGCGACGGGACGACGACCAGCGTTGCGGCGCTCATCAGAGCGGGGACCCGGTCGTGCTCGACCCAACCGATGAATTCGACCGCGTCGCTCACGCCCAGCTCGCCGGCTTGCTTCTCCAACGAATCTCTCGCGCTGCCGTCGCCGGCGATCACGAGGCGCGTCTCGGGAAACCGCGCTCGGATGGCGGGCAGCGCCGCCACTGCCACGTCGAATCCCTTGTCGCGGACGATCCGGCCGACACACAACAGGCGCGGCCGGCCAAACGCGTCGTCTGTCAGCGGTACCGGGATGGCGGCCGGCGGAGCCGCGGCATCATAGACCAGGGACGAACGCGGGACGATCTCCGGCACGAAGCGACGGACGTCCTCCAACATCGCCTGCGAAACGGCCGCGACCCAGTTCGCGCGGCGGAGCACCTTGACCAAGAGCCCCGGGACGCCGGGGGTTTGCGGCAAGATGGATTGGACGTTGACCACGACCGGCGCGGGATGCACAGACTGTGTCATCAGGCCAAACAACACACTCGGCCCACACTCGTTAAAGTGAATCACGTCTGGTCGAAACTCCCGGCTCAGCTGGGCGATGCGCCGCTCGATCGCCTTCATGCGCGCAAGGTCACGCTTGACCAAGACCTGCGAAAAGGGGAATCGACGAACGGGAATGCCGTGATACGTGTCATGCGGCGGGAGACTTGGGTCGTGAAGGGACGTGACGATCGTGCAGTCGTAGCCGCGCTCTTGGAGCGCGACGATATATTCTCCGCTGATAACAGAGACTCCGCCGATATGCGGCCAAAACCCTTCAGTCCAAAGCAAGACTCTCATTCGGCCTCTGGCGAGCGGGATCGTCGCTGCGCAGCGTCCAGGGGAGGCCGGCGAGTGCGGCAGCTTGTACCGCTTGCGCCAGCGGAGCACCGCGACGCATCGCTCGCCGGATCCGTTTTCTGGTGGTTACCCACATGTAGGGGCAATCCCTTGTGGTCGCCCACAATTGGGCAGGCACAAGGCGCTG
>JAMCRS010000270.1 GCA_023380675.1 Chloroflexota bacterium
CGACATCACGCCCCTGGCACGCGAGTACGCCCCGATCGCGGATCTCCTCAGCCATCACGCTCACGCGACGCCTTCGCGCGGTTTTGCACGGGTCACGCAATCGTTTCGCGCACGCTATTACGAGCTGGCCAAGCGGACGCTGCTGGAGCAGCACCAGGTGATTCCCTGCTTCGCCAGCTGGGCGTCCGGGCACATTGCGCCGAACGGCGACATCTGGTCTTGCTGCATTCGCGCCGAGCCGGTGGGCAATTTGCGCGAGACCGACTATGATCTCAAGCCGATCTGGTTCGAGCGCGTCGGCTCGATCAAGCGCTTGAGGCGCAGCATCGCGGCCGGCGAATGCGCCTGCCCGATGGCGAACGCATCCTACGCAAACATGATGCTGCATCCGCCGACGCTTGCGCAAGTGGCGCGCGAGCTGCTGACGCGGCCGAGCGTTCCGCTGGAGCAGCACGGCGCGGGCGATCCCATTACGATGGTATGAAACTCACGCAGGAGGCGACCAATCGATCGCCTCCTGCGTTTTGTACCGCTCATACGGACTGCACTGCATCTCTGACTCACATCGTAAACTGGTGATTGTACACATCGCGTAGGGGCAGTGCCTTGTGCCTGCCCAATTGTGGGCGACTACAAGGGATCGCCCCTTGTGGGTAACCACCAGATCGTAAAGGTTTGTGAGATGATGAACGATGTGCTATAATTGCGATATTCGAGCGACAGGAGCAAATCTGCATGAGCGCTCAGACGATAAAGGTAGACGAAATCCCGACGGCACAGCCGGGCGCTGAATCGAAGAGCGGCCAGCCGGGCATCGTGTTTGCAAAGCTGGACGAGGTGGTGCGTTGGGCCCGCACCGGCTCCATGTGGCCGCTGTTGTTCGGACTGGCGTGCTGCGCGATCGAGATGATGGCAGTATACATGCCCCGGTTCGATCTCTCCCGGTTTGGAATGGAGGTCTATCGCGCCTCCCCGCGTCAGGCAGACCTGATGTTCGTCGCCGGCCGCGTTTCGCGTAAGATGGCGCCGGTCGTCCGCCAACTGTACGACCAGATGCCCGAGCCCAAGTGGGTGATCGCGATGGGCGACTGCGCCGCTTGCGGCGGGATCTACAACAACTACGCCATCCTGCAGGGAGTCGACGAGATCATCCCGGTCGACGTTTACGTCGCGGGGTGCCCGCCCCGTCCCGAAGCGTTGATGAACGGCATCCTCATGCTTCACGAAAAGGTCAAGAACGGCGAGCCGAAAGGCCAGATTCGGATCGAGGGGTTTGGACTGCGCGGCTAGCGCATACCGCAAACGCAGGCAAGCCGCGCGAGCGTCCGTCATCGCGCGCAGCAGGTCGGCGGGCCGGCCGCGCCGGCGCGAGATGAGACGGGTTGAATTCCTTGGACGAAGGTCAATAATCGCGATGGGTTTTCACAGATGACTATCGAATCGACCATTGCAAAACTGCAGGAACAATTCCCGGGCGACTCCGGTGTTCCCGGCAAAGCCGGCGTTATTCAGGACATTTACGAATTTCGCGGCGAGACGACGCTGACTGTTTCGCGCGACACGCTGGTGCCCGCCGCACTGTTGTTGCGGGATGACCCGGACCTGCAATACCAAATGCTGTTGGACGTGACCGCGCTCGATTGGTTTCCACGCAAGCCGCGCTTTGACGTCCTGTATTCCCTGCTTTCGCTCGAGCGCAACCAGCGAGTGCGATTGCGCGTTCGAATTGGCGGCGACGACGCTCAGGTGCCCTCGATCACGTCCGTTTATCCGGGCGCCAATTTCTACGAGCGCGAGGTCTATGACCTTTTTGGGATCACCTTCACGGGGCATCCTTTTTTGCAGCGCATTCTCCTGCCGGACTATGTGGACATACACCCGCTGCGCAAGGACCATCCGCTCGGCTACGAGCCGGTCGAGTTCACGCACACCTACGCCGAGATCCAGCCGGACAAGCCGAGCGCGGTGGCGCCTCCGCCGGCAAGGCAACTGATCGGCAGCGTTCGGGGCGTAACGACCGAGATTCCAGTGGGCCTGGCGGACCCCAAGACGCCGTGGTCGGCGTCGGATTCGGATACGCTCCTCATCAACATGGGACCGCACCATCCGTCGACGCACGGCGTGCTGCGAGTCGCGCTGGAAGTGGACGGCGAGCGCATCGTCAACGCCATGCCCGACGTGGGCTATCTTCACACGGGCATCGAGAAGAACGCCGAATACAAGACCTACCTCAAAGCCGTGCCGCTGTTCGACCGCATGGACTATCTCTCGACGTTTTTCAACAATCTGGTTTACTGCCTCGCGGTTGAAAAGCTTATGCAGGTGGGCGTTCCCGAGCGCGCGCAGATCGCTCGCGTCATTCTGTGCGAGATCAATCGTATCGCGTCCCACCTCATCGCCGTCGGGTCGCAGGCGATGGACATCGGAGCGGTGACGCTGATGACGTACGCGTTCCGCGAACGTGAAGTCGCGCTGGACATCTTTGAGATGGTCAGCGGAGCGCGCATGATGGCGTCGTACTTTCGCTTTGGGGGGCTCGCGCTCGACCTGCCGGCCGGTTTCTCCGACGCCGTGCGGGCGTTCGTCGAGATGATCCCTGCCCGTCTCGACGAGTACGAGAATCTCCTGAACAAGAATCCAATCTGGCTCGAGCGGACGCGCGGGATCGCCGAGTACACTCGGGAGCAAGCGCTGGCGTATGGGATCACGGGGCCGATGCTGCGCGCGACGGGGGTCAACTGGGACTTGCGCAAGGCGGCGCCGTATTCGGGCTACGAGCAGTACGACTTTGACGTGCCGGTCGGGACGCGTGAGAAAGCGGACGTGCTCGAGTGCTATTTGCTGCGCATGCAGGAGATGAGAGAGAGCCTCCGCATCATCGCCCAGGCGCTCAAAAAGCTCGAAGGCA
>JAMCRS010000271.1 GCA_023380675.1 Chloroflexota bacterium
CATCGGCGGGCGGTTTGCGCATCGGCGGGCGGTTTGCGTATCGGCGGGCGGTTCGCATCGGCGGGCGGTTTGCGTATCGGCGGGCGGTTTGCGCATCGGCGGGCGGTTTGCGCATCGGCGGGCGGCTTGCGCATCGGCCGGCAAGTCTGACGGCGGCGAATGACATCCGACCTCGCGCCCGATTTGTCGATCGGCGGTCCATTGGCCAGCAGTCCGGCCCCGCCCGCGGCCGCGGGCGATGAAGCGGCCGTCTCGACAAGCCCAAATCGGTTGAAACCGGGGTGACGGCGCTAAACCGGCGCCTCCACCGCCGTCAGCGCCTCGCCTTGCATCGACAGCAACCTCGCAAAATCGTTCACCTTCATTTTGAACCGGCCCGCTTTGCCCCAGCTCTTGCCCCATGAATTCTGGAAGACAAAGGCGTTCTCCTTCGCGTCGTAGCCGATCAGAAGGTAAGCGTGGCCGCCGGCCAACCGGCCTCCCGGCCGCACGTAGCCGCGCCCGTCGGTCTCCATCATCGACTCGTACCAGTCGGTGCCGACGACGAGCGTCCCCTTGCTCAGCACCCATGTCTTGACCTCGCCGACGGTCCGCGCGAACGCGTACGCGTGCAGCCGGCGCAGCTTTTGCAGCGCGCGGGCGCCGCTCCGCACCGTCGTCCCGTCCTCCGCATTCGGCTCGCCGTCGATCACCTTGGCCAGATAGTAGATCTTGTCGCCGGCGGAGTTGTCCCACGGATCCGCCACCGGCTCGGCGATGCCGAATCCGGCGCACGCAAAGCCGACGCAGTGCCCGGTCTCGCCCTGGTCGAGCACCTTGCTCACCGGCCACGTCTTGGAGACAGGCAGGAGCGCGCGCAGCCGGTGGCCCAATGTGATGTAATCGCGCAGTGGAAAATCGCGGCTGTCCGCCGGCGATGGGATCCGGCCGAACGCTCGGTTGACCTCGCTCATTTGCCCTCCTCGATTTCGAGAGTTGACGCGCCTCGCTTGCGAGGCGACGCTCCATCGGGCGGCTCGCGCCTCTCGCGGGTGACGTGCTTCAAGTAGCCGTCAAGCTGGGCGCTTCCGTACTCGTCCAATCGCGCGCCAAACGCTTGCGGGTCGACGCACAACCGCTGCACGATGTAGCGGTGCTGGTCGGGCGACAAGGCCGGCGCAGCGGCCGCGAGGAAATCGGTCTGCGCCTTGGCCAGCTTGGCTGCCGCGTCCCTGCGCGCCCGCGCCATCATCTCTGTCGTGATCACGCCCTCCTCCGATCGTATCTGCTCCCCTTCCTTTTAGGTCATGACTCCCGAAGTGGAGTGGAGGTCGGCTCCCCTCCCGGCAGCTGAGGTCCGAGTGCGCCCAGGAGTTGTTCCTGGGTCGGGACCGCGCCGGGCATCGCGCCTGGCGGCGCTCCCGCGTTCGAGGCGGCCGGCGCAGCCGGGATCGCGTTCACGTAGCCGGTCAGCTTGGCCGCCTGCTCTTGCGCGGCCTTGGCGTATGCCGGGAGATTCGCTTCGATGAACGCGCGCTCGATCACGTCCCGCAGCATCTCCTGCGCGCCGCGGCCGATCCCCCCTTCTTCCAGCAATTCGAGCGCGGTGTCAAAGCCGAGCAGGTGTGCGTTCCACAACGTAGCCACGAGCCCCGCCACCATCTGACGCTCCTGCTGCTTGTCCGGCTTGAGCGTCACCTCGACCCGCGTGTATGTATCCCCCTCGATCGTCAGGTCAGACGGCGCAAGGGACTCGAGCGTCCCGCGGCCCCACACGCCCACCGGCTCGCCGCGCGCGACGATCCACTGCAGCACGATGGTCAGCATCTTGGAAAGCGCGCGCTCGGTCGCGGCCACCACGTCCTTGGTGGCAACGAGCGCGTTCGCGGTCAGGGCGGCGATCGCCGCGGCCGGCGCATTCCCGCTCATCTGGCCGCCGCCCATGGCGACCTTGGGCATCGTGTACTCTTCGGCGTTCGCCGTAAGGATGCCGTAAAACGCGAGCTGCTCCTGCGGGATGATGTTCTTGACGAGCTGATGGATCTCTTCGCCGCTCCGCAGTGGGATCTCCTGGAACGGCCTCGAAAAGTCGATTCCGACCGGCTGACCGTTCTGCGTGATGCTGACGAACGGCGAGTTCAGGTATTTGGTCAGGTTGTCGTTCATCAGCGTGAGCTGGAGATTGCGCGCCGCCCACGCGCCGGATTTCAGATAGGTGTAGAGAAAGGGCTGCCGCTTGTCGCGCTCTTTCTCGAAAAAGTCGCTGCTCCCCGCGAGCATCGAGACCCGCGGGATCATCTTGAGATTGTGCGCCGCGTCGATGATCGCCCGGTCGGGCTGCTCTTCCACGTAGACCACGTGCGCCTCGCGGTCGATGTAATCGATGAGCGTCACCAGGTCGTCGTCCCCACCGTCGAGGAAATCCGCGGCCGCGCCGTAGGTGGCCCTCACGTCCGCCAGCGTGAGCTGCACCTTGAACACGTGCGCCAACAGCCCCTTGCGCCGGGAATAACGCGGGTAGCACAGCTTGGAGTTTGGAACGTCGAAGATAAAGGGACACTCGGGATCGTCTTCGTCCGCCAGGACGTTGTCGATCACGGCCGACGCTTCTCCAAAGAGCGCGAACTGCTTCAGCAGCAGCGCGGTCACGTCCCGCTGCGAAACGTCGTCCGAGCGATAGAGGAGCGCGTCGAGAAATTTCTCCGCCTTCTCCGCCGCCTCACGCGCTTGTTTCCGGCGCTCGACCTCCGAGGGCGTCAGCCCACGCTCGCGCGGATCGGGCGTTGGCACGCTGATCTTGGGGCGATTGGCATTCCAGGTCCGGACGATCGCGTCGATCGACGCGTGTCCGTGCCCGTCGTAGAGCGTCTTGACGTTCTCGCGGGTCGATTTGCCGGTCGCGCTGTCCGGGTCGATGAGGTAGACCTTTTCGTACTTGTCGAATTCGCGCTCGGACAGCGCCGCGACGATCGCGTCGACCGATTTCTTGATCGACTCAAAGTCGGTCTTGCCGGTCTTTGCCTTGCCTGATTTTAACTTGGCCAACGCCTACCTCCCGCGAGCCCACAGCCCGGCGGCGAATCCGACGATAAAGCCGGTCTGGAACGCGCACAGCACGAGCGCGAGCGTGATCAGAATGATTGCGGCGCTGCTTGCGTCAAGCGTCATGTCTGCCTCCCGGTTCTGCCACGGCTGTTGGGTCAGGGTCAGAAACCCGTTTTCTTGCAGAACACGTTACCGCAGATATGAGTTAGACTGGGGCCAAGCCCCGCCCATAATACCCATTGTAGAAAACGGGTTTCTTGAGTGAGCCACCGCGCTGTCTTACCGGATCGTGAACGCCTCCGCGTCGTACGCGTTCTCCGCCAGCGGGGCCGCGTGCGCCTCGATGTGCTCCTGACCCAGCACACCAAACCGGTCGACCAGGCCGTAGTGCAGTGCCTTCATTGCGTCGCAGTTGCGCGTGTCCGGCTCGAGCAGCGCGTCGCCCACGCTGCGCCGTTTCCAAGACGCATATTCGGAGAACGCTCCTTTGCAGCACGGGTTGAACATCAAGCGGGGCGGGCCGCCGGCCGGCGGCTTGAGCATCGCCCGATGCACCGCCACACCCTCCTCCACTTCGACGCTCTTCATGCCGAGCGATATGCCGGCGGCGTCCCAGGTCTGCCACACCGACGGCATCGCCGCGTGCGCCTTGGCCGCAATGTCGATCACCCCGGCGCTGCGTCGGTCCGCCTTCTTGGGGACCGCGTTCCACCACGGCTTGAGCCTTGCCGCGTCGATGATCTCTTGAGTGATGCTGTGGTCGGCGTAGATCTCGTCGATCACGTTCACGTCACGCGGCGAGGGAAATTGGACCACCTCCACCGCATAGTGGCTGCCGCTGTATCCCGGGTCGATCCACAGCTCGACCGACTGTGCGGGATCGAACTCGACGCGCTCGTCGACGTGGTCGACGAACGAAAACTCTTTGATCACCGCGTCGCCCGGCGGGCAGGGGACCGCCCCGAATCGCTCCAAGAACCGGTCCGGCGGATAGGTCGCCTTGAGTGCCAGGATCTCCGGATCCGCTTCGCCTCCCGGGTAGAGCGCGGTGTTCGCCCACGTTGGAATGATGAAACTCCGTCCCCCTTCGGGATTGTCGGCCTGCCACCGGTTGACCAACTCGGGATACCAGCGCTGCGACTGCTCGATCGTGCCGGAGAGGATCAGCAGGCCGCGCGAGCGCGCCACCCGGGCACGGCAGGCGAGAAAGATCTCATAGGACTGCTTGCCCGCCTCCACCATCGCGAGAATGTCCGGGCTCTCGCCGGTGCCGGTCACCGCCTTGGGCCCCTCCTCGCTGCTCAACGTCTCGATCCGCCAACCGGCGCGCGTCGTCAGCGTCGCCTTGCCGGCGCGGGGCCGGCTGAATCCGGCTGGAGTCGCTGCTTCCATCCGCGCCAGCATCTCGTAGCAGTAATCGATCTCCTTGTGCGCCTGGGCGTACTGCGGCCCGACGAGGTAGACGAGCTGCCACGTCAAAAGACGCGAGACGATCTCCGCCGCGGTGACGAGCGATTTGCCGCTTCCCTCACCACCCGAGATGAGGAGGACCCGCTCACTCGCGCGGTGGATCTGTTCCTGGATCGGCAGCGGAACGTAGCCCGCGGCGGCGAGGTTCAGTTGCTTGAGGTCGTCCAGCTTCTCCGGTCGTGTCTCCAAGAACGGCTCGCCTCACTTGGTCCAGGTACGCTCGAAACTTTTCTTCGCCCGCGTCGACGACCATCTGCCGCGGCCGGCCGTACGTGAACTCGAACAGGAGCCGGGCGGCGCGAACGCACTGAGCGTTCTCCGGGTCCTGTGCGATGGCGATCATCGTCTTGACGGCGTCTCGAGCAGCCGCTCCGCAGAATACCTGCTCGATCACCACGCGCTTGGCCTCGTCGAACTGCTCCTTGTTGCGGCGAGTGCGGGACCGTTCTTCGCTGCGAGTATTTGGCATAGGCGACCTTTCAGGAATGGTGAGACACGTCGAATCAGGTGCGTAGGGCGAATGCGGAGAAACGCTGTGCGAGGAGCGGTTTCTGCGACGTCGCCTCGCGCGCGAGTCTTCGCCCACTCGGGCCTCGAGCCGTAGCCATTGAGCCGCGGTTGAGCGGCCGCCGCCTGCTCCAGTGGCTTGCGGAGCCACACGCGCATTAGTTGGCGCGCTCCTTTGGGTACGAGACCGTCGCGGCGGATGGAGCAGGCGGCGGGGGGCGTCGCACCCTCCCCAGGCCGTTAGAACAAAAAACGCGCCGGCTCTCGTTGTCGAGAGACGGCGCGTCCGTTAGTCGGATTAGCGCACGTGCGATTCAGTTATAAGCGAGACCCCTTGCGGACTGCGCACCCGCGCGCAGCAAGCCGCTCGCCTGCCAGTCAGTCGCGATATACACTTCGCGAGGGAGCAGACTTAACGCAATGGTTTAGCACGGAGGTATAGACGCTTCTGGCGCTCGCACCTAAGAGCGCGGCACGCCTTGTGCTTGCCCTGACGCGGTCGCATCGAAGCAGTTCCACCCCAAGGAATACGCGCGCGACGACAGCATTTCAGGCTTATTTCTGCGTCTTGCCTTCCTCGGGCTTGACCCTTGGAATCCTCTTCAACAGCTGCGGGGACCCGATCTCGGTCAGCTGTTTCCCATCTGCTACCGAGTTTTGCGTCGCCGATTTCGGTAGGGAGGGACAATTGATTGAGATGGGCTTGTGTGTGATGTAAACCTTGGTGACAGTGAAGGACGCCCTTGCCTTTACTTCTCGCTCAGCCATTGCGGTCTCCTATGATCTGGGATAATTCCTTCTGCCTAATCCACTTGAAGTGGTCAAACGGTGTTACCAACGCAATGTCTATCTCGCCTCCGACCTGTGGAATACTCTTCGAGAATCTCTGGTAAGCTGACGTTGTGCCAATCAGAAACTCGGCATATGCAATAGCGTCTTGGAGTGAGAACGCATGATACTGCGCTTGGTCATCGGGGCGCTGCTTGTACAGTTCCCATATGGCGTCAACCACATGCCCTTGTCCAGTGCGAGTGCATCCAGGCGCATCGGCTACGTGCTTCTTGACGTTTTTCCCGACGTCAACAACAATTGTCTTTGCAATCGAGCCGTCATAACCCACCACCTGGA
>JAMCRS010000272.1 GCA_023380675.1 Chloroflexota bacterium
TCGGGCGGCGCAAATCGCCCAAGGTCGGACGACTCGCCGACCTCTTCGACGAACTGGTGAGCATCCCGGATCTGGTTTGCCACGCGAGTTTCTCACTGCAAGTCTTGATGGTGCAGGAAGAAGAGATCCGGCGAGTCGACGGGCGCGGGAGCTGGCGCCGGCGTGGGCAGAGTATCCAGGACCACAAGTTGCTCGGCGTCGTCGAAGCAATCGATCTGGCGACCACAGGGGATTTTCTGCGCTTTCTGCCGGCGGACCTCGAGCAGCCGTTCTCGAATGCAAGCTTGGCGGCGCGAAGCGGCGAGTCAATCTACCACGTGCGCCGGATGACCTACTGTCTCAGGAAGATGGGAGCGATCGAGGCGGTCGGAAAGAATGGGAATCAGTTGGTGTTTCAAGTGGCGGGGCGGGGATCTATGACCTAAAGGCGAAGGGGGAGTCGCGTCAAGGAGGAGCCAGCGGGAGGTCCGCAAAGGACTTGGCAACAGCCGTGGGGCATAAGGATCAAAGATTGACAACCTCTCGTACTCACGTCCTAGCTCGCAGTCGTTTGCGCCGGCAGGTCTGTCATGTGACGGAAGAAGACGATCGTAAGCCAGATCGCAAGAACGGTCAGGACTGCGAACGACACGACCATACCGATGAATTGGCCGATGCCGAACAGTCCGGCCGAGAACTGGACAATTCCCATCGCAGCCAGTTGGATCCCCAACACCGCGCTAAAGACGAGCATCGTCGACGCCAGCAAATAGCCGGCGGGCGTCCAACGGGCAAGCAGCAAGCCGGCGACGACGAGCGCGGGACCGACGAGCCCCATGTCGATCGCCCAGGTTGTCCCGGTCGTATAGCCGTCCAGCTCGGGGACGCGGCCCGCGAGCATCGCCGGTAGAATGCTCATGAACAGCCAGACGGCCGGAAGCGCAAAGCCGCTGACGATCAAAAGGGTCGAGATGCCGCGCCTCGGAAGACCGGTTCTGAATTGGAACGGCAGATCCTGAACGTCGACCGAAGTGAGCGCAAGCACGAGTCCGAAGAAGCTGGCCGAAAGCAGGATCACGTAGATGAGAAATAGATGGTTGTACGCGGCGCCGAACGCCATCGAGCCATAGTTGTAGAGGAAATAGGCGAGCACGCCCGGCAGGAACAGCCCCGCTCTTGACGAGCCGCGGCGATAGAGCAGCGCGGCCGCGACGAGCAGCGGTATTCCGAGAAGGAGAGTGACAGCATCCTGCAAGTATTGCTTGGAGAAAACGGGTTTCTGGCTCGCGTGCGTCGCTATTCCTGGTCCTCCTCGACGTATTTCTTCAAGGCGGCCAGATTCTTGTCCCAGTAACGCTCGTAGTACGACACCCATTTCGAAAGCTCGTGGAGCGGGTCTGGATTGAGCTTGTAGCGGGTTTCCCGGCCGACCTTGCGGCGATCGAGCAATCCCGCGCTGGTCAGAACGCACAGGTGTTTGTTGACGGCGGTTCGCGTGATCGGGAAATGTTCGACGATCGCGGTGACCGGCATCTCCTCATCGGCGAGCAGCCGGGTTATTTCGCGGCGCGTGCTGTCTGCGAGCGCCTGAAACACGTCGTACTGACGGGCTTGTCTCATGCCCCCTCGATGTATTTGCGCAGTCGAGCCAGGTCGCCCCATCCTCCCTCCATCACCCCGCGTATGGTCGTGTGAGGTTGCTTGAACTCGGTAACCTTGTCTGAATCCCAGCCGGAGTGAATCAGGGTAACCTCGGTTTTTCCTCCCACCTCTCGCAATTCGAACGCAAGGTGCCAATCCTTGCCCCAGTCGAAACCAAGGCGATTCGGAGGATCGAACTCTGTGACCTTGCAGGGAGAATCACCATATTGACCTGTATGCAGGACAAACTCATGCCCCAATGCCGGTTTGAAATCGTTGGGCATCCACCAGGCGGCCAGGCCGTCTGACGTTGCGACGGCGTTCCAAACCCTATCGATTGGCGCGTTGAGAACAATCGTCTTGCGAATGTCAGGCAGCGCTCCCATATGCAGTCTCCTAAGCAGGACAGATATAACACCTTTTGGTGTTATATACAGTATAGTGATTTTGGGGGTCTTGTCAAGTGTCCGGCACCGGGTATTTGCACTTGCCGGGTACGCGGATATAATTCCCATAGTCGTTTCGCGCTCCACGCTGGTCCGGGGGTTGTATGGCTGCCGACGAAATCAGGAGACCGCGCCGCACGATCAACGCCGTTGCGCCAATACGCATTTGCGACAACGGCGGTTGGACTGATACCTGGTTTGCCGACTACGGCAAGGTATTCAACATTGGCGTTTACCCGTACGCCGAAGTCCAGGTGGAAGTCTATCCGCGCGACGGTCGTACGGACCAGATCGCGGTCTACGCCGAGAACTACGGCGAGCATTTCGTCGCGCATCCCGATCAGCATACCTGGACCCACCACCCGCTCCTGGAAGCGGTCGTCGAGCGCATGAGCGTTCCGAAAGAGCTGGCGATCCAGGTGACCGTGTTCTCCGAGGCCCCGGCCGGCGCGTCGACCGGGACCTCCGCGGCCGTCACCGTCGCGCTCATCGGCGCGCTCGACCGCCTGACGACCGGTCGACTGGCGCCGCACCAGGTCGCTTACGCCGCCCACGCCGTCGAAGTCGAAATGCTGAAAAAGCAGACCGGCATCCAGGACCAATTGTGCGCGGCCTACGGCGGGATCAACTTTATCGAGATGCTCAAGTACCCGCATGCGTCCGTCTCGCAGCTCTTCGTGCCGGACACCATCTGGTGGGAATTGGAACGGCGCCTGGCGCTGGTCTACCTGGGCAATTCACACGATTCGTCCCAGGTCCACGAGATGGTGATCGAGCACCTGGAAAATGCAGGGCCGACCTGCCGGCAGTTGGAAGACTTACGTCTCACCGCCGAAAAATCGCGCGACGCGGTCTACGCCGGCGACTTTGCGGCGCTCGGGCGGGCGATGATCGAGAACACCCGTGCGCAGACACGCTTGCATCCCGCGCTCGTCAGTCAAACGGCGCAGCGCGTAATAGACATTGCCAGCCGGTACGGTGCGGCGGGGTGGAAGGTGAACGGCGCGGGCGGCGAGGGTGGATCGATCACGATCCTGTGCAGCGGGCTGTCGCACGAAAAGCGCGCGATGATCCGGGAGATCGAGGCGGACGCGCCGCTGTGCCGGAATATCCCGGTCTATTTGAGCCGGCACGGGCTGCGCGTCTGGGAAGAAGAATGCGTCTAGCCGGGACGCAAGGGCTGGACCTGCAGTTGGGCCAGCGCGAGCGCTCCGAGCACGCCCGCCTGCCGGCCCAGACCCGGCGAGACGATGTAATGGTCGATCGCGTGCAGAATTGCCGGCGCGCTGACGTAATCGTTCAGCAGTTTCAGGACTTGAGCTCGCACGCGGGGAAGCAGGGCGGGCTGCTCCAGGACGCCGCCGCCGATCACGATGCGCTGCGGGGAAAAGGTGCAGATCAGGTTGGACAGCGCGAGGGCCGTGTAGTGCGCTTCCAGGTCCCACGCCGGGTGGTCTGCCGGAAGCGATTCGGGCTTGAGACGCCAGCGCGATTCGATCGCCGGCCCCGCCGCCAGCCCTTCCCAGCCATCGCCGTGATACGGACAGGCGCCGGCGTACGGGTCGGTGGCCCAATCGTGCGGAATGCGGATGTGTCCCATTTCGGGATGGATCAGACCGTGCACCATTTGGCCGTCGATCATGGCGCCGCCGCCGATCCCCGTGCCGATGGTCAGATAAATGAAGGTGTGCAGCCCCTGAGCGGCTCCCCAGCGGTGCTCGCCTAACCCCGCCGCGTTCACGTCGGTGTCAAAGCCGACCGGAATCCCCAGCGCGCGTTCGATCGTCCGAGCAAAATCGGTGTGCGCCCAACCCGGCTTGGGGGTCGTCGTGATATAGCCGAACGTCGCCGACGCCGGGTTCGGGTCCACCGGACCAAAAGACCCGATGCCGATCGCCGCGAGATTACCCCCCTCGGACCCGGTCCGAAAGAACTCGATCGCCCGGCTCAACGACTCGGCCGGCGTCGTCGTCGGGAAACGGACGACGGAACGCAGATCGCCCGGACCGGTCCCGATCGCGCACACGAACTTTGTCCCGCCCGCCTCAATGCCGCCATAGAGCCTGTTCATCTTCGAGTCCAGTCCTCTAACGGTCACGTTTCTGCGAGCATCACCTCGATCCCCAGTTTGCTCAGCTCGAGCCGGACGCTCGCCGGCAGTGCGTTGTCCGTGATCAGCTTGTGGATCGCGGTCACCGGCGCGATCTGCATGACCGAGTCCTGCCCAAACCGCGTGTGGTCCGCCAGCAAGAACACCTCGCGTGCGGCGCGCAGCATCGCCTGTTTGACGGCGGCCTCGGCGAGGTTCGTGTGCGAAAGCCCAAAGTCCAGGCTGATCCCCGAAACGTTCAGAAACAGCTTGTCGGCTCGCAGCTCGCGCAGTGCGGCTTCGGTCGTCGGGCCGATCAGCGTATTGCTGGACCGGCGGAGCGAGCCGCCGGTCGATATGAGGGTGACGCCGCCCTGGGTACGCAGAATCTCAAAGACCGGCAGCGAGTTGGTGATGACGGTAATGTTCTCCCGCCCGGCCAGCTCCTGCGCCAGGTAGGTCGTGATCTCGCCTCCGTCGATCAGCAAGACGTCGCCCGGCTTGACCCGGCTCGCCGCCATCTCGGCGATGGCGCGCTGACGCAGCGCCACGTCGTCCTTCGTCGTCTGCGCGGCGTCCACGGTCTCGAATTCGATCCCGAGAAAAGCCGCGTACTCCCGCATAAAGACGACGAGATTCCGGTACCAGTCGTGCGCGATGAACGGTACGACGAACCCGATCCGTTTGGGAAGCGACGTCTGCGCGCGATCGGCGTTCCGGCCGATCTCGCAGGGGATCTTGAGACGGCTGGCCCGGTCCCATCGCAGCTGCCAGCCCGTCTCCGTCCGCTGGTACAGCTCGGTCAGAGTGTCGGGCGTGAGGATCTCGTGCGGCGTAACCAGTTGCGGGGGCATCGGCTTGCCGTTGGAAACGTCGACCGCGGCTTGAATGCAGACCGGCGCGACGATCTCCGGAAACATGGCCAGGCCGGCCTTGCAGTAGCCGGCCGCCCCGGCCACGAGTGCATCGCGGAGCGTGTTCCCTTCCAGCCCGAACGTGAGCACGAGAACGGAGGCGGGGTCCCGGCCCAGGTCCTGGCACGCGGTGATCGCGCCCCAGGCGGTCGTGTCATTGATCGCAAAGATGATGTTGATGTTCGGGTGGACTTTGAGCGCATCCGCCGCCAGTTGGTAAGCGACCTGGTATCGCGATTGCGCGTTAATGGAGAGGACCACCTGGGCTGACGGCACCGCCTCGCGCAGGCCGGCGGCGAACCCCTTGCTCCGCTCCAACGTATTGCTGAGCTCAAAGCTGAGGTCCAACGCGTTCGCCACGCCGTCGAAATGCTGCAGGGCGTAGCGTCCCGCCCAAACGCCCAGCGCCATCCCCGCCGCATAGTTCTCCACGGAAACCACCGTGCTCGCTCCGTTCATGCGGGTGGATTCGGCGATCACCGGCACGTGCCGATTGTCCGCACGATCGATCAAAGCGCGGTCGAACTGAGGATCGACGGAGGTGGTGATCAGGACGTCGACCCGGTCGACGAGGGATCCCTCCTGCGGTGCGTTCGCCGCCGCCGGCTGGACCGGGGCTGGGTTCGAGCGGACCGTGACCGCGCCGCCGTACATCTTTCGGATACGCTTGTCGTCGTCCAGCTGCTGGAGGTCCCGGCGAATCGTCACTTCCGATACGTCCAGGATCTTGCTCAGCTCTTTGACGGAAACATATCCGCGTTCGTCGACGACGGCGACGATCTGGTCGGACCGCTTGTCCTGGGGCATTATGACTTCCTCCGCACAGGGGTGTTGAGCTGACAACGCAGCCGGCGGCTGGTTCGTGAACGAACTCGAAAGTCACTCCACTTACAAATGCCATTATACAGCATGTGATTGCCATAAGTCAATCACCAGATTACCATTTCTGAGCGAGTTCAACCAAAAAGTATTGACATCTGAACGACCTTGTGCTAGAATGTTTCCACCGATGATCTAATTCGAACATGACATGCGGCAACCTCGGTCTGCGAGATCGCCGCTTGCTTCCTTGGAGTCTTATCAAGAAATTCCTGACCGAACGAGACAGCCGGGTTCGGAAGAGTAAGTCAAAGGAGGAGGTGAAAGATAAGACCAATCGATCGCCGTGATCGAGATTGAGTCAGACAAACCGTCGAATTCACGACTGCACTTCGAAGGAGAAGAAGGCGAATGAAAACCAAGATGTTTCTGGCTCTGGCGGCAGTGATTGCTCTTTGTCTCGTGGTGGTTGCGTGCGCTCCCGCACCCGCCCCCCCCCCCCCACCCGCCCCCGCCCCCACTACCGCGGCTGCACAGCCGACGGCTGCACCGGCACAACCTACTACGGCCCCAGCACAGCCGACGGCTGCGCCTCAGGCCCCGGCACCTACGACAGCCCCCGCTCCGACTTCCGCACCGGCGGCAACCGGCGCGAAGAAGTACAAGATCGGTTTCCTGGCCGGCACCACCGACCCATTTTATTTTACGATGCAGCGGGGAGCGGCGCAAGCCGCGGCTGATCTGGGCGTCGACCTGGTCGTCCAGGTTCCCAAGAACTGGAACGTCACGGATCAGACCCCCATGCTCGACGCCATGGTCGCACGCGGCGACCTGGATTTCCTCTTTAGCGCACCCGTCGACGCGCAGGCGATGATCGCTCCCTTCAAGAAAGCCAGCGACGCCGGCCTCCCGATCCTCACCGTCGACACCTACATCGGCGACGGCGATTATGCGAACGGCCCGGTCACCTTCCCGATCTCCTTCATCGCCTCGGACAACGAGCTGGGCGGCGAGATCGCCTGCTCGGCCCTGGCCGACTCGCTCAACAAAACCGGCAAGATCTACATCCAGAACGTCAAGCCCGGCATCAGCAGCACCGACGCGCGCGAAGCCGGCTGCAAAAAGGTCATCAAGGACAAGTACCCGAACGTGACGATCGTCGCCGTAGATTATAACAACGACGACGCCTCGCAGGCCCAGGCGCAGACCCAGGCCATGTTGCAAAAGACGCCCGATCTGGGCGGCATCTTCGGGACGAACGTGTTCAGCGCGCAAGGCGCGGGCGCGGTCGTCAAGAACCAGGGTTTGAGCGGCAAGGTCAAGGTCGTGGCGTTCGACGCAACGGCGGATGCCATCAGCATGCTCAAGGGCGGAACAGTCGACCTCGTCATCGCCCAGAAACCCTCTGACATGGGTTACCTGGCGGTCGAGATGGCGGTCGCCTACCTGGACGGCGCGACCAGCGTGCCCAAGCACATTCCGACCGGCTACGCCGTCATCACGCGCGACAATATGAACGATCCGAACATCGCCAAGTTCTTCTACAAGTAAGTCGGGCTCGAGTCGCAGTCAGGGAGGCGTGCGCCTCCCTGACTGCTGTGATCCGGCGCGTCAGCATTTGAGAGTTCGGAAAACGGTTGTGTCATTGACAGTGACTCGCTCTCTCGGATTGTTGAACCTAGCGCATTTGCGGTTATAATACAAGCAGCGGACTCGTCTTCCTACCACTCGCAATTCATTGGACTGACCGCAGGAGGTCTGCATGGCCGTGGCATCCAACGACGCAGCGCCGGCAGAAGGCATGGGGGCCGTGATTCCAAAGGCGAAGGGCCGCGCGGAAACGCTCGCCACACTTCGCAAGATCTACCCCTGGGCGTTCCTCATCCTGATGCTCGCGTTCTTCAGCTTCGCCTCCCAGGCGATGAACAACGTGAACTTTCTAACGCCTCGTGCGCTGCAAGGCATCGCGTTGTACTGCACGCAGATCCTCCTCATCGGCCTGGCGGAGACGCTGATCGTCATTGCGGCCGGGATCGACCTGTCCGTCGGTTGGACGCTCGGCTTTTCGTCGGTGATCGCCGCCGACATCATGAAATACCTCTACGCCAACGGCGCGTCCCCGATCGAGACGATCGGGCTGGGGATGCTGGGCGGCATCCTCGTGGCGATCGTTCCCGGCTTTCTCAACGGCCTCCTGATCTCGAGATGGAACGTGCCGTCCTTCATCAGTACGATCGGCGTGGGGTTCACGGTCGAGGGCGTGGCGCTGCTCCGCAGCCACGGCATTCCGATCACCGATCAGCCCCCCTATTTGGGCGATCTGGGGAACGGCTCCATCGTCAACTGGTCGCCCGGTAACTGGTTCACCTGGTTCCAGGTGCCCAGCTCGGCCACGTCCGTTCAGCTCCAGGCGAACATCCCGCTGATGCCGAACGTCGTGCTGGTCACGATCGTCGTGACCGCGATCTGCTGGTTCATCCTCGCCAAGACGCAATTCGGCCAGCACCTCTACGCGATCGGCGGCAACTTTGAAGCCGCCAAGCGCGCCGGCATCCCGGTCGCCTGGACGCAGATCCGCGTATACGTCCTGGCTTCGATGATCGCCGGAGTCGCCGGCGTGCTCTGGGCGGCGCGCTTTACCAGCGGCGCCTACAATGGCGGAGACCCCACCCTCCTCCCCGGCATCGCCGCGGTCATGATCGGCGGCGCGAGCATGTTCGGCGGAGAAGGCACGGTGCTCGGTACCGTCATCGGCGCGCTCGTCATCGCGACGATCCAGTACGGATTGGTGGTGATCGGCGTCGAGGCCTTTTACCAGTACGTGGTGGTGGGGGCCGTACTCATCCTTGCGGTCGTGATCGACCAATTGGGCCGCTCGATGGCCAAGTGAGGGATCCGAGCATGCAGACACTCCTTAAAACCGTCAACCTCACCAAGCGCTTCGGGGGCCTGACCGCCGCGGACAAAGTCTCGCTGGAAGCGAACGTCGGCGAACATCGAAGCCAGGACGTATACGCGGATCTGCGTCCAGGCG
>JAMCRS010000273.1 GCA_023380675.1 Chloroflexota bacterium
CGCCAATTGCACCGCCGGATCGGTCGCCTGTGCGATCTCCTGGTCGTAATAGGTCTGCCGGGCAGCGTCCTCGTCCTCGAGCGCGCTGGGGGACGCGGCGTAGGGGTGTACGGCCGGCGGGTGCGGGTCGGCGTCGGGTTGGGCGTGTCGGTGATCGTGCTGGTCGGCGTTGGCGTCAAGGTCGGCGTGAAAGTCGGCGTAGGACTGGAGGTGCGGGTCGGCGTCGCCGTGAAGGTGGGTGTCCAGGTGGCCGGCAGCTCGAGGGCGACGAACGTGGAGGTCGCAACCGGCGGCTTGAACGGGTTGAGCGCAACCTGAGGGTTGACGAAAACGAGCAGAAAGCTCATGCAGAGGAGCACCGTAACGACGATGACGACGAGCGTCGCGATCTGAAAACCCTCTTCACTTTGCATCGCTCACCTCGCGCACCATTGCGTTACCTCGGCAGCGCCTGTTCGTTGGTTCCGTACAGTTCGTCAGGCAGGAGGAGATAGACCGTCTTGCCGCTGCGCGTGATCGAGTCCAGGAACAGGTCCGGGTACTGGTCGTCGCGCAGCTTTTGCGTCGCGTCCGCCAGGGCGCTGCGGACGTCCTGCTCACTCGTTCCGCTGAGCCAGCCCCATCGAACGGCGATCAACTGACGACGGATCACCTCTTCGTCTGCCTTTTGCGCGTCCTGCGGATTGGAGAGGGCGGCGGCTTGGGTCGCCTCGAGACTGTACATCGAGGTCAGTGCGTCGCCCCAGTCCGTCGCGATCGTCGCCGCATCCTTGCTCCAATCGGGCACGAGGTCGATTCCGAACGCGCCGCGCGCGACGCGGTATTTGACTGCGAGCCAAGCAACGCGGTCCTGCCAGAGCGCCAATTGCACCGCCGGATCGGTCGCCTGTGCGATCTCCTGGTCGTAATAGGTCTGCCGGGCAGCGTCCTCGTCCTCGAGCGCGCTGCGAAGCTGGGCCACCGAATCCTGGGGCCAGTCGGCGGCGGTCTTGGGCGGAGCGTTCGTCAGATCGTCCGCCAGCTGCTGCGCGGCGGCGACGCGGGCCGCCTTGACCCCGTCGACGGCGGGCGAGGCCGGCAGGGCGCCGACCTTGGGCGTGAAAGGAACTCGCGCGTCCGTGTCCTGGGCGGGGGTCGTCGTGGTGAGCGCGTCGTCCGCCTTGGACCGTGCCTGGCTGGCGAGGCTCGTCGCCCCGAGAGCTGCGTAGGCCTCGGCAATCTGGCCCAAGAGGCGCGCGCGCGGCTGGGGCTGGATCGCCGGACTGTTCTGGGCGACCAGGTAGGCCTGGTCTGCGACCATGCGAGCGGCGTCAGCGGCGCCCAGGTCGTGCAGCGCCGAGCCGGCCTGCAAATACGTGTCCTCACGCGCCGGGTCCGAGACGGCCGGGCTGAGCGTGGCGAGCAGGGCGGCCTCCTGGTAGCAGTTGGCAGCTTTGCGCGTCAGCCGCGCGGTCTTGTATTGCGAGCCGAGCTGCAGCAGCGCCCCGATGCGCGCCGGATCGGTCAGGGTGGGATCGTACGCCACCAACGCGTACGCGTTCTCGATATTCGCGTTGTCGAAGGCCGCGCTGAGCGCGGCAGAGGCTTGAGCTCCGGTCAGGGGCAGGACGATGGTCGCCGGCGCGAGCGCCTTGTCGTCCACTTGCTGGAGCGGCGGCGTCCAATCGAATGCGCCGGGAACGTCCGCCGGGTGATACAGGATGGCCGCGCCGAGGATCGACACTCCGCCGGCCAACAGCGCGCAGCCGAACAGGATAAAGAGGAGCGGTACGAGTCGCTTCAAGAACATGTCCACTCGCCGCCGCCCCGTCAGGTGCGAGGCACGCGAGGCGGCGGATGCAGCCTACGGCTGCACGAGCCGCTCTATTTTCATCGTCCCGCGAATGGCCTGGAGCCAGGCCAGGAACGCTTGCTGCTTTGTGTTCTGCAGCACTTCGGGCGGCAAGGCCCGGGACTGTTCGTGTTCCAAGACCTGGATGATGTGATAGCCGAACTGCGTCTGCACGACCTGGCTGATCTCACCGACCTTGAGCTGGAACGCAACGGCTTCGAATTGTGGGTCCATGACGTTTTTGGGGAACCATCCGAGGTCGCCGCCGTTCGCCGCGCTCGCCTCGTCCTTGGAGTACTGCTTGGCGAGAGTGGCAAAGTCCTTGCCCTGCTGCAACTGCGTGAGGATCGCCTGCGCCTGATCGGCGGTCGCGACGAGGATCTGGCGCGCGTGCACCTGTTCTCCGGTGGTCGGGATGCCGCCGGTGACGCGGTTGAGCATCGTGTCGCCGATGAGCTGATTGCGGACCTGGCTGCACAGATCGGCCAGCGTGAGTTGATTCTTGCTCAAATAGTCGTTCAACTTGTCGACGCCGCCGGCATCCTGGATCATTTGCGCCAGTCGTCCGTTCAGGTCGTCGTCGGTCACCTTGACGCCTTCCCGGTCGGCTTGCAGGGAGACGATCACGTCGTTGATCATCTGATCGAGCACCTGCTGTTTCAGGCTCTTGAGCGCGTCCTGTCCGGCCTGCGTCTTCAGATCAAGTCCGCCGTTCTGAGTCATGGCCGCCTGCGCCTGAGCGGCCTGGCGATTGTAGGCATCCAGCGGAATACCGACGCCGTTGACGCGCGCG
>JAMCRS010000274.1:0-5971 GCA_023380675.1 Chloroflexota bacterium
TACGCGGAGCCAAGATCGACGCGATCTACTCCAGCGACCTCCAGCGGGCGCGGGAGACCGCGCAAATCATCGCGCGTCCACACTCCCTGCCCGTCGAGGTCGACCAGAGGCTTCGAGAGATCGCCCTGGGCGAATGGGAGGGGCTGCGGGTCATTGAGGTGATGGTTCAGTATCCGCGTGAATATTCGGAGCGCCAACAAAGTCCGCTGCACTCACGCGCGCCCGGCGGAGAATCGGTCGCAGAGGTGGCCGCGCGGATGCGTGAGGCGGCGGACGAGATCGCGTGCGCCCGGCCCGGTGAGCGGGTGGTGATCGTTTCGCACGGACTCGCGCTCGCCACGCTACTATGCCGGGTCCGGGGAGTGGGTCTGGAACGCGCGCGCGACTTGATTCCCGACAACGCCCGTACTGAGGAGACAGAATGGATGCCAGACTCATACTCAAATTCAGTATAGAGCGACGATCCCAGTGATCGCAAGTCAAAGCGCCGCCGGAGTGTACGTCTCCGTTTTCCGTTTGGCGCTTACCTTCAGCGTGAGCATCGGCGGCCACGGCGCTCTCCTTGGATCGACCGCCAACTTCCTAGTCGCGTCAGTCCGGGATGTTATCCGCACGCCGATAATGGCAAAGCAGTCATATGGCAACTATCACAACGGTCGCTTTCGCTCATGACAAACCGGACACGGGGCCTATAATATAATGGAGAGAATGACGTCGTCGACGCTCGCGACCCGGCTCAGGACACTTCCGTCCACGGCGGCCGCCCGGTTCTGGACATCCGAAACGGCCGTCATGACGACTCTGGCCGTGATTGTCGGCGCGAGCACAGGACTCGGTATCGCCGTTTTCCGCAAGCTGCTGGATGGCCTATTTGCATTGTCGGTGACCGGCCTCGGAGGCGCGTTTCCACTCGCACTCGTATTCATCCCGGCGGCAGGCGGACTCCTCGTCGCATTTTGGATGGCGGTCGCGTCGCGCGATGGGGAGACCGGTTTGGGAGTCGCCGGCATCATGGAAGCGGTCGCGCTGCATTCGGGGCGCATCAGTCTGCGTGGGAGCATTTCCCGCATTGTGGGCGCGATCTTGACCGTTGGAACGGGCGGCTCGGCCGGCCCGGAAGACCCCAGCGTTCAGATCGGAGCCACCATCGGCTCGCAAGTAGGACAGCGACTGTATTTTTCCGAATCCCGCGTCAAGACGCTCGTCGGATGCGGCGCCGCGGCGGGCATCGGCGCGGCCTTTAACGCGCCGATCAGCGGCGTGTTCTTCGCGATCGAGATCATCCTGGGGGAATTCTCCGGCGCAGCCATCGGATTGGTCGTGCTTTCGGCTGTCGCCGGCGCCGTGGTGATCCAAAGCCTGTTGGGAAGCTCGCCAGCGTTTCTCGTGCCGGCCTATGAGTTCCACAACTCAACCGAATTGCTTTTGTACGCCCTGCTCGGACTTGCGTCCGCATTCGTTGCGTTGGCATACATTCGAATACTGAATCATCTCGAGGATTTCTTCCAAGCGTGGCGGATCCCCAACTGGATCAAACCGGCGGTGGGCGGCCTCGCAGTCGGGCTCCTGGCGTATTTCATCCGGCCCGAGATTCTGGGAACGGGGTATCCGGCCATCGGGAGCGTCCTGGGTAACACGCTCCGGGATCCGGTCATCCTGTTCGCTCTGGTCGGACTCAAGCTGTTGGCGACGCCCTTGACCATCGGATCGGGCGGGCAAGGAGGGCTGTTCGCGCCCTCCCTTTTCCTCGGCGCCATGCTGGGAGTCGGCTTCGGAACGGTTTGCCAATTCGTATTTCCAAACCTGGAGGCTCCTCCGCCGGCCTACGGTCTGGTTGGAATGGGAGCCGTGCTCGCCGCGACCGTTCGCGCGCCCATCACGGCGATCATGCTGCCCTTTGAGATGACGCAGGATTACCGGATCATTTTGCCTCTCATGTTCGCTACGGTCGTGAGCACGGTGCTGGCCCAGCAACTCGAACGGGAGAGCATCTATACATTCAAGCTCAAACTGCGCGGCATTGACGTTCGCGCGCGACGAGATGTCGACCTGATGCGCTCCATTTTGGTCGAAGAGGCGATGACCCCGGTCGAGGAGCTCAAGGTCGTCAAACCCGCCACGCCCGTTTCCGAGCTCGCCCGCATGTTCCAGGAAACGTCACACCACGGATTTGTGGTGATCGACGATGCCGGCGAGCTGTTCGGGGTCGTCACTCTGTCGGACCTGGAGCGCGCTCTGGACGCCGGAAGCACCGGCGCCGCCGTCGGCGAGATCTGCACCCAGAAGGTGGTGACCGCATTTCCGGACGAGTCGCTCGACGACGCGCTGCGACATTTTGGGGGGATGGACGTCGGCCGGATCCCGATCGTGGACCGGCGGCATCCACGTCACGTTCTGGGTATCCTCGGTCGCAGCAATATCGTGCACGCGTACACGCACGCGCTGACAGAGAAACACCTGCGCGATCATCACCTCGCGCGGCTCCGACTCGAGGCGGCGACGGGTGCGCATCTCGTCGAGGTGGACCTGAAGGACGGGGACAAGGTGGTCGGCAAGCGACTCAGGGAGATCGAGCTGCCGGCCGAATACGTCGTCGTGTCGATCCGTCGCGGCGGACGAGTCGTCGTCCCCCGCGGGAACACGCAGCTCATTGCCGGCGATCGAGTCATCCTGCTGGCTAGGGGGTCGGACGACGATAGCGTGAGGCGGTTGTTTCACGGGGACGCGGGAGGGGCGCCCAGAGCCGAGGAGTGACAAGACTCGCCGTCACCTTTTCGTCACGGCTGCATCTAAAGATGAGAGAATCCATTTCAGGTGACGAAGAGGCGTATGTCCAACAAACCACAACCGCGTGTGATCGTGTTCAGCACCCCCACCTGCACATACTGCAACAGCGCCAAAACCTACTTGCGGACCAAAGGCATCCGGTTCAACGATGTGGACGTGTCGCGCGACATGGCTGCTGCTCGAGACATGGCGCGGCGCAGCGGTCAAACGGGGGTGCCCGTCATCGACATTGGCGGACGGATCGTCGTGGGGTTCAACCGCCCCAAGATCGACCAACTGCTCGGACTGCAATAAATCGATCCGAATCAGGCTAAATCAGGCCGAATGAGGGAGGAAACATGACTCTGCAACCTTTGGGAACTCGCGTGCTCGTGCGACCCGACGAGCAGGACTCGAGAACGACGACCGGGATCTATCTACCGGAGACCTCGAAAGAGAAACCTCAGCAAGGCCTCGTCATCGCCGTGGGCGACGACGAGACGATCAAGGTAAAACCGAATGACAAGGTATTGTTTGCCAAGTACACGGGTACCGAGGTTCGCCTTGAAGGCGCCGATCATCTCATCCTGGAAGCGATGACCTCATCCGACCAGTCCGAATAGATACCGACCGCTCCTGCCGGCTTGGCCCGCACGGCATGCAGCCGCGCCAAGCCGGGGACGGTTGGCTCGAGGAGCATGATGACGCATCGACATTCGAGCTCGCACCGCCGGTCGGGGGCGCGTTTTCCATTCATCTGGATCGTCGTGGCGGCACTCGTCGCTCTGTTCCTGGCCGGCGCGATCGGGCTCAAAGGCCTCGGCTCGACGACCGCGGCGCGCCGGGGAAGCTCGATCGAGTTTTCGTTGAACGATCTCGAGAACCGGCCGGTCCGATTGAGCGACTATCGCGGACATCCGGTGCTGGTCAATCTATGGGCTTCGTGGTGCCCGCCCTGCCGGGCTGAAATGCCCGACCTCATCCAGTTCTACCGCGCGCATCAAGCGGACGGACTGGTCCTGTTGGCCGTCGACTCACAAGACAACCTGAGCTCTGCCCAGCAATTCGTGCGGCAAACTCAGATGCCGTTCCCGGTCCTCTTCGATCCACAGGGTGGAGTCAGCCAGATACTGGGGGCCGACGGTTTTCCTAGCACCTATTTTATCGACCGGAATGGCGATCTCCGTTTCACCTGGCGCGGCCAGATCTCCCCATCGATCCTCGAACAGCAAGTGGTACCCCTTTTTAGCTCTTGACGCGTCCGGACGCAGCCCCCGCTCCAACTTTGCCTAGAGTCCAGGATTTGCCGCGATTTTGACCGAACGAAGACGCATCTGTGACTTGGATCGGGTATCCTGTACAGAGTTGAATTTGAGGCGAGTTCTATGCGCGATTTAGAGTCGTTGCTGAGGGCAAGCGCAAGCCGGCACCGAGACCATTTGTGTCCGCGCCAGGTCCTTGGCGTACGAATCGGACTATTGGCCGGCGAGCTGTTCCAGGTCGACCTCCCGCAGAGCGAAAAGAGACTGTTTACGTTCGTGGAAACCGACGGCTGCCTGACCGACGGAATCTCCGTCGCGACCGGTTGCTGGTGGGGAAACCGGACGATGCGGCTCGTGGACTATGGCAAGAGCGCCGCGACCTTCGTGGACACGCAAACGGGGAAGGCGATCCGGATCTCTCCCAGTTGCCAAGCGCGTACGCTCGCGAATCGATATGCGCCGGCCGCAGCCGATCACTGGCATGCGCAGCTAGAGGCCTACCAGATCATGCCGAGCGGGGAATTGCTTGATGCGCGGGCGGTTGTGTTGACCCTTTCGCTCGAGGAGATCATCAGCCAGCCGGGAGCGCGCGCTGTTTGCGAGGAGTGCAGCGAAGACGTCATCAACGAGCGCCAAGTAAAGGTAGAAGGAAGGGTACTGTGCCGGGCCTGCGCATCCGGCGCGTATTACCTCGACCTCGACGATGGGTCGTCAGGAGAAAAGAGCTCGGCGCGCGGCGAAGATGGGAATGAAGAACCGGGCCGTCGGATGGCCCGCAATCCGAACGCCGACTAGAGTGCCGGGGATGACGCCTGATGCCGCTGGCATTGAAAACCACGTTGTCAGGAAAGCTGCAACGAGAAACGAAAACACGGCTGGAAGAACTCCAGCCGTGCTGCTTTTCCGCGCGCAAATCAAAGACCGATCGGCCGCAAGACCTCCCGCAGCTCGCCGATCGAAGCCGGCTGCCTGAGCCCACCGTAAAACTCCCACGTTTCGTCGTGGACCGCCGTTTGGCCCGGGCTGAGATGTGCCAACGGCCCAATGGTTTCCAGCTCGGCAAACCGATCGTAGGAATAGACTTCGGTATTGCAGTCGAGATCCACGTGGGGCTGGTTCGGTTGTGGGGTGAAACGTTTGAGGAAGAGCGTTCCGTTTTGAATATAGCCGGCCCAGCCGGCGTTATTCATGTACCCAAGCTTGAAGGGACGATCGGCCTCTGTCGCGCGCACGACCACCCATTCCTGAGAGACCTCCAGTCGCGGGTCGCCCCAAACGACGTACGGCCACAGAACGAGGTTTCGGCTCGGCAGGACCTGGTCCTTTGGATCCGCGGTCGCGGCCTGCGGAAGAAACGCGAGCCCGCCGAGCGGAAGTTGGGTGATCGCCCACGGCGCCAGGTCAAGCGGCTCCTCCCCCACATTCTCGATACGGTGGCGCACCGTCACGCGCGGCCTGGCCGGATCGACGCGCAGCTCGACGCTCTTGCGAGTCACGGCGCCCGGACATTTGTTTTCCGTCAGCCGAACGCCTTGGTCGATTCGTTCGACCGACACGCCGACATCGTCAGGCTGGAAGCTGCCAGGAAACGTCTCGGGCGCGGACCAGAGCCGGTGACCCCCGTAGAACTTGTACGTGCCAAGGGAGGTCGATATAGACAGGTTCCCGAGCTCGGCGAAGACGTTCTCCTCGCTTTCCTTCAGGACCACCCGCACAATCCTGAGCCTCTCCTCAGCGAGAAACTCAACGCGCAGATCTCGATTCGAGATCGATTCGGTGCGAACACCGTAGCCGGCACTCATAGGACTCGCTCCAGTTGTTGAGACTTGACGACGGCCAGCACCTCGTGAATGCGTCCGTCGGAGGCAAGGGGTACGCGCGGCAACGGCATCGTTTCGCCGTCCACCTGGACCGAGACCGTTCCCTTACTCACGTGGTCCGGG
>JAMCRS010000274.1:5981-9419 GCA_023380675.1 Chloroflexota bacterium
CGACGTGGATCCGATAGACGGCGTTCCTAAACGTGCGCGTCATGCGGAAGCCGTCCCAGACGCTCGGGATGCACGGATCGACCACGAGTCCGTCGTAGGACGGCCGGACACCCAGGATGTATTGTGTCGCCGCCTGATAGACCCACGAAGCGGTCCCGGTGAGCCAACTGTTCCGCGCGAGGCCGAATTGGGGGTGTTCGTCCCCGAGAACGTTTTGCGCGTAAACGTACGGCTCGCACTCGTACTCGTCGATGCCATCGTTCTTGCCGGCGGGGTTGATCTGGCGATAGTACTCATAGGCGCGGTCGCCGTTTCCGAGCAGCGCTTCGGCAATCATCGCCCACGGATTGGCGTGCAGAAAGATCCCGCCGTTCTCCTTGGCGCCGGGGGGATAGGTGGAGATGCCGCCGACACTGGGATCGAACCCGTCAAAGCCGGGTGCGCTCAATTTGATCCCGTTCCGCGTGTTCAGCCTCTCGTACACGGCCTGCATGGCGCGGCGGCCCCGCTCGAGATCGGCAAAACCCGAGATCACGGGCCACGATTGAGCGTTCACGTAGATCTGCCCGTGCTCGTTCCGCCGGCTGCCGAGGGGAGACCCATTCGCGTCCAGATAGCGGACGAACCAATCGCCATCCCAGGCGCACCGGTTGAACCGATCCTGCATCTCCTCATAATAGGCGCGATAACGCCGGACTCCGTCCGCGTCGCGCCGGACGCCGGCCAGGTCGATCATTTCCTGCAGCGCCTTGCCGTACAGGTTGGCGGTAAAGAGCGATTCCGCGCCCCGGCTCAGGTTTACCGTGTCGTTCCAATCGGCAAACCCCAACAGCGGGAGACCATGGGCGCCGACGTCGCCGTGGGTGAACTCGATCGCCCGCAGCATGTGCTCCCGCACCGTGCCCGATTCGGCGTCGCCATAGTACGCAATCACGCGATCGAGAAATTCGAGATCGCCGGTTTCCTTGAGATACGCACAGACGGCCAGGATGCTCCACAGATGGTCGTCGCTGTAGTACTGCGGCAGGTCCGACCGCTCGCGCGAGTCCCCGGCGGTCGCGACCATCGTCGACGCGTTGAACTGATGCATCGACGATCCGTCCGGCTTTTGCACGCGCAGCAGCGTTTCGATCGTCGCGCGGGCCTCGGCGGGAGCGGCGGCCAACACGCCCATCACATCCTGCGCGGTATCGCGCACGCCGACGCCCCGCTCGCCAAAGCCGAGCTGATAAGACGAGAGGTCACGGGACCAATTCAGCGTCACGTAACATTGCCGGGGCGTGTGAATATTGAGCATCCGGTTCATGTCCGCGTCCGGCGTTTCGACTTGGACCCGCTCGAGGTACTCGCCCCAGAACGAGGCTAGCTCGCTCAGCGCCCATTCGACGTTGCTGCCCACCAGGCACCCGCCGTCGCGCGCTTCGGCCAGGCTGTCGGCCTGACCCAATTGCGTAATGAGGCGCTGCGTCTCGTCCGGCTGAAGGATTCCAAGGTGGTGCATCAGCGCGGCGACGTTGTCTCCGCGGTTCGCCTCGCAGCTGCTCAGCTCCGGGCTCTGCAGACTCGACGGCCTCTGCCACGTGCCGTACTCGTGGTCGCCGAGCAAGTGCCGGCGGTCGGTCTCGAACGAGGAGACCGGCCGATTCGACTTGAAGTAATTCACGCGGGTATCCCGCAGCATGAACGGGTACTGGACGAGGACCTTGAGCCCGCCGCCGAGGTCGAGCGCGCGGCTCTGCATGGTCTGCGGGACCCAATCGGCATTGGTCAATTGCTTGAGCGAATCCGGATGCGTGTATTCGACGACCGGGATTGCATCCAGCTCGACGTGGCGAAGGGAAAGATTGGTCAGCCGAATGTCGCCGATCATGCAGTTGCCGCCGAGCGGGACGAAGATCGTCGCGTCGGTGCGAATGCCGTACAATTCGGACACGATGCGCGTGTAACCGAGACCGACGCGGCACTCGAACAGGTCAAGCGGGTCGAGTCCAGGAACGAAGTAGGGCGCAAAGACCTGGTAACCGTCGGCGCGTTTGACGCGCAGGTAAAGGGTCTGGCCGTTGAAGCTCGAGGCCGGGAGCTGCGGAATGTATTTGAGGATCCGGTTCAGCGCCGGGTCGCCGCGGCAGACCAACGCGCCGCCGGTATGATCGACAAATCCGCCGAACGCGCGTGTGCCGACGTAGTTGATCCACCTCACCGGCGTCTTCGGATCGGAGATCACGTATTCACGGGCGGCGTCGTCGAAATATCCGTAAGACATCGTTCCCTCTGATCGTCAGTCCGTGGGACAATCGCGCGGTTGAGACGGCGAAAGTTCGCGTGCGTCCAGTCCGTAGCCAAACGGATAAAGCGGGGCCGCACAGCCCTGCGTTGGAAGCTGGTCAAAGTCGAACGGAAGCTGCTCGTTGGAGCGCGGCCAGCTGTACGGCAGCTTGCCCGTAAAGGCATAATCGCCGAAGAGCACGTCGGCGATGCCTTCGCCTTCCGTCCCGGGAAGCCACGCGGCGACCAGCGCATCCATCCAGACAAGCTCGTCCGTTACGACCAGCGGTCGCCCCGAGATGAGAATCACGACGGACCTGTCGACATGCTCTTTGACCCGTCGAACCAACGCCGCATCCGGCGCAGTGAGGGCAAGATCGGCCCGGTCGCCGAGCCCCTCAGCATACGGTTTTTCTCCCACCACGACGATGCCGACATCCGCGTTCGATTCGAATGCGCCGTCGACGCTGTATTGGACTTGAACGCCCGGTGCGATCGCTTGTTGGATCGCCTGCAGTATCGTGGTCCCGGGAGTCACATCCCCCAAGCGTCCCCGCCAGGTATCGGTCCAGCCGCCGCTCATCATACCGATGTCGTTCGCGCCGACGCCGGCGACGAAGATCGTCGGCGTATCTTTCGCCAGCGGCAGTGCCTGGTTATCGTTCTTGAGCAGCACGGCGGACTCGCGAACAGCCTGACGCCCGATCGCGCGGTGTTCCGGCGATCCGACCACGCTCAGCGCGGACGGATCGGAATACGGGTGTTCGAAGAGACCGAGCTCGAGCTTGACCTTGAGAATGCGCCGGACGGCGTCGTCGATCCGTGCCGTGGTCACGCGGCCGTCCTGGACGGCTTGATCGAGCGTGTGGACAAAGCGGGCATAGTCCGACGGAACCATGTTCATGTCGACGCCGGAATTGATCGCGGTCACCACCGCGTCGTCGTAGCGGCCCGAGATCTGGTCGATCCCGCCCCAGTCCGACACGACGAATCCTTTGAATCCCAGCTCCCCTTTGAGCACGTCGGAGATCGGGTATTTGTTCGCGTGCATCTTGACGCCGTTCCAGCTGCTGAACGACACCATGACGCACTGTGCTCCCGCATCGACGGCCGCCTTGTAGGGCGGCAAATAGAGCGCGCGCAAGGTCGCTTCGTCGACGCGCGTATCGCCCT
>JAMCRS010000274.1:9429-11835 GCA_023380675.1 Chloroflexota bacterium
TAGTACATGGTGCGAGTCGACGTTCCCCACGTCGTTCCGCCGTCGCCAATATAGTGCTTTGGAGTCGCGAGAACAGAGGAGGGTTGGGCCAGGTCCATATAATCGCCGACCGACTGCAGACCTTTGACGTAGGCCGATCCCAACGCCGAGACCAGTTCGGTATTCTCGCCGAATCCTTCGTAGGTCCGGCCCCATCGAATATCCTGGGGGACGGCGACCACGGGGCCAAAATTCCACCGAATGGCGGTGGCTGCCATTTCCTCCGCGGTAGCCCTGCCTACTTGCTGGACCAGCGCCGGGTCGTGGGTCGCGCCCAGGCCGACGTTGTGCGGGAAGATCACGGCGCCATACACGTGAGCGTGACCGTGCACCGCGTCGATGCCGTAGAGCATCGGTATCGCGAGGCGCGTCTCCAACGCGTAGCGTTGGTAACCATTGACCATGTTCGCCCAGCCCACCGGCCGCGGGTCGCTCGGGCTGCCGTCGCCGCCCGTGAGGAGCGAACCCAGATACATATCCCGGATATCGTCCGGGCGGATGCTGTTCTTTTCGACCTGCGTCATTTGCCCGATCTTTTCCGGGAGCGTCATACGCGAGAGCAGGTCGTCGACGCGAGCATCGACCGAGAGACTTGGATCTTTGTACGGCGCGACCGAGCCGCCCGCAGGTGGAGCGACGAGCGTGGCCGCTTCCGCCGGCTCGGTCGACGGGAGAGCGGGTGAAGTGGATGCCGTAGGCTTGCCCGTTTGGCTGGAACACGACGCGGCCGCGAACGCGCAGGCAAGAGCAAGGAGGAGCAGAATGCGACGCACGGCGGCAAACCTCAAGGGCCGGCTAGGGCGCGAAACCGAACGGCGATGGCTGGACCGAACGAAACTCGGCAATCATGGAGTCGAGACCTGGCGCTTGTCCCCGCTCGACATTCCCGAGCCGCACGACTCGCGAATCACGAGCTCGGTGGGGAGAATGACCCGGCAGGGAGCCAGATCGGGGTGTTCGATCAGATTGATCAGCGTCTCGGCGGCGACACGGCCAGTCTGCTGCACCGGCTGTCGGACGGTCGTGAGCGGAGGCTCGGCGCGAGCCGCAAACGGCATATCGTCGAAGCCGACGATGGCGACGTCCTGCGGAACGCGGCGGCCCGACTCACGGAGCGCGCGGATCGCGCCGACCGCGATCGAATCGCTCGCCGCGAAGATGGCGTCGAGATCGTGTGCGACGAGGCGCTGCGTGGCGACGTATCCTCCCAGCTCGCTAAAGTCGCTCTTGACGATGAGGTCGGGGTCGGGGTCGATGCCGGCGTCGCGCAGCGCGGCGAGGTAACCGTTGAGCCGGTGAACGCCGGCGATCATGTTGCCGGGGCCGGCGATCGTCGCAATGCGGCGTCTGCCGAGACGCAAGAGGTGTTCGACCGCTTGACGCGCGCTCTGCTCGTTGTCGACGTAGACGTACGTGACGTTCTGTTCTGTCGGGTGGCGTCCGATGAGGACGAGGGGAAGACCGCTATTGAGCAAAGCTTCGATGACCGGGTCGTCGGTCACCTGCGACGCCATGACGACGCCGTCGATGAGGCCGTTATTCAGCACCTGGCGGACGGTGCGGCGTTCGAATTCCGGTTCGGCGATCCAGAGCATGACCGAGTGGTCGCGTGCGTTCGAAGCGGAAGAAACGCCCTGGATCAAAAGGGGAAAAAAGGGGTCGGCAAAAAAAGCGGTGACCGTCATCGGGATGACGAGTCCGATCACGCGCGTTCTGCCGGCGGCGAGACCGCGAGCGGCCGCGCTCGGCTGGTAATTCAGCTCCTCGACGACCGCCAAGACCTTGGCGCGTGTCTCGGTGCTGATCTCAGGCGCGTTATTGATCGCGCGAGATACGGTCGAGCGTGAAACGCCGGCGCGCTTGGCGATTTCTTCGATGTTGTACGCCATTGTCGCATTCTCCAGGAGCGCTCCCGGTCAATTACGAGAAAAAAGGGGCGCCCCAGCTCTGGGAACCATTTGGCAGCAGCCGAACGGGAGCGCTCCTGGAAATGGATATAACACGTTTCTTATACTTTGTCAAGACCCAAACTAACGCCAAAATCCCGTTGCGGACCCCGCCCGCCTCCGCGCGCCTCCGGCATCGCATGCACCGCATGGTAGAGACGTGTCGGTGACACGTCTCCACCGCCCGGCCCGTCTCCGCGCGCCTCCGGCATCGCGTGCGCCGCCTGGTAGAGACATGTCGGTGACACGTCTCCACCGCCCGGCCCGTCTCCGCGCGCCTCCGGCATCGCGTGCGCCGCCTGGTAGAGACGTGTCGGTGACACGTCTCCACCGCCCGGCCCGCCTCCGCGCGCCTCCGGCATCGCATGCACCGCATGGTAGAGACGTGTCGGTGACACGTCTCTACCGCCCGGCCCGCCTC
>JAMCRS010000275.1 GCA_023380675.1 Chloroflexota bacterium
GGCAGGTCGTCACGTTTGTCAAGACCACGTTTGGCGCCAAGCCGACCTCGCCGCCGGCCGCATCGCAATCACTGCTCATGGCGGGACATCTCGCGCCTGACCTCGACGTGACGTTGACCTTTTCACCCCCTTCGGGCGCGGCGGAGGAATTCGTCGCGTCGTTTACCGACGCGAACAAGAATCCTGCCTCGAATATCGACAGGGCAACCCTGGAGCTCTTGCCGCTCGATCAGGGCGGCAGGGATCAGCAGGTTGCCATGCAGACGAATTCCAGCGGGACGTTCCGTGCCGCGGCCAGTCTCGGTTCGGCGTCTACGTTCTGGCTGATTCGCGTGACCGCACATCTAACATCAGGGGCGGTCACGGTCGAGTTCCCGTACCAGAGCGGCGGTACGGTTCAGGCTGTCGATCCCCGGGCAAAGCAGCTCTTGCAGCAGTCGGACGCGCGGATGAATTTGCTCAAATCGCGCAGCGCGGTGCAGGACCTGAACGATGGCAAGAACGGAAGCGTTACGACGCACTACGAATACCAGGCGCCCGACCGGCTGCGTTACCAGGTGGTCGGTGGGATCGAATCGATTGCCGTCGGCGCGACCCAGTTCGACCTCGAAGACGGCGCGTGGTCGTCTCGTTCGCGTCCCGACCCATACGTATTTCCAAATTTCGACGACATCACGCCGGCGACGGGAATCCGCCTCGGGCGGGCGCTGGACCTCGGCGGAGTGCAGACCCAGGTCGTCGAGACGACCACGGTCTCGGGCGGCACGGCGATCAGTTACGCGTTCTGGATCGGCGTCGACGATCATCTCATTCGTCAATTCGCCATGCTCGGGCCGGCGCACTATATGATGCAATACTATTCCGGCTTTGACGCGCCGGTCGACATACAGACGCCAACGCCGGGCACGGTATTCGAGCGGCGGCAAGCCGGCTCGCTCGACATCGCGTTCACGCTCGCACCGCACGCCGCCGGGGAAAGTGACTTTGACGTCGCCTTGACCGATGCGGCCGGCAAGCCGGTGACCGATGCCCAGCGCGTGATGCTCGTCACCGGGATGACGGACATGTCGCACGGAGCGAATTCGCTGCTCGCCGAGCCGGTAGGCGGCGGTCACTATCACGCCCGCGGGCCCTGGCTCTATATGGCGGGACAATGGCAGATCGGCCTCGTCGTGCAGCTGGCCGGCGACGAGACGCAGACCGCCGTCTTCGAAGCCAACGTCCCGGCCAGCCCCGGCCCGGTCGTGAGCGAGCGGGTCGACGACAGCCCATCGGCGATCGACCAGGTCAACGTGCTCGTTTACCCGGGATCGATCGTACCGGCAAGCGTGGATGTCGCCGCCGGCAAGATCGTCCGGGTTACCGCGATGCTGATGGCAGCGGATCAAAACCCGTGTGGCGGCGAAATGACGCTGCCCGAGCTCGGGCTCGCGTCCACTTTCGGGGACGCCGGAATCGGCGAGATTCAGTTTACGTCGCCGCGTGCCGCTCAGCTCCGTTTTTCGTGTGACGCGTCCGGTCTCGCCGTCGCGATCAGGGCGCCGCTCCAACCCGATAGTTAACGCCAGGTGAAATATGCAGAATCGACAATTGAACAACTCGGTACGATGGCTCGTGCTCGCGCTCGGCTGCGGCACAGCGTTCCTCATGTCCGCCTGCGGAGGTCAAACGCCGGCGCCAGCGCCGCAGTCGGCGCCGGCAGTCTCAAGCGCGTTGCCGGCGGCGCCGACGGTTTCAAGCGCACCCCCCCGCGGCGGCGAGTCCGGCTATTCGGACGCCTGTGGTTTCAAATACACCCGCGAGCGCACTGAATCTAAAGGGGAGTTTCGTTTTCGCGCTTGGAGACGGGAGCATCTCAGTGGAGGTTGCCGGGAGCAATCAGCCGAAGGTCGTGCTCCAGCCGTCTTCAAATCTGTACGGGGACATGCCGGCTTTTTCGCCTGACGGCAAACTGATCGCGTTTTCCGCCAGTTCGTTTACCAAGGACGGCGCGGTGTTGCAGGATCTCAGGGTGATGAACGCCGACGGGTCGAACATGCGGGTCGTGGTCTCGCCGGACAACCCCAAGACCACCTACAGCTCTCCGGCGTGGAGCCTGGACGGCAAGAGCCTATATTTCACGCTGTCGTACCCAGTCCCGCCCGCGAGCCAGCACGACGAGATCGACGTCGTCAACGTGAACGGCGGTCCACTGCGCAAGCTGCTCGAGAATGCGCGAGAAGCCACGATATCGCCGGACGGCAAAAAGCTCGTCTACTCGAAGTTGGACTATGCGACGTATTCTTCCAGCATGTGGGTTGCGAATATCGACGGGAGCAGCCCCAAGCAGCTTTTGCCGACGGGAGTGTTTGCCGCGATCTACGGCGGACGGTTCTCGCCTGACTTGCAGTCGATCGTTTTTGCAGAGTCGGGGCCGGCGAATCGCAAGCTCCCCGGCGCGTACGCGCTGAACCAGGCGGCGCCGGATGATTCGTGCGCGGTCGCGTTGGGGTTCGTCTGTCTGGCGCAGAGCGCCCAAGCACACGGCTTGCCCTGGGACCTGTGGCTCGTGAACCCGGACGGCAAGTTCCAGCGATTGACCAATATCGGCGCGGACAGCCCCGTCCCGGCGTGGTCGGCCGACGGAAAACAGATCGCGTTTTACGATGCGACCGGCATCTACCTCTTGGACGTTGCGACGAAAAAGATCAACCAGATTTCGGACAGCAGCGGATACGGTGGATTTGACTGGCGCGACCAATGAGCGGGGGAAGGCTGGATTTGGACAATTGGGACCGCTATATGCGGTACATCACGATACTGTTCTTCGTCAGCCTCGTCGGGCTGAGCCTGCACGGACTGGACGATGCGCTCGTCACGCGCGAGCCCGCCTGGTACAGCATCGGCGTGGGAGAATTCCTGTTTTATCTCGCGCTCATCTACTATATCGTTCCGCCGTTGGGGCTGCTTGCCGCGCGGCGCGGCCACATCGTCGGACTCGGCATCCTGGCGCTCTATTCCTTGCAGGCGTTCTACGGCGCGGGGGTGAACCACGTGCGGCATCTGTTCGGCAATTTTCAGGGCTCGCAGCTCTTGCCGCACATCTTTACCGCTCTCGGCATCGACTATGCCCCGTACCTGACCGGGCACGGCTTTCTCAGCCTCATAACGAACATGGCCGGCCTGGGCGTAACTCCGCCGCATACGCATACCCTCGCATCCGACGTGGTCGTCTTTTTCAATATCGGCCTGAACCTCGTCTTGATGTACTATCTCGCGCTCGCCGGCCGCGAATGGTGGCGGATTCGAGCGCAACACACTCCTCTCGTCCGCGAGCCACACGCGAGCGGAGACTGACCCGGAACCGGCGCAAGGAGGCGTCTATGGCTTTGATCTCGCCGCATAGCCGAGCAGCCGCACGTAGTCGATCACGTTCTCGATTTCATCCCGCGACAACTTGTCCTTGAACGCCGGCATGGGGCCCATCCCTCCGCCGACGGCGAGAATGAAATAGCCCTGGTCGTGCTGAAAGATGTGGACCGTGAGATCCAGCGGCTTGATCGGCATGCCCGCCGCCGTCGGACCGTCGCCGTGCCCGGTCTCTCCGTGACACGCCGAACAGTATTGCTCATAGACCGTCTTGCCCGCGGCGGCTCGGGCGGGATCGACCGGCGTGTTGGCGTACAGCGCATTCGTTCCGTTCACCGCGTCGATGAATAGAACGACGGACGTCAACGCCAGTCCCAGGCTCACCCCCAGCCACTTTGCTTCGCGTCTGCGATTCTTGTCGAGGACGCGCAGCGCGACCACGATCGCGATCGCGAACGCGAGCAGGCCTAGATCGGCTTCCAGGTTGCCGGTGATCGGGCCGGGCAGGCGCGGCAATAGCATACAATTTCCCTCGTGATTGGATTCTCGTAAATGCGCGGCGGCGCCAATTCTTGCGTTGCCGCCGGCACACGATCCCGGCCAGATTATACCACGACCCGTGCGCGTGGTTGCACCCGATTCGGTAGGGACTTGTCGGTGACATGTTTCCCCGCGCGTGGTTTTGCCCGATTCGGTAGAGCCGTGTCGGTGACACGTCTCCCCGCGCGTGGTAGCGCCCGATTCGGTAGAGACGTGTCGGTGACACGTCTCCCGCGCGTGGTTTCGCCCAAT
>JAMCRS010000276.1:0-3897 GCA_023380675.1 Chloroflexota bacterium
CCGTATCTTTGTGTTCGGGAACGGCGGAAGCAGCTCGACCGCTTCTCACTTTGCGTGCGATCTGGGCAAAGGGACGGTCGTCCCCGACCGCCCCCGCTTTAGGGTGCTCTGCCTCAGCGACAACGTTCCGACGCTGACCGCGTACGCCAATGACGTCGGATATGAGATCGTCTTCTCCGAGCTGCTCGCGACGCACGGGAATCGCGGGGACATCGCGATCGCGTTCAGCGGCAGCGGCAATTCCCCCAACGTCTTGCGCGCGGTCGAGACCGCGGCAAAGAACGGACTCGTCACGGTTGGCTTCTCCGGCTCTAACGGCGGCAAGCTCAAGCACGGCGTCGAATATTCCGTCAACGTGAATGCGAACAAGATGGAACTAATCGAAGACGTGCATCTCTCCATGACTCACGCGATCTGTGAGATGCTCAAGCTCAAGCACGACTGAGACCCGGCGGCGCGCCGCCCAACCCGGGCGCCGTGATCCGCGCACGTCCGGCGAGTCACGCCCAATTCACCTCCTGATCCTCCGCACACACCGCGATGGGACAACGGATCGATCCAATCCTCCTCGCCCTCGATTTCGGGGGCACCAAGCTGTCCGCGGCGACTGCCCGGCCGGGCGAACGGCGCTGGCTCGCCCTGGAACGTAGCAAGTCGCCTTCAATCAAGGACGCCCGGTACGAGTACGCCACGATGCTGACGCTCGCGGGGCGGGTGCTCGGCGGCTGCGCGCCCGCCGCGACCGGCGTCAGCTTTGGCGGCCCGGTCGACGCCGGCCGGGGTCGCGTCATTCTCTCCCACCACGTCTCCGGCTGGGACGACACTCCCTTGCGTGACCGCCTCGAATCGGAGCTCCACGCGCCGGCGAGCGTCGACAACGACGCGAACGTCGCATGCCTCGGCGAATATGCCTACGGCGCCGGTCAGGGATGCTCCAGCCTCCTCTACGTGACCGTCAGCACCGGCGTCGGCGGCGGCTGGGTGCTGGACGGGCAAGTCTATCACGGCGCGAACGGCATGGCCAGCGAGATTGGGCACACCATCGTCGATCCGGCCGGCCCGGTTTGCATTTGCGGGCGCCGCGGCTGCGTCGAGGTGATGGCCGGCGGACCGGCGATCGCGCGCGAGGCGCGTGCACAAATCCTCGCCCAGCCCGCGTCCGGTTCAAAGCTACGTGCGCGGGTGAACGGTGAGCTCGGCGCGTTGACGGCGGAGATCGTCGCGCATGCGGCCAACGCCGGAGACCCGTTGGCCCGCGCGGTGGTCGACTCGGCCGCCCGCGCGCTTGGATTTGGCATCGGAACGGCAATCACGCTGATGAACCCCGAGCGCGTAGTGGTCGGCGGCGGTGTGTCGAAATCCGGCGAGCGCTATTGGAGTGAGCTGCGCGCCGCTGCGCGTGCCAACACGCTCCCCCAGATGCAGGTCGACCTGGCTCCGGCCCTGCTCGGCGACGACGCTCCGCTTTGGGGAGCGATCGTGCTGGCCGAGCGGCAGCTATCCGGGTGATCCGGCGTGGCTCGGCCGGCGTGATCCAGTTTCGGACGCTGTCGCGGGGGCATCGTTTGTGAAACACTTGACAAACGCTAAAACGGTATTATAATGAGACCATAATAGTATCATTTGGACTGGTGAAGACGCCCGTCCCACTGCCGAGAAGACGCTCGGCGGAGGGACGGGCGCGTTTTATTTTCTGACGACAGGCAAGGAGAAGAAGCATGGATGCACTCGCGCTCGCCCGGCTGCAGTTCGCAGTCACCACCGTTTACCACTTTTTCTTCGTTCCGCTCACGCTCGGGCTCTCCATCCTCGTCGCGATCATGCACACGCTCTACTACCGATCCGGCGATGAGACCTGGAAGCAGATGACGCAGTTCTGGGGACAGCTCTTTTTGATCAATTTCGCCATGGGGGTCGTCACCGGTATCGTCCAGGAATTCCAGTTCGGGATGAACTGGTCCGAGTACTCCCGCTTCGTGGGGGACATTTTTGGAGCGCCCCTGGCGATCGAGGCGCTCCTCGCGTTCTTCCTCGAATCGACGTTTCTGGGCGTCTGGTTCTTTGGATGGGATAAGCTGCCCAAACGAGTCCACCTCGCGTCGATCTGGCTGGTGGCGATCGGGAGCAACCTCTCGGCGTTGTGGATTCTGATCGCCAACTCGTTCATGCAAGAGCCGGTCGGCTATGTCCTGCGCAACGGCCGCGCCGAAATGACGGATTTTGTTGCGCTCGCCACCAACCCCAATATCTGGGTGCAGTTCCCGCACGTCCTCACTTCCGGCATCACGACCGCGGCGTTCTTTGTGCTCGGCATCAGCGCGTGGCATCTCTTGCGCAAGCAGAACGTCGCCTTCTTCCGCCGCGCTTTTCAACTGGCGACGGTCTACGCTGTCGTGGGAACGGTGCTCGTCATTCTGATCGGCCACAGTCAGGCCCAGCACATGGTACAAACCCAGCCGATGAAGATGGCGTCGGCCGAGGCCCTGTATCAAACCGAAGATCCGGCCTCGTTCTCGCTCCTGACGATCGGCGACCTCAGCCAGCGTCGGCAGGTGTTCGCGATCCGCATTCCCGACCTCTTGAGCCTCCTGGCCTACAACCAGTTCACCGGCAAGGTCGAAGGCATCAACGACCTGGACGCCGCGTACAAAGCGCAGTATGCCAGCCAGTACGGACCGAACGCGGACTATGTGCCGCCGGTGGCATTCATCTATTGGAGCTTCCGCGGGATGGTCGGGGCCGGCTTTTTGATGGCATTCCTCGCACTCGTGGGACTCTACCTGGTGCTCCGGGACAAGTTCGAGAACTATCCGCTCTTTTTGCGCGTTCTACCCTGGGCGATTCTACTGCCCTATCTCGCGAACACGACCGGCTGGCTCATGACGGAGCTGGGCCGTCAGCCGTGGATCGTCTTCGGCCTGATGCGGGTACAGGACGCAGTGTCGCCGGCCGTGCCGGGTTGGGAGGTCTTGTTGTCGCTCATCCTCTTTACGGCGATCTACGGTGCGCTGATGGTCGTGGACGTCTATCTGCTCCGCAAGTACAGCCAGGGCGACCCGACGAGCGCGCCGGTCGCGGTGGCGGAGTATTGATTCGACGGAGGAACAAAAATGGATCTCAATATTCTCTGGTTCATTCTGATCGCGGTCCTGTTCGCCGGCTTTTTTCTGCTGGAGGGATTTGACTACGGCGTCGGAATCCTGCTCCCCTTCCTAGGCAAGAACGACGACGAGCGGCGCGCCTTGATCGGAACCATCGGCCCGTTCTGGGACGGCAACGAAGTGTGGCTCCTGACCGCCGGCGGCGCGATCTTCGCCGCGTTTCCGAATTGGTACGCCACCCTCTTCAGCGGCTTTTACCTCGCGTTGGTCGTGATGCTTCTCGCGCTGATCCTGCGCGGCGTCGCATTCGAGTTCCGCAGCAAGGATCCCCGCCCGCGCTGGCGCAGCTTTTGGGACGGCGCGATCTTCTTCGGCAGCTTTGTGCCCGCGCTCCTCTGGGGTGTGGCCCTCGCGAACATCGTCCGCGGAGTCCCCATCGACGCCAAGATGACGTATACGGGCGATTTCTTTACGCTGCTCAATCCGTACGCGCTTCTGGGCGGAGTTTACTCTGTCGTCCTCTTTACGCTTCACGGCGCGGTATTCCTGACGCTGCGAACCGAAGGCGAACTGGGCACGCGGGTGCGCGCGGCGGCGCAGCGGCTCTGGGCTCCGGCGGTCGTCCTCTTGTTCGTCACCCTCGCCGCGAGCTATGCCTTCACCGACATGTACACCAAGCCCGGCGCCAACCTCTTCCAGGGTACGTCGCCGCCCATCCTCGAGGCCAAACCGCAATTGCAACGCGCGCCGCTCTCGTGCAGTTAGCTCTTCGAGAACGTCTTCGATCTGCTCGCGC
>JAMCRS010000276.1:3907-6279 GCA_023380675.1 Chloroflexota bacterium
TCGTCCGCTTGTTCGTCACCCTCGCCGCGAGCGATGCCTTCACCGACATGTACACCAAGCTCGGCGTCAACCCCGGCGTCATTCCGATCACCGGCGGCGCTGCGCTCCTCACCGTCATCTGGTTCGTGCGAAACAATCACGACGGTTGGGCGTTCGTCGCGACGGCCGTGACGGTGGTGACCACGGTCTTTACGATCTTTTTGACTCTCTTCCCGCGCGTGATGGTCTCCAGCACCGATCCGTCGTACAGCCTGACGATCTACAACGCATCGTCGTCGCCGTACACGTTGACCGTCATGACCGTCGTGGCGTTGGTCTTTGTGCCGATCGTTCTCATCTACCAGGGCTGGACCTATTACGTCTTCCGGCAGCGCGTGAGCAGCAAGCCGCTCGCCGCCTAGCCGATCGTATGCATGTGAATCCGTTCAAAGGCGGAAAGACGACTGCGCGATCAATCGCGGCGCCGCTCGAGCGTGAGGCCGCGGTGATGCGTGGGCAGTGCCTTCCGCCTTTGTGCTTGTCCACAAGAAAAGTGGCTATGTGAATCTCGATCGGCGTCTCGTCGAGCAGCTCGAGCGCGCGCGCGTTTGGTTCGCCGTCACGATTGCCCTGGGGGCGATTGGCGGCGCGCTCATTATCGCGCAGGCGTCCGAGCTTTCGAAGATCGTGGCATCCGTATTCCTGCACGGCGCCCGTATCGGCGATCTGTGGCCGCGTTTGCTCCTCCTCATCGGGATCATGTCGGCGCGTGCTGTAATCGTTTGGGCGGGCGAAGTGAGCGCGTTCCGGATCGCCGCGCGTGTCAAGACCGACTTGCACGCCCGGCTTGTCGATCAGTTGCTACGACTCGGTCCGGCATACGTTCGCGGAGAGCGCACCGGCGACCTCCTAACGGCGGCGACGGACGGAATCGAGGCGCTCGAAGCGTATTACAGCCAGTATCTGCCGCAGTTGGTGCTCGCCGCGCTCGTGCCGCTTTCGATACTCCTCTTCGTCGCGCCGATCGACCTGCTCTCCGCGGTCGTGCTCCTGGTCACCGGCCCGCTCGTCCCCCTCTTTATGATTCTGATCGGACGGGCCGCAGACGCACTCACCCGCCGGCAGTATTCGGCGCTCAGCCGCATGAGCGCTCATTTTCTGGACGTGCTGCAGGGTTTGACGACCCTCAAGATCTTGCGCGCAAGCCGCGAACAGAGTTCAGCGATCGCGCGTGTGAGTGAGCGTTTCCGCGACGCGACGATGGACGTGTTGCGCGTGGCGTTTCTCTCAGCATTCGCGCTGGAGACGATCGCGACGATCAGCACGGCGGTGGTAGCGGTCGAAGTCGGGCTGCGGCTATTGTACGGACAGATGCAGTTCGAACCGGCGTTCTTCATTCTCATCCTTGCGCCAGAATATTACCTGCCGCTCCGGCTGTTGGGCACGCGATTTCACGCCGCCATGTCCGGCGCCGCGGCTGGAAATCGCCTGTTCGAGATTCTGAGCACGGAAGGCAAGAGCCCTGATCCCTTGCAGCCGGCGCTTTCGACCGCGCCGGGCGGTCGATCGCCCCGGGTCGAGTTGCGCGATGTGCGGTACTCGTACGACGGTGGCCGCACGGCACTCGACGGCGTTTCGCTCGTGCTCGAGCCGGGCGAACGCGCCGCGCTCGTGGGACCCACCGGCGCCGGGAAGAGCACGTTGGTCAGCCTCCTGCTGCGCTTTATCTCGCCCGACGCCGGCTCGATTCAGGTCGACAACGTTCCGCTCGGATGCGTGGCTGCAAGCGCCTGGCGGCAGAACGTCGCGTGGGTGCCGCAAGACCCTTACCTGTTCGATGCAAGCATCGCCGACAATATTCGGCTTGCGCGCCCCGACGCTTGTACCACCGACCTGGTCAAGGCGGCGACGATGGCGGATGCGGATGACTTTATTCGCTCGCTGCCGCAAAGCTACGAAACTCTAATCGGCGAGCGAGGCGCACGTTTGAGCGCCGGCCAGGCGCAGCGCATTGCGATCGCCCGCGCCTTTTTGAAGGATGCCCCGTTCGTGATTCTGGACGAAGCGACCTCGAACCTCGACGTCGCAAGCCAGGCGCAGATCCAAGACGCGATCGAGCAGTTACTGCAAGGGCGTACGTGCCTGATCGTTACGCACAGACTCGATACGATTCAACGCGCCGATCAGATCGTCGTCCTTTCCCAAGGCCGGGTGGCTGAGTCCGGTCGGCACGCGTCGCTCATAGACACGCACGGTCCATACTATCGGCTCGTATCCGCGGCGTTCGTCGACGGCATTGCGAGCGTCGATCGTTCAAGCGGCCGGAAGTCGCCGGCGATCCTGCCGCTGCGAAATCGGCCGAGTGCGGACGATGCGCCCGCCAAGGGCGCTTG
>JAMCRS010000277.1 GCA_023380675.1 Chloroflexota bacterium
CCGGCGATGAGTACGTCTCCGGTTCAAACGTAACCTACGAAACGCCCGATTCGACTGTCGTGGTCGCAGACGCGGCCCGTTTCTCGCCGCGCTGAAGCCGGCGCACCCGACCGGCGAACCGTACTGGAGAAGGGAGAACGGAAATGAAGCTCACCAAGAATCTCGGCATGCTCTTGCTGGCCATATGGTTGATCGTGACGGGTCTGGAGGATTTCGTGAGCCTGCCGATTCCGTCGCTCGGGCCGATCCTCTCGATCCTGGCGATCGCGGCCGGCCTCCTGATCCTCTTTGGCCGGTGAGCGGGTTACCCGCTCTGGCCTAAAGCTGCCCGGACGCGTCGGGGCGTAAAGGGCACCTCCCGGATGCGCGCGCCGGTCGCGCCAAAGATCGCGTTGGCGATCGCCGGCGCGACGACGACGCTCGCCGGCTCACCCGCGCCCAACGGCGGAAGCTCAGGGTGATCGATGGGCACGACTTGTACCTCCGGCACCTCGGAGAATTTGAGGATCGGGTACGAGTCCCAATCGACGCTCGTGACGTGCGATTCGTCAAAAGTCACCTGCTCCTTGAGCGCGCGGCTCGTCGATTGGATCACGTTTCCTTCGATCTGGTTCCGCAAGCCGTCCGGATTGACGATCAGTCCGCAGTCGTGTGCGACGACGATCCGCGTCACACGAGTTTCGCCGGTCCGCCGGTCCACTTTGACCTGTGCCACAGCGGCGACGTACGCTTGGTCGTTTTCGTATTGCGCGAACGCGATGCCGCGTCCCTCGCCGGCATCGAGCGGCGCTCCCCAATGCGCGCGCTGCGCCGCGGCCTTGAGCACCTCGATCGCGCGCGGGTCCGTCAAGTGACGCAACCGAAACTCGAGCGGATCCGCCTTGGCTGCGGCCGCGAGCTCATCTACGAACGACTCGTTGGCGAACGTATTGGCGACGCCGCCGAGGGTCCGGAACGACGACGTACGCAATGGGGATGCGGCGAGCCAATGCATCGTCACGCGGCTGTTAGGAATCTCGTAGTTGGTCGGCGCGTTGCGGTCGCCTCCGAGAAAGAACTTTGGCGCGGGCGCCGGCCGGCCGTCGATCAATTGCGCGGCCAGGAACTGCGCCGCGACCCGCGGGCGATTCGTGTGAGTTGGCGACCATACGGCATAGTCCAGGGCAATCATCCGCCCGCGAGCGTCCAGTCCTCCGTGCGCTTGCATCACCATGGCCGGTCCGTAGGGCTCCCAGGCGAATTCGTTCTGACGCGACCATTGGACACGCACCGGGCGCCCGACGGCGCGCGAAAGTACGGCCGCATCCGCCGCGACGTCGTCGGCGCCGTTGTGGCCGTATGCGCCGGCCCCTTCCGCATGTATCACCTCGACCCGATCCGCCGGCAGGTTGAGCAAATCGGCGAGGGCTCCCCGCAGCGGGTAGACGCCTTGAGTCGCGCACCAGACCGTCGCGCGGTCGTCGCGCACGTCGGCGACGGCGCACGAGGGACCGATCGATGCGTGCGCATGATACGGCTGGCGATAGGTCGCGCTCAATCGCGTTTCGGCGGCTTTCAAGGCGGCTGAGACCCGACCCCGTTTGGCCACTACCTCCTTCGTGGCCGGCGCCTGCAGTAGAAAATCGTACAGCTCCTGCATCGCCGGAAAACGAGTTGTTTCTTTCCACTCGACCCGAATACGGTCTGCGGCGCGAACCGCCGCCTCTTCGCGTTCGGCAACCACTCCGACGAAATTGCCGAGCCGAACCACCTGTGCGCCGTCGATCGAATTCTCGTGCAGTGCGGTCAGCTGCGCGCCCGGGCTGGGCGGACGCACGACGCGACCGTGCAACATGCCGGGCATGCGCACGTCGTGTACGAAACTGGGCGTGCCGCTGAACTTGAGCGGAAGCTCGATGCGCGGGACGGGCTTGCCAATGACGCGATACTGCGTCGACGGCTTGACGGGCGCTTGGCCGGTGAGAGTGCGATCGAAGCGTTTGCCGCCGATGAGCTCTGCATAGGAGACGGTCCGAAATGGATGATGCCGATCCGAGATGACGCCATCGCGCGTCTCTAGCTCGTCCAGCGCAGCGTCGAGACGTTCGGAAGCCATTTCCAAGAGCGCGCCCCGCGCCTGGGCGCTCGCCTGGCGGAGCGCGAACCCGCCGTATTGTATCGTCTTGCTCCCGGCCGTATAGCCCTCGTTTGGCGTCCGCGTGGTATCGCCCATGACCATCTTGATCCGCTCGATCGGAACGTCGAGCTCCTCGGCGACGATCTGGGCGAGAGCTGTTCGGACGCCGGTACCCAGCTCCACCCGGCCGCTAAAGACGGTCACCGTACCCTCAGGGTCGATCGCCAGCCAATCGTCTATCTGGTTCGCCTTCTGGATCGCTCCGGTTTCGCTCCAGTCGGATGCGTTACCCCATATCGAGCCGCCGCCGGCCGCTTGTTCAGCCATGGCCCTACTCTCCTTCGTTTTCCAAAAGCTCTGACGCCTGCTTGACCGCGCGGAGGATCCGTAAATGGGCGCCGCACCGGCAGAGATTGCCGTCGAGGGCGCTGCGAATCTGTTCGTCGTCCGGGTGCGGATTCTTCCACAAGAGCGCGGCGGCCGCGATCATCATCCCGTTCCCGCAGTAGCCGCACTGCGCGGCCTGCTGGTCTATGAATGCGCGCTGGATCGGGTGCAGATCTCCTTCGCCCAATCCCTCGAGCGTAGTGATCGCCGAGCCAACGGCGTCGGACACCGGCATCTTGCAGGACTGCGTCGCCTTCGCGCCGACGAGGACCGAGCACGCGCCGCACTGCTCCAATCCGCAGCCAAACTGCGGAGCGTAGAGGCCGAGTTCGTTGCGCAGTACATAGAGCAGGGGAGTGTCCGGCGTCGCCTCCACGCGATGTTTCTTTCCATTGACGGTTATGACCAATTCGTCAGCCATATCTTTTCCTTCTAGCAATTCGATCCACGTGTTTGATCTGTCCAATAGTTAATACGCAGGCCGCCCCTCTCAAGGACGACGAGTCAGATCTCCGGCATCGCGAGCCAGCCGGGGAGCCTTGCTCGCACCCGGGCGGAATCCGGCGGCGCATAAAGATGTGGGCACCAGGCCAGCACGACGAGGCTATGGTTTGCGTTGCCCTCTTACT
>JAMCRS010000278.1 GCA_023380675.1 Chloroflexota bacterium
AAGCATCCTGAGCGCTCCGATTCTACCTACGAGTTTTGCAAAGTCGTATGATATCTCCTGTGCGGGCGTGCCGGCTGGTCGTCCCCGCCGCAGCGAAGCGTCCCACGCTAGCGGCAAAGGTTCTTCGTTCCGCAACTCAGAACGTGGAAAGCGATTCCCAGGGCGACGGTGATCGCTATGCCACCGGAGAGATGCTTCGCAAAATCGTCTCAGCATGACAGGTTCTGTCTTGCACGTATGCCGCCGAGCGGCATGGTATACTCGGGATGATAAGAGTCTCTCGCGTCCGAATGCCGCCGGGCGGCATGGAACACTCAGAATGACGCGTTGGTCAACTTGGCAAAAGCCTTGTGTTTCTACCTTGACAACCTTGGCGAATGATCCTATGATTCCCGCGCTGTCCCGGCGGTGTAACGACGCCGGGGACGGCGCGGCTGGCGAGTGGGGCGGCTGGAATTGGCCGCTTTTTTGTCTCTCGGACACAATAGGATCGTCGTGGAAAAATGATCGGATTTGGCGAGCTGCGCCGGCTGTCCGCGCAGTGGCACGTCGATATCGGCACGGTAGAGCGCGCATACGTGATCGATTGGCTGCTGAAGGGAATGTTCGACGTGCCGCGGCTGAGCGAGTCGATCGTCTTGCGGGGCGCGTCGGCGCTGCGCTACGCTTACTGCCGGGACTATGCATCTGTCGAAGAGCCGGAGTTTCTCGTGCCGGCAGCGCTGGGAGACGACGAACGGTGCGCGGCACTCGCAGAGGCACTCGATACGGCGAAGGCGAGCGGCGTGCAGTACGGCCTGGTCGATTGCCAGCATGGCACGGCGAAGGTGGAATACGTCGGCCCGCTGGGACGCCGGTCGGCCGCGCAGCCGCGGATCTTCCTCTCTTTTATCACGGGCGGCACGCGACTCGCGCCCGTGCAGCGGCCGCTGATGCATCCGTTCGGGGACGCGTGCGCGGCGACGGTATCCGCGACCGCGCTGGAAGAGGTCGCGGCGGAACGGATGGCGGCTCTCGCGGCGGGGCCGCGGGCGCGCGACCTGTTCGATCTCTGGTTCGTGCTGTCGAGGCCGTACTTCGAGATCGATCGGGCGCGCGTTCGCGAATTGGCTGAAGCTATCACACAATCTAAAAACGTCCAGCTTCCACCCGACGGCACACTGGTCGATCCGCAGCATCGGCCGGCGCTCGAACGCGCCTGGGACAACGCGCTGCGTCGCATCGCCGGGCATCCAGCGCTCGAACAGGTCGAGCGCGAGCTCGCGGTCGGCCCGAGCGGAGCGCCGCGTCGTTAGCCGCCGGGCCGCACCGGTGCGCCGGATTGGCAACTCTAACTTTGGTATTTGGCCATGGCAGACAATTCTTCTCAGATTCAGGAATGTGTTCACCGGCACGACGTCCAGGTGCGTTTTCCGGACGGGCGGGTCTTTTGCGGTCCAGCGGGGGCCCGGCTCGAGGACTTTGTGCGCGTCGTGATGCCGCCACAATCGATCCCAGTCGTCGCGGCGCTCGTAAACGGGCGGCTCGCCGATCTGACCGAGCCGCTGATCGCCGACGTGGATGTGGAGCCGGTCTCACTCAGCTCCGAAGATGGAATGCGCATCTATCAGAGGTCTTTGACCCTGCTGCTGGAGGCGGCCGCGCGCGAGCTGTTCCAGGTCCACATGGACGTCGATTATTCGCTGACGTTCGGCGGGCTATACTGCCATGCCCTGGAGGGTGAGCTGACCGAGAAGCAGGTCGCGCAGATCGAAGCGCGGATGCGCGCTCTCTTTGCAGAGGACGCTCCGATCGGACGCGAGGTGGTCTCGATCGCCGATGCGATCGCGTGCTTCAAGTCACAGGGGGACGAAGCTCAGGCCCGCTTTTTGGCTCAGTCCAGCCGGCCGCAGCTGACGCTCTGCACGCTGCACGGCATCAAGGAATACTTTTTCGGAAGACTGCTCGTCCCCTCCGCCGGTTATCTGAAGCAATTCGCCGTGTGGCCCGATCCGCCCGGCCTGGTGCTGCAGTTTCCGCAGCGTTCCCGGCCGATGGCGCTCGAGCCGCCGAAGCGGTCTCCCAAGCTCACGGCGGTGATCGACCAGTACGGCAAGTGGCTTTCGCTGTTGGGGGTGCCGGACGTCGCGGCGCTGAACGCCGCGCTCGGCGAGAACCGCGGCCGGGAAATCGTCCTCGTGGCCGAAGCGCTGCACGAGCAGCGGATCGCCGAAATGGCCGCGAACATTGCGGCGCGGCGCACGGTGCGCCTAATCACGATCGCCGGGCCGTCCTCTTCGGGCAAGACGACTTTTGCGCGCCGGCTGGCGATCCAGCTCCTCGCCAATGGGCTGCGGCCGTTTCCGATCAGCCTGGACGATTATTTCGTAGCGCGCGAGGAGACGCCGCTCGATTCAGCAGGCAATTATGACTACGAGGATCTGCACGCGCTCGATCTGGCGCTATTCAACGAGCACCTGCTCGCGCTCATGAACGGGGAGCGCGTCACTCTGCCGCGCTATAATTTTGAAAAAGGAGACCGGGAGGGGGGGGAATCCGTCCAGTTGAGCGCCGAGCACGTTCTCTTGATCGAGGGGATCCACGGACTGGACCCCAACCTGGTCCCGCGGATTCCAACCGAGCGGATCTATCGCATCTACGTGTCGGCGCTTCACGCAGCTCAAGCTGGGGCGGCTCAACCGCATATCGACGACCGACACGCGCTTGATTCGCCGCATCGTGCGGGATGCGCACACCCGCGGTTACGGCGCGCGAGAGACGATCGCGCGCTGGGACAGCGTGCGGCGCGGCGAGGACCGCAACATCTTTCCATACCAGGAGCAGGCGGACAGCATGTTCAATTCGGCGTTGGTGTACGAGTTGGCCGTGCTCAAGCCACTGGTGGAGCCGCTGCTGCGCCAGGTGGAGCCCGGCGCGCGCGAGTACGTCGAGGCGCGGCGCCTGCTGATCCTGCTGGAATGGTTCAACCCGTGCGACGGGCGGCTGGTCCCGGAGCGCTCGATTCTGCGGGAGTTTGTGGGCGGATCGGTCGTCTCGGATTTCGTGCCGCACCTCTAGCGCGTCTGTTTTCCGCCGGGTCGGAGAGAAAGAAACACCGCACCAATCTATGGTGCGGTTGTTCGTTGGATCTCCGGGAATTGTTTGCGGCCCGAGAAAGCTGGGAACGCCAATCCGACTGCCGATGTTACTTGCGGGCTTTTTTGCGGCGGCTCGAGATTCCCAGTTCCATGGCTTTGGACTCGACGGCGTTGAGCGTCCGCTTTAGCTTTTTGGCGATGTCGCGGTGCAACGTCTTTTTGCGATAGAGGTTGCGCAGCTCCGTGATCTCACTTGCCGTCCAGGCCTTGTTGTGTTTGGCTGGTTTCGCCATGACTAACCTCCTGATCAAGTAT
>JAMCRS010000279.1 GCA_023380675.1 Chloroflexota bacterium
AATCAACACACCGGCCCGGCCGCCGGCTCCAGAAAAAACTCAAGCGAGGCCGCGTCTGATATTATAGCCGCGTTCGGGAAATTGACAAGGGTATTCGGGAACCTCAGGCCTCTTCGCCGCCGCGCGAGGCCGCGATCGACATGCCGGCCCGCCAGATGAAGACGAGGCCCAGGCCGGTAATCATGACGTACTGCATCGCGTGCGCGGCGAGCGCGACGCTCGCCGCCGACGTGTTGCTCACCCCAAAGACACCGAGCGCGAAAACAGCGGCAGCTTCGAAAGGCCCCAGGCCGCCGGGCGCGGCGGGAATCATGATCCCGAGGTTGATCAGCACCATCATGAAAACGGCAGCCGCCAAATGCGGCCCCCAGACTGGCAGCGCTCCAAATGCCGCCAATACCAGGACGTAGGAGACACCTTCCGCCGTCCACACGGCGACAGAAAGCAATCCGATCGCGGCGATATCGCGAACCGACCGCAGCGAATGCAGGCCGGTGACGAACGAAGCCAGCATGCGCTCGCTCTTCGCGGCAAGGCCGCCCGGCATAAAGCGAGCCACGCGTTGGACCAGCGACAGCGCCAGCTCCTCGCGGAGGAGCAAAAAGACGAGCCCGGCCAGAGCGACGCCGAACAGCGCCGTCGCAACGGCCGCGATCGTCTCCGCGGCGGAAGGCAGGCCGATCTGAAGGGGAGAAAAGGCCGCGAGCGCGGCCAGCAGGAAGGCAATCAGCGCGAGACCATCCGCGACACGCTCGACAATGATGGTTGCAAAGCCGAGCGTCTTGGACAGACTCTCTCTCTGGCCGAGCCAAAACGGGCGTGCGAATTCACCCGGGCGCCCAGGCAGAAGGTTGTTGAGCGCAAAGCCCACGACGAGCACGGGGAACAAGCGGAAAACGGAAATGCTCTTGGTCGGAGCGAGGAAGCGCTGCCAACGCTTGGTGCGGAGCACGTAGCCGCCGAACGTAAAGAGAGCAGCCAGTCCGACAAGGCGATAGTCGGCCGACGCGATCGAGTGCGCGAGCTTTGGCAAGTCGACCGAATAGAGCGCCAGGGCGAGAAAGACCGCCGTGACGGCGAGGCTCGCGATAAACGTGATGAGACGGCGTAGATTCAACGCGGGTGCCAGGGACGAGTGACGGGCCGCGCGGCGTTTCTCACGTCACTCGTAGCCCGTCACGCGTCGTTTCAGGGTTTTGAGAATTCGAGTATGCGCTGGTTGCCGGAGTCGGCGACGTACAGGTTTCCCTGCGCGTCGAACGCCAGGCCGGTCGGCAGGTTGAACGACGATAGGCTGGTGCCGAGCGATCCAAATACGGAGAGAAGCGTTCCGTCGCTCGAGAATTTCATGATCCGTGCGCCTTCAGGATCGGAAGCGAAGACATTGCCGTTCGCGTCGACTGCGAGGTAGGGTTTGTTGACGACGGTCTGTGTATCCCAGGCCTCGACCGGCCACTGCGAAACGTAGTTGAAATTCGAGTCGAACTTTTGTATGCGTTGGTTCCAGGTGTCGGCGACGTAGATGCTTCCATCCGGGCCGATCGCAATTCCGACCGGCTCCTGGAACTGGCCGTTGCCGGAACCGACCCCACCGTACTGTCCTAAAGGCTGACCGTCGGGCGTGAACTCGACGACCCGCTTGTTCCCGGTGTCGGTGACGTAAAGGTCGCCCTGCTTGTCAACTGCGATCGAGCGCGGCCCGTAGAACAACAGAGGATTGCCGGCGGCGACCCCTTGCGTGTCGCCGTTCGATCCCCACATCGTGATGAATTTGCCGTTCGAATCGAACTTTTCGATCCGGTGGTTCCACGTGTCCGCGACGTACACATCGCCGGACGAGTCGACGGCGATCCCCCAGATCTGGCTGAAGGTCCCGGCGGGACCGATCGCGTTCTCGGGGCTCTTGGTGCCCCACGCCAGAAGGAATTTGCCGGTCGAATCGAATTTTTCGACGCGCGAATTGTCCGAGTCCGCCACGTACATGTCTCCCTGCGCATCGAACGCCAGGTTCCGCGGGTTCTCGAACTGGCCCTGTCCAGCCCCTTCGGTTCCGATCGACCGAACGGCCGAGCGCTGCACGAACTTTTTAGTGTACTCGTCCTCCACCTGCGGCTGCGGGACCACTTCAGGGGAATAGTTCCACAAGAGCGAGGCCACGTCCTTACGAACGTAGAACGAAAAGTTGTGAACGTAGGGCCAGGCACTGTAGCTCTCTTTGTATTGATGATAGAACCACGCCGTGAAGAGGTCCGCGCGCTGCTGCGGGTCCCGGATATAGCCCAGGACGCGGTCGAGGGTCAACTCTTTATAGCCTTCCAGCGGCCACCAGATCAGTTTGTAGACTCGCTTGTCGTAGCGGTTCCCGAGGAATACTTTGACCGCGTCCTCATTCTTGGGCCCCACGATCACGACCGGTGCGTCGAAGGGCGCGCCGGGCGATGCGCCGTAGTACTGCGCGTTTGAGTAGTTGCGCAGGTACCACACGAACGGCCAGGACGAGTCGTCGTCATAGGCGACCTTGATCCGGCCATTGTCGCATTCCCCGGAGAGGGGCTTGGTGAGGCTCGCCTGCGCGCACAGCCGGCGCGACAAATCCCTGATCTCGTCCATCGCGATCGGGACGTCATGCGACCCCTGCGCGTAGATCATCGTTTCGGAGGCGACGTCGGGGTTGATGAACACAGCCATCCAGGCGAAGCGGATCGTGAGCGCGACCATAACGAGGACGCCGGCGACGGCGACGACGCGCGCCAGCTCGTGCCGCGCAAAGCGGCGTCCAATCAGGTACAGACCCGGTAGGACCACTGCGACGAGCAGGAGGAGCGACACGACGAAGGCGTTGGTCGTGCTGAGCTGATCGAGCGAAACGCCTTGAAACGGCGGAGACACGAGCATGGCGGCCACCAGCACCAACCCCAGCGGCACGAGCAGCGCGATCCAATGGGCACCGCGCGCGACCAGATCGCGCCAGTCCACGTCCAGCAGCTTGTCCAGCGCCCAACCGGAAACGAACGCCAGCGGAATCGCGAGATGCATGGTCAGCCAGGGCATCTTTTCGCCCGCCCAGCTAAAGACGACGAGGACCCCGGCCATCCAGGTGAATATGAATGCGGGAAATGCGCTGGCCGCATTGTCCGGATCGAAAGTCGCGAAAAACGTCAGCGGAATCAACATCGCGAAGAACACGACCACCAGTTGGTCGGCGACGCCGGGCAGCGCCGCCGCCAGCAGCGGGCGGACGCCGACGTAGTAGGCGATGATCCACAACAGCCAGATCAGGATCGCGAGGAGGTGAACAACGCGATAGCGCCACCAGTACCAGAAAACCGCGACGATTCCGACGACGTACGGAAGGATTTCATACTCCGGCAGCATGACGAGGAGATAGTAGTAAGAAGGCTGTCCGCCGCGCGCAACGCCCTGCTGGGTCAGCCAGTATCCCAGCGACCCGAGCAAGCCGGTGAAGAATCCGCCTCCGTTCGTAAAGACGGTCTTGAAGAAAAGGATGAAGATGGGCCAGAAGAGGACGGCGCAGCCGGCCCAGACGCGTCCATTCCACCAAAGGCCCAGCAGCGCCGAAAGGAGAATCATCGCCGCGGTGACGAGCAGCACGCGCAGCATCACGTCCGGCTGCGTCTGCGCGATCTGGGTCAGCACGCCGACATCCGTAAACGCGCTGATCGAGAGGAAATCGGTGTGCGCCAGGCGCTGCCAGATCGGGTTCAGAATCTGGAAGACGAACGGCGTGATGAGCGGCAATGAGAATGTGCCCAACACCATGCTCAAATTGAAACTCGGGATCTGCCTCCATTCCTCATCTATCACGGGCCTTTGCTCTATCACGAGTATCTGAAAGGCGACAAAAAGACCCAGGAACGGAATCCCGAGCACGGCTGAGAAAAGGGCGAGGCCAAACGGTCCCCACTTGACCCGCTGTCGCAGGTATTCGTACGTAAAGTGCGCACAGAGGAAGACGGCAAAAATGGCCGTGAAGATGAACGTCGTCTCCATCGCCGTAAAGGCGAGGGAAAGAAAGGCGGCCGTGGCGAACAACCAGCGGTCTTTGCGCTCGTCAAAGTATTTCCAGATCGAAAGCGCCAGCAGCACTACAAAGACTTCGACGTAAATGTCGTGCCGGTTGAAGCGAGAATAGTACATCACCGACGGAGATATCACGAGCATCGCCGCAGTGATCAGCGCGCCCTTGCGCCCGAGCCACTTGCGGAAATAAAGCGGCAACGCGACGAGCACGATCCCGAAGAGCGCATTCGGCAACCGGCCGGTCGTATCGTTGTCCCCAAACAAAAAGAACGTAAGCGCCGTTACGTGATAGAGCAAAGGCCCGTGATAGATGGGGTTGTGTTGATAGCCGCGGCCGGTGTACAAGTTCCACGACCAATCCGTATGAATCGACTCGTCGTGGTTATAGGCCCGATACGGGAGGTCCCACAGGCGCGTCAGGACCGCGGCTGCCAGAATCAAAATCACAAGCCCCCGTCCCCAATCTAGAGTCATAAGCGAGGAAATGGGTGTGTCGAGAAAGCTCTTGCGTTCGACAACGTCTTGCATCAGTCTACCTCATGCTGGTGTACCGGGAGCTTGCCGAGCGGGCTCGACGCCCGATGCCGTTCGCGTCCGTTATTCATCGCCGGCTCCGAGCGATCACTGCGGAGGCGGGAGCCAGAGGACCACGTCGACCGTTTCGACGGTCCCGACGTCGCGGAACAGGAGCCAGCGCAATAGGCCTGGACGCGCGCCGGCGACCGACTGCTGCTCGATCTGATAGCGCTGGCTGATCCAATTCGCCGCGGGGGCTGGCGCGTCCGGGGCCAACAGCACAGCCTGGGTGTCTTTGCCGACCGCCGGCCGGCCGGCATAGGCCGCGTTTCGAAAATTGCGCAGGTCCCACCCGAGCTTCGCGCGCAGCGAATCAGCGACGACGATATCGATTGTGTGCGAGTCATTCGCACGCCAGCGTGAAGCGTCCTCGATATCGGCGACCAGGTCGCGCCGATTGGCCGCGCCGGCGGCGGGCACGAGCCAGTCCCGGACGTCCGGCGCCAGAGTGTAGTTGAGCAGAATCGATTGACGGAACGTCCACGCGGAGAGTAACGTGATGACGAGCGCAACCGCGAGATAGCCGGTCCGCTCGGATCCCAACATCGTAAGGCCGAGAAACGCGATCGCGGCGATCGAAACGACGACCAAGCCCCCCATGATCGCTACGTCGAATCCGGCGGCGGCTTCGGGCCCCATCCCTAGATTGCCGGCCAGAACGTCTGCAATTCCGACGCCGCCGCGCAACGCGAATTCCGCGAAAACCAGGTATAGATATGCCGCCAACGCGCACGCGAGCACGTAGATCGGGGCTTCTTGTGTAACCAGAACCTGGCGCGCGCCGGGCGCCGCCGCGAGGGCGTCGACGAGCCGGGTCCACAAGTCGCCGATGTACCAGCCGGCGATGAGAGCAAGCGGGACCACGATCACCACGTCTCGCGCGGGGCTCTTGTCCTCGCCTATCGAGTACAGGATGAAGGCGACGACCGTCCAGGTGGCGAGTCCAGCCAGAGGCATTGCGAGCGCCTTTGATTCGCGAATTAAAAATACGATCTCGATCAACGCGATGACGCCGAAGAAGAGGGCCAACGGATCGTACAGGGCGAGGAGCCGGAGAGGGTCGGAGGGGGCTCCGCCGGGACGCAGGCCCTCGAACCACGCCCCAAAAAGGCTGAACGCCGCGCCGACCCCGTCTCGATGAAGCAGAAACACCGTCCCGACGCCCACGAACACGAGCAGAAGGACGAGACCCGCCCCCGCAAGGCTTCGACTTTCCCTCGGCCGCGCTTCGCCCCGGAGCCGGACGAGCAGAGCGAGCAGCGCGAATGCCGCCATGATCGTCCAGACGTCACGAGAGGCGAGGAGTGCGAGCGCCAGACAAGCGGCCGCCGCGTACGACTCTCGGTGGTCGCCGTCGACCCAATAGCGCCAGCCGAACGCCAGCGCGCCGAGTGCGCACGTGGTCGCAATAATCGCGCCGTCGAGCTGGCGCGAAAAGAGGATGAGCGAGGGAGAGAATACCAACAGTGCGCTCGCGACGAGCGCCCCGCGCCGTCCGAGGACGTCCCGCAGCATTGCCGGCGCGAGAACCAGAGCGGTCCCAAAAAGCGCCGGAATGAGCCGGGCCCCAAAGTCGGTGCCGCCAAACAGCGCAAAGACGACGGCATTACCCGCGAAGAGGAGCGGACTGCCGGTGAAGGCGCTCGGCGTGCCGTGAACAAAGTCCCAGGACGCGAGCGCTTGCTGCGCCTCGGCGGCGGCGAGCGGCGCCGCGCCGAGCGCGAGCACGCGCAGCGCGAATGCGGCCGCGGTCAGGGTGACGTACAACACGACCTCGACGTTCAGCGCCGGAACGAGCGCCTGCGTCGAGGTCTCAGTTCGCTCTTGCATAAACCCGGACATTGTCATTGTCGGAGACCAGGGTCATCACGCGCCCGAATTTGTCCACTTGCGATTTCGTGAGGGCGTACTTGGTTCGTTCGGTCGGGCCGACGACGACGAATTTTATATCATACTTGTCGAGCAAAGTCAAAAGGATACTCGTGTCCACCGTTTGATAGAGCTGCGCGATATCCGCCGGTCGATCGATGCCTGCGGCGTCGTTCTTGAAGAGGGCCGTGTTCCCGCGCCACTGCGACTCATGTCCGAACCAGCCCAGGACGGTCGGAAGGCCGGTCGCCATCGATATCCGATTGCCGTAAGAATAGTCGTCGCCTACCGCCTCGACGATGGTTGAACCGCGCGGGGCGTTCGCGTCCAGCCACTGGATGGCGGCGTAGTCTCCCGGGTTCGTCTCACGGATCCAGGCCAGGCCGTCGAGCGTCGGCGCCTTGGCAAAATTGTCGGCGCGATTGGGAATGGCCAGCGCGGGGTAAACCAGGCCCGCCGCGAGCAAAACGGCCAACCCGGCGAACCAGGCGGTACGCGCAAGACCATTGAGAACGCGCGAGAGGTAAAAGATGGCGTAGGCGGACGCGACGGAAAAGAGCGTCCAGGTCTGAAAATAAAACTTGAACACCGTATTCATGCGCGTTCCGAACTGATCCCGCAGGTAGACGAATTCGACCCCGAAAGTCAAGAGCAGCCCGGTGAACATCAGGATGAGAACGAACGTCTTGCTGTTGTCCAGATCGAGCCTGGACAACAAGGCCAGCAGCGCGGCGAGCAGGGCCACGAGCAGCAAAAAAAGCCAGGGATCGGCGAGCAGGGGCTGGACGTACGCCGAAAGAAGGCTCGGCACGAGGTTTTCGGCGGCGCCGGGAAGGACAGACCGCGCCTGATCTTGGAGAGAGGGGCTGAACCGGAGCGCCGCCACGACCACGAGCGCTATGCCGGCCGGGAAAAGGGCGAAGCCGACCGCGAACGGGAACGCGCGCCGAACCCAAGCCACGACTCCGGCGCGTTGTTCACGCAAGAGCGCCAGCGCGAAGGCGACGATGACGAAAACAAAGACGCCGAACATGATGAGGTATTGATGCAACGCCGTCTTGACAAACAGCGTCGGCAGGATTCCGCCGGCCTGTGACTGAAAACCGATATAGAAGGGAAGGTAGAGCAGCACACTCAGCGCGCCGAGCGCGACCGCAAACACGACAAGGTCACGCCATGCCGCTTGATCCCACGAACCGGTCGATCGAAAACGCGCGACGACGAAGGCCGCGAGGATAATGAACCCGTACGGCAGAATGTCCCAGGAATTGAGAAAGAACAGGCCGCCCAAGACGAGGGGATAGAGAATGAACGACGACGCGAATCGCCGGATGTTTCCACCCAGCTCTCGTACGTCAAGGCCGGTGTTGAGCAAATTGAGGGCAACCGCGAGCGCGAGGAGGACGAACGGAAGTGCCAGCACGTGCGGGTGCATGTCCCCGAGCAGAAAACTGAACTGCGGGAACTCGTCGATCACCTCTTGCGTCTGGCCGAGAGCCACGTCGTGTATGACGCGCGACGCGCGCCACCACCACCAGTTGTCGTTGGGGACGAACGAATGGGTGATCGGAGCTTCGGCGAGGCCTTTGACGTCCAGCCAGGTCCAAAAGGACCCCGTGCCCCACCCATCGGCGTGGAGCGCCTCAAAAACACCTTCCAGATTACCTACGACGAGCAGAAGAAGAGGCGCGAACAGAGAGTAAAAGAGCGCACGAGGGTTTGGAAGACGGGAGCCACGGATCAGATCATAGGCCAGCCCAAACGCACCCGTCGCGGCGAGCGCGAACAAGAGCGCGATGCCGAGGTTGAACGCAATGCTGGAAACGACGCCGGACAGCATCGTCAGCATTCCCATCATGATATAGCCAAAGTAGTAGTAGCTAATGCCGTAACCGGCGAGCCAGGGATCGCGGGGCGGGAAATGCGCGCTCTGCAGCACGCCGTTCAGAAAAGCGAACTCCATCGGCTTTTCGGTCGCCGTAATGTCCGGCATGTACGCGCGCACGAGCACCCACGCAAAGAACGCGAGGGTAAAGACCACCTCCACTACGACCACAAGGGTCAGGTTCTCGCGCAACCACAATAGCGCCGCCGGCCGTCCAGCGGTCGGCAATGAAGACTCCCCACTGCCGCTACCCTCAAGGGCCTTGTCAGCGCCGTTTTCAGATGCGGGGTCGACTGCAACAGCGGTCGATGCCCGCTCTGCAAACCACCAACAACCGGCAGCCACGGCGAGCGCGACGATCGCGATGTCGCCTTGGGTGTTGGTGAGAAAACCGAGCGTCGTGAGGAGCCAAAACGGGTAGGCAATGAAGAGCAGGCCGAGCGGCTTGACGAACGCATAGCCGCGGTCCGGCAGGCCGCGAAAGAACCGGTGGGCGACCGGCCAGGCTGCGAGCCCAATCAGCTCGACCAGCAACCACCATGTCAGCGTTCCAATCATCGGGGGGATCGTTTCATCTGGTCTGATATGGACCGAACGTCGCGCTTGCCGGCGCGGGATTTGGCGGGGGCGGCGCGGGGAGCGCGTACGCGGTCTGCCCTCGGCGGGATGCAAGCATCGCCCAATCGACCGGCGCGAGCGAGATCTGGGTCGGCGTTGCCGTAAACGATGGATTCGTAGTAGGAGTCAACGCCTGCTTGGCTGGCGGAGTCGACAGCCCGGCGAGGATGGATCCGGCTGAAAAGACCGCCCCGCCGATCAAGACCAGCGCCACCGCAAGCGAGACAATGGCAAACGCCGGTCGAAACATGCCAAGTCGAAGCGCGCCGCGCAGGCCGGCACTCTGCCGCTCCAGCCGTCCCGCCTCGGCCAGGAAACGCCGTCGCCCTTTTTCCAGTCGCGGGACCGGCGACGGCGCGAGCTTTTGGAGTCTCAGCGCCACCCGGACCAATTCACCCGCCTCGCCGTTTGTCGCCGTATCCGGCACTGGCAAGTCTGCCGCCAGCGCCTCGGCCAACGCCTGGTCCAATCCTGTCTCGAAATCGTGCGAGATCATTTGAGCACACCTGCCTCTTCGACCGCCAGGGTCGGACGCGAGAACGACAGCTGGTCTCTGAGCGCAGCGAGACCACGGTGCTGCAGCGCTTTGACCGCCCCGACCGGCTTGTCCAATACGTGGGCAATCTCGTCGTTCGACAACCCCTCCAGGAATTTCAGAACGATCACCTGCTGCTGATCCGGCGTCAACCGAGCGATCGCTCGGCGCAGGCGCACCCGCTCGAGCTCCAGCTCCGCGGCTGCCACCGGGTCGTCGCCGTCGCGGCACACCAAGTCAACCGGCAGAGCAACCGGTCGGTGTTCGCGGGCATAGTCGACGATCAGATTGTGCGCGATCCGATAGAGGAATGCCGTAGGATTGTCAGGTGTCGCCTTGGCGTGAAGGAATCGAACGAATGCCTCGCTCGTGAGGTCCTGCGCCAACTGCTGATCGCCGAGGCGGTGGTAGACGTAGCGAAATATCCTGGCCGCGTTGGCGTCGTAGAGCCGCTCGAGGTCGGCAAGTCTGGCGCTCAAGATGCCCTCATAGAAATATGACGGATGAAAGGGGAATTGGATACGCGGAATCCGGCGCAGACACGCCAGTCCGCGGCGGAATCGCCGGGCGTCACGGCGCGGCGGCGTCCGTCGGGCTGCCGGCGGCGGTCTGACTCGCCGTCGGCGTGGCGATCGGGGTATCCGACGCTCCCGGCGTGTCCGAGTACCCCGGCGTCGGCGTCAGGGTCGGCAGAATGATCTTGGGCGCGTTCAACACTTCGTTCGCGGTATCGATGGGGATGATGTTCGTCGCGACCGTCGTCGAATCACGCGATTGGTTGAACGCGTCGTCCTCGCCCACCGTGCACTCCCAAACGTTGTCCTTGAGATACACCACTGAACCGCCGATCCAGAACGGATACTTGCACGGAAGATTGGTCGCCGGGTCGATCGTCGCCAGGTTGTCCTGCAGGACGTTGCCGAACGAAAAGGTGATCTCAAAGCAATTGGCGGTTGCGCCGGCGCAGTAGTTGGACAGCAGGCTGTTATAGTTGCTCGCGAGATTTCGCTCCCCGCTCATATAGAAGCAGTTCGAGCTGGACTCGCACTGGTTGTGCGTCACCACGTTTTCCACGCATCCCAGGCACACCCAGCCGGAAGTCTCGCAGCCGTGTAGAAACGTCCGGCCGTCCGCAGTCGTGCAGCCGTGATCTTCATTGCTCCAGGTATTGCCGACATAGTAGCTTTGCGTGCTCGCGAGATTGAACGAGCCCCAGCCGCACAGCCCGCTCAATTGATTGTCGATAATGTTGTTCGCGTGGCCGTCCACGGTAGCTACGCCGATCGTGCCTCCGCTGACCGTGACCCCGTGGACCGTCGAATCCGAGCCCTTGAGCAGTATTCCGCCGCCGTACAGCGTGCCTCCGCCGATCGTGGTCGTGATCCCGTCGCTGACGACGTCGCACGTGTCGTAGAGGCAGAGCCAGGCGCCGTCGTCTCTTGGATCGGCGCTTGCCTTGATGGTCACGCCTTCGATCCAGTCGTTCGAGCCCTGTACGGTCAACGCGAATTCGCGTCCATGACTCGTGATCAGCGACGTCCGGTCGTCGTCCGAGAACAGGCCGACGTTGTCGCCGGCAACGGTGAGGGGAGGATAGATCTCGTCCGGGCAGAGCTTGACGCTGTGGTCGAGCGGACCGTCGATCTCGGAAACATGCGTGCAGGCGTCCGGTTCCGCCGGCATCGTGAGACGGAGCGTGGTGGTCACGGCGGACGCTGGCAGCGGCACGACGAGGACGCGAGAATCGCCTTCGTCGACGAACTGCGATGTCGCCGCGGTCCAGGCAGGACGCGCACGCGCGATCGAGCTCGCCCCCGAGCCCGTGATGCTCATGCGGTAGGTCACGGCCAAGGGGGCCCGGTTCGTTACGACCACGTAGTAGACGCCCTTTATTCTAAAGCCTCCCGACCACTGGAGAGTGTCGGGGCGCGGCGGCGTGCCGCGGCCTACCGGCGACACGACCTGTCCGCTCCGTACCTGCTCGATCTGGTCGGATGTATAAATGGAGACGCTGAGCTTGCTCGGATCGGTATCCGTGACGAGTACGTCGATCGGCGAGCCGTCGCCGACATAGTCAAAGCGATACTCGGCGTGCGCGCCTCCCTGCAGCGTCGTCAACGGGGCATCCGCGTATGCCACGAACGGAAGGGTCGCGAATGCAAAGAGTGCCAACAAAAACCATTTGAACCGATTCATTTCCCCTGCCACCAATCGTTGCGTGCACGCGGGTCCATGAAGGAGCCCGTGTCGCGAATTGCTACTCTCATGTTGCTGCCTCTGGCGCTCCCGATCGGTTGACCGGCGTACAGCGCCGGCAAGCGGCTGCGTCCCCCGCTATCCATGGACTGGTAGAGCGCCAGCAGATTCGGATCGACGTTCAGGTTTTCAACGTGGAGCGTATAGCCGTAGACGACGTTGTCCTCGCGGGTGTATTTGAGCGTGATGCGGCTCGCGCTCGCGTAAAGCACCATCATCGAATACCCAACCGCCTGGCGACCGATATCGTAGCCAGACCCGGGCGCGCAGATCGGCTCGCCGGCGGTGACGCCGAAGGCGGCCAAAGTCACCGGCGGGTCCGCAATCGGCTGGCCGAGGCAGTTACAGTCCCAGTCCCAATCGTAAACCTGGTATACCGCGTTGAACACGGGTACCCGGTTGTCCGCGAAAAGGCGATACAGCTGCGGCGCATTCGGATCGACCGGATTCGACGACGAGATCAAGCCCAGTGTTCCGGTCGTCAAGGTATAGCCGCGCATGGCGAGGTTGATATCGGGATTGACTTGCGCCGGCGGATCTGCGGGCGCCGAGAGAACGGCGACCGTCCCGTATGACGCACCCGACGTGGGACAAGGCGCCAGCGCCTTGCCGACCATCGGAAAGTACAGGACGGTGGTGACCGCGCTGCTCGCGCGAATACCGGACGCCGGTTCCGCGCCGCCGCCAACCGGCAGCGCCTTGACCGTTTCCAACGGACCCGATCCGCTGCGGGACGATTGTGCCGCCGCGACGCCAAAACTCACACCCAGCGCCGCCAGCAAACACGCGGCGGCCATCAACCTGCTCATGGTACACTCATGTCTCGAACCGCAAGGCTGGCGAACGATCGGGCTTGCCGCGTCGCGTTCGGCTGCCCTACGATGCGCCGGTCCCCGTCAATTCGTAGATCTTGACGTGGCCGTTCTCGTAGACGACTTGCGCCTTGCCGGAGCTCACCATCTTGTCGAACTTGGCCAATCCGGTCGCCTCATAGTACTCACGCTCGAGGTCGCCGACGTAGATATACTTGACGCGATAGTCCTGCAATTTCTGCAGAGCCGCGTTTACGTCCGTCGTATTGTAAATGTCACGCACCGTTTGGATGCGTTGGTCGATGATCGCCGGGTCGATGACGGAGCGCTGCTGTTTCTCGTGCCAATCCCAACCGATCACCGTCGGCAATCCGGTGTAGACGGCGATGCGCGAGCCCCAGCGATAGAGGGGCGCGTTCCCTTCGAGCACGACCGGTGAACCCTGAATGTTCGCCCGCATCCACTCGATCGCCTCACGGTCGTATTCCAGGACGAGATCGGCGCTCTGGTCATTATAGACCGCCGTCCGCATATAGTCCATCCCGTTCAAGCCGGGAGGCGACCCCGAGACAAAACGGTCGTTTACCTTGGCCGGGATGGCCGTCGCCGGATAAAGCAGGCCGGCAAAAACAAGGAGCGCCAAGATCGCCCACCACCACGTCGGGAGAGCTGACGACGGCGCGGCGAGTCTTTTCGCCGGCAGCGCCGCGGCAACATCGGCCGGTCGACCCGCGGCGACCGATTTCATTATCGCCGCCAATCCCGCTGCCCCCGTAACGCCGAAGATGACCCAGACCTGCTA
>JAMCRS010000280.1 GCA_023380675.1 Chloroflexota bacterium
ATTTGCCCGCATCAGCGCTTCGCCTACCAGCACGGCGCTACCGCCGGCGCGCGCGGCCCGCTCAACCTCAGGACGTCCGAAGACGCCGCTCTCCACTACCACATGGCATCCCCTTGGAATGCGCGGCGCGAGCCGTTCGGTCGTCGCCAGGTCGACGGAAAAGTCAGCCAAGTTGCGGTTGTTGATCCCGACGATCCGTGAGTTGCTCGCAAGCGCGCGATCCAGCTCGGCTTCGTCGTGTGTTTCGACCAGCGCGGCCATGCCGAGCGATTGCGCCAGGTCCAGAAAACCATTCAGCTGCGTGTTGGAAAGAATACGGACGATCAGCAAGACCGCGTCCGCACCGGCCGCGCGCGACTCGAACACCTGGTACTCGTCGACGATAAAATCTTTGCGGAGCACCGGCAGGGTGATGGCCCCACGCACGACCCGCAAATCTTCGAGTGTGCCCCGGAAGTATTTGTCGTCAGTCAGTACCGAAATCGCCGATGCGCCGTGCGCCGCATACGTGCGCGCAAGCGCCGCGGGCACGACCTGCGAATTCAGTTCGCCTCGAGAAGGGGACGCTCGCTTGATTTCGGCGATCAGCGCGACATTGTCGCGGTCGAGCGCAGACGCGAAATCGCGTGCGGGTGGTGCGGCGGCGGCGCGCACACACATCTCGGCTGGCGAGATGCGCCTTACGCTCTCGGCGACCTGCGCGCGCTTGTACTCCACGATCTCGTCGAGGATCACGACGCGGTTATCCCGATCCTGGACTTTGCCACCAGCGCCTGCAGCGCGCGCAGGGCGCTACCCGATTCGATCGCGGCATTTGCGCGCTCCAACCCTTCCTTTAGATCACCCGCTTTGCCTCCCGCGACCAAGGCCGCGGAGGCGTTCAACGCGACGACATCGCGACGGGGTCCCCGCTCGACGCCGCCGAGAATGCTGCGCGCGATCTGCGCGTTCTCCTCGGGTGAGCCTCCGCACAGGTCCTGGCGCGAGGCACGCGGCAGGCCCAGCGCACGAGCGTCGAGCTCTTCATCGTGGATCGCGCCGTTGTCAAAGCGCGCGACCCGGTTGGCGCCGGTCGTCGTCAACTCGTCCAGTCCGTCTGCGCTGTGAAAGACAAAGGCCGCACGTACGCCGAGGGCGTGCAGTACGTTCGCCATCGTCGTCGTCAGACGCTCGTCATACACGCCGACGATCTGTGCCGGCGTCCGCGCCGGATTGGTCAGCGGACCGAGAATGTTGAAAACGGTCCGAATTCCTAACTCCTTACGGACGGGCGCGACGTTCTTCATCGCCGGATGCAGCCGCTGCGCAAAGAGGAAACCAATCCCGACCTCGTCGATGCAGTCCGCCACCTGCTCCGCGCTCAGGTCGAGGTTGACGCCGAGCGCTTCGAGAACGTCGGCGCTGCCGCTCTGGCCCGAGACGGCGCGGTTGCCGTGCTTGGCGACGCCGAGACCCGCCCCGGCGATGACAAATGCCGCCGTCGTCGAAATGTTGAACGTGCCGGCGCGGTCGCCGCCGGTTCCGGCCGTATCGACGAGATCGGTCCGGCGCGGCTGGACGGCGATGGCCCGGTCGCGCATCGCTTGCGCGCAGCCGGTAATTTCCTCCACCGTTTCGCCCTTGATGCGCAGTGCGGTCAGGAACGCGGCCATCTGCGCCGGCGTTGCCGCTCCGTCCATGATCTCGCCCATCACCGCGGCGGATTCGTCACGCGAGAGATCGCTCCCCTCGACGAGCTTGGCGATCGACGCTCGGATGGCCCGGTCAAGTTCCGTCATGATCTACCTCCGTATTCCATGAAATTGCGCAGCATCTGCTTTCCGCACTCCGTCAGTATGCTCTCGGGGTGGAATTGCACACCTTCCAGGGGATACTGTCTGTGGCGAATCCCCATCACTTCGCCGTCGTCCGTATACGCGGTGACCTGTAGGTCATCGGGAAGGGGTTCCGCGACGATGAGTGAGTGATATCGCCCGGCCTCGAACGGACTGGGGATCCCTCGATATAGTCCACGTCCGTCGTGGAAGATGCGCGAGGTTTTTCCGTGCATCAGCCGCGGCGCGCGCTCGACGACTCCGCCAAACACCTCGCCGATGCATTGGTGACCCAGGCATACGCCGAGGATCGGAATGTCGCGATAGAACGTGTGGATTACGTCGTTGGAAACGCCGCCGTCGCGCGGCGCCCCCGGTCCGGGCGAAATGACGATGTGGGAAGGGGCGAGCCGTCCGACCCCGTCCGCCGTAACGGCGTCGTTGCGATAGACCTGAAGCTCGGCGCCGAGCTCGCCCAGGTACTGGACCAAGTTGTACGTGAACGAATCGTAGTTGTCGATGACCAGGATCATTCTTCCTCCGCTATCCGGATCGCTTCGGCCAGCGCGCGCGCCTTGTTCTCGCACTCTAGGTGCTCGCGTCGTGGGTCGGAATCGGCGACGATCCCGGCGCCGGCTTGAACCAATGCGCGCCGCCCTTGCTGGACGATCGTGCGAATCGTGATGCAGAAATCCATGTTGCCTCGGCCGTCGACCGGAAATCCAAAATACCCGACCGCGCCGGCGTAGGGCCCGCGGCGTGTGCCTTCCAATTCCTCGATGATCTCCATTGCCCGCACCTTTGGCGCTCCCGAGACCGTCCCGGCCGGAAACGTCGCCCGCAGCAGGTCGAACGCGTCGAGCTCGGGTCGCAGGCGTCCGACCACCCGCGAAACGAGGTGCATGACGTGCGAGTACTTTTCGACCATCATGAAATCAGGTACCTGCACCGAGCCGTACTCGCACACCCGGCCGAGGTCGTTGCGCCCCAGATCGACCAACATCACGTGTTCCGCGCGTTCCTTCGGGTCCTGCCGCAGCTCGAGCTCGAGCCGGGCGTCGGCTTGCTCGGTCGAGGCGCGCGGTCGTGTGCCGGCGATCGGGTTCAACTGCGCCGTTCCTTCCTCCAGGCGGACCAACACTTCCGGCGACGACCCGACGAATTGCACATCCCCGAAATCGAGATAGAACATGTACGGGGAGGGGTTGATGCGCCGGAGCGCGCGATAGATGGAGAAAGCCTCCACCGCAGTCTCACGCGCGAAGCGCTGCGACAGGACAACTTGAAAAATGTCGCCGGCGAGGATGTATTCCTGCGCGCGCCGCACCATCGCCGCGAATTGGTCTGGCGAGACATTCGATTCCAGACGATGGCCGTCGCCGGGCGGCACGCGAACGGACGGGGGCACCGGCTGACTCAAGGTCGCGACCACGGCGTCGATACGGGCGACGGCGCCTTCGTAGGCGGGCCGTTCGTCTCCGTCGACATGAGCGTTCGCGATCACAAGCAGTCGGTGCTTGACGTGATCGAAGGCGACGAGCGTATCGGTCAGAAGAAACATGGCGTCCGGCAAGCCGAGCTCGTCGCGCGCACTGCCGGGGAGCCGCTCGATATGGCGCACGATGTCGTATGAAAGATAGCCGACCGCGCCGCCAAAGAACCGCGGGAGGCCGGGCACGATGACGGATCGATACGGCGCCAGCAAATCGCGCAGCACCGCCAGGGGGTCGCGTCCGTCGAGCAGCGTGGTCTGTACGCCCCTGTCGTCCCGGACGCTGACGCGATCCCCGCGCAGGGTCAGGACTCGATAAGGAC
>JAMCRS010000281.1 GCA_023380675.1 Chloroflexota bacterium
GAAGGGTGCATGCCCGACCCGGCGAGGATCACTTCCGAGGTCGCCGCAGACCTCGGCGGCGCGAAAAAGACGCCTCGCCGGCATGAATCCAATCGAAAATCAGAATCGTGAGACCTAGTCTTCCGTTTGGCTGACGTTGGGTATTCCGTCGCCCACCGCACGGCGATCAAGCCGGCGGGCAGGTGACCCAGTCTGAAAGGAGGCAATTCCTATGGCGAATCAGCCGGACAAGAAAGAAAACACCGAAGTCAGCGAAGCGCAAATAGCCGTGCACTGGAAGGAGGAGGAGTATTTCAAACCTTCTCAGAAATTCGTTGCCCAGGCTAATGTGAAGGACCCGCACTTTTTGGACCGATTCGGGCTGGACAAATTCCCGGATTGCTACAAGGAGTACGCGGACATGTTGACCTGGTTCGAGCCGTACAAAACCGTGCTCGACACCAGCAACGCGCCGTTTTGGAAATGGTTCGTCGGCGGCAAGCTCAACGTAAGCTACAACTGCGTCGACCGGCATCTGGACCAGTATCGCAACAAAGCCGCGATCATCTTCGTTCCCGAGCCGGAGGCGGAACCGACGGTCGCGTTGACCTACCAGGACCTTTACAACCGGGTCAACGAAATGGCCGCACTGCTCCAGGACCTGGGGCTCAAGGCCGGCGACCGTGTCACCTTCCACCTCCCCATGACGCCCGAGCTGCCGATCACGATGCTCGCCTGCACGCGGTTGGGTATTATCCACTCGCAAGTCTTTGGCGGGTTCAGCGGCCAGGCGTGCGGGACCCGGGTCCAGGATTCGGGAAGCCGAATCTTGATCACGTTGGACGGCTATTGGCGGTCGGGCACGCTGATCGACCACAAAGTGAACGCCGACATTGCCGTCAAAACGTCCGAGGAGATGGGCCAGGAAGTGGACAAGGTGCTGGTGTGGCAGCGCTATCCCGGCCAGTACAGCTCCAAGACCCCGATGGTCGAAGGCCGCGACGTATTCGTCAACGATCTACTGAAAAAATACAGGGGCAAGCGGGTCGATCCCGTTCCGATGGACTCGACGGCGCCGCTCTTTTTGATGTATACCAGCGGAACGACCGGCAAGCCCAAGGGGATTCAGCACAGCACCGGCGGCTATCTTGCCTACGTCGCCGGCACATCCAAGTACATACAGGACATCCACCCGACGGACACCTACTGGTGCATGGCCGACATTGGATGGATCACCGGCCACTCGTACATCGTCTACGGCCCGCTCGCGCTCGCCGCGACGAGCGTGATGTACGAAGGCGTTCCCACTTTTCCGGACGCGGGGCGGCCGTGGCGCATCGCCGAGCAGTTGGGCGTCAATATCTTCCACACGGCGCCGACGACGATTCGGACGCTGCGCAAGGTCGGGCCCGACGAACCGGCGAAGTACAATTTCCACTTTAAGCACATGACCACCGTCGGCGAGCCGATCGAACCGGAAGCGTGGCGCTGGTACTATCACGCCGTCGGCAAGGACGAAGCGGTCATCGTCGACACGTGGTGGCAGACGGAGACCGGCGGTTTTCTGTGCACGACCACGCCGGCAATCCACGCCATGAAACCCGGCAGCGCCGGCCCCGGCGCGCCCGGCATCCACCCGGTCATCTTCGACGAGAACGGCGAAGAGGTTCCGGCAGGCTCCGGCAAAGCGGGCAACATCTGCATTCGCAACCCGTGGCCTGGCATCATGCAGACGATCTGGGGTGATCCGGACCGTTACGTGCGGACCTATTTTGCACGCTACAACAAGGACGCCAAGAGCAAGGACTGGCACGCTTGGCCCTACATGGCGGGCGACGGCGCCTTGCTCGCGGCCGACGGATACTATCGTATCCTGGGTCGCATCGACGACGTGATCAACGTTTCCGGCCACCGGCTGGGGACGAAGGAGATCGAGTCGGCGTGCCTCACGGTGCCCGAAATCGCCGAAGCGGCTGTCGTCCCGGTGATCGACGAGCTGCGCGGGCGCATGCCAGAGATCTACGTCGCCCTGCGGCCGGGCGTGCAACCGAGTGAAGAGATCGTCAAGAAGGTCGTACAAGCCAACGAGACGATCATCGGCAAGATCGCGCGACCCAAGCACGTCTACATCGTTTCCGACATGCCCAAGACGCGTTCGGGTAAGATCATGCGCCGCGTCCTGGCTTCGATCTCCAATCAAAGAGACGTCGGCGACGTGACCACGCTCGCGAATCCGACCGTGGTCGAGGATATCCGGGTCATGGTGCAAGGCAAGGAAGCCATCGCGAAAATGGCCGAAGTCCCTGAAGACATCGCCAAATTCGGGCAGAACGACTGAGCCGAGACCTGGCGGGCCGGCCACGACCCAGCTTTGTGACTCAAAGAGACGCGAAGTGCGACAGACACTCCGCGTCTCTGGTTCAGTGGGGCCCCGTTGCGTTGATGGGGCCGACGGCGCCGGGTGTTGAAACGCCCATCTCAGGGAAAACCAAGCGTCAGAAACCCGTTTTCTGCGAGAAAACGGGTTTCTGACAAGTGCGCGACGACTTGAATTGGAGTTGGGGGCGTCGAAATCTCCGCTTTCTTCCCTCCTCCCATTGCCAAGCCTTGGAGCATGGGGTAAAATAAGTACATAGAAGTCGAATCTCACGTCAAAACGTAACGCCCATGGACGAGAAAAACGGATTGGTCCCCCTCGCCGTCCCGGACATTGGATCGGGTGGACTCGGCGCGCTGGACGCGCTCTTCGCCCCGAAATTCGTGGCGGTGATCGGCGCAAAGGAAACTCAGGGCGTCGAACGGACGGTCCTGGCGAACCTCGTCAACAACCCCTTCGGGGGAACGGTCTTCCCCATCCACGCAAGAGAACACAGCATCCTCGGAATCAAGACCTATCCTTCGATCACCTCCACGCCAGACCCGGTCGACCTCGCAGTGATCGTCAGCGCCGCGGCGGAGGTGCCGCGCGTGATCGGCGAGTGC